>JBGUSX010000001.1:0-9319 GCA_045132775.1 Eubacteriales bacterium
CTTTGTAACTCAATTTGTGTTCTCGCATGTCCATTATAACACACATCTTGAATTCTGTCGAGTATCTCCTGTTTTCTCTTCCTGTTTTACCCATAAAAAATATGCACCTCCAAAAGTGTCTAACTTTTGGGGTGCATATCACTTTTGCAGACGGGGGATTGCATTTTATTATGGTCTGGATATTTCCTTGCCTTCATCAGTAAAAGACAGCACCCTTCCATCATCAGCCGCTTTCCCAATTTTTAGGCAGTTATCGAGAGAGGCTAATATCCATAAAATCAAAATATGTATCAATTTTGAGTGTTATTGCTATCAATGCTGACATTGGCATAATTTACACAATCCCTGCAAATAACACCGGCTCCGTCGCCAATGAATATTCCGGCACCACCACTGATGTTTGATATGCTGATTATTGATCCTTCATTAATAGAACAGTTTTCGACCTTTGATCTTACTCCCGGATCCAATATGAATCCCGACATACTGCCTACCAAAGCACCTACGTATCTGCCTCCCGAAACGTATAAAAACATATCCTCTATCTTTACATCACGAAGAATTCCCTGGAAAGTTTTAAAAATGCCTACATCTTCGTTTCCGTAATCTCCAACGAACGAAACGTTTTTAATTGCATATCCGTTTCCGTTGAATACTCCTTCAAATCGGATTCCGCTGAAGTCTGTGATGCCCGAAAAGTCTAAATCGCATGTCAGTTCAGCATAAACGTAATTAGGACAGTTAAGAAATTCCTCAACTGAAGAAATATACCTAACTTCCCAGGCAACGAATATCGCCTCTGCGAGGCTAGATCCGATTGAATAGCTACTGTATTCGCTTGCGCAATTAATCGTTATCTTGACAGTGGACAAACTCATGATTTCACCGGATTGAATATTACCAACAGGCACAAGCAAGTGCTGTTCATCTATCTTTTGAATACTTTGAGAATCGATATGTTGCCTGTCGGTCCAATCTGCACCATCTATGACAAGATCTACGGATTTAACATCGTTTACGCCTGCGCCGCCTAACTCAACCAAAATAAACCGATCTGTTGTTTCATCAGAGGACTGTTTTAGGATCCAATCCACCTTATTCTTATCTTTATCAACTAACTCTACATCCAAAATATTTGCAGGAATGTAAATATAAGCGCTGTCTTGGCATGTCGTTTCAACATCTACCGTGTAATCATCGCCGTCTATAGTCACCGTAAGCTTTTCAATAGAAAGCAGAATTTCACCAACGTCAAATTGCCCCTCGTTCTTTATATCAACTAAGAGTATGTTTTTTGTTGATGCGGTGTTTGCGGCATATTCGATGCCGTTGATTGTTACCGCTTTGGCCTTAACGTTAAGCGGATTATCCAACACCGCCGTAACATATATGCACTCATCAATAAATACTGCCGTGGTATTTTTAACCTCCAACGTCTTAACGTCTAAGTAAGGCAACGTTTTGATGCTCTGCTCAACAGTCTTTGTCTGTACTCCCTTGCCGTCGTTGACGTCAAAGGTGTAGGTTATCTTAACGGTGTATTCGGTGTAGTAGTTGAGAGAATCGAAGGCTATCTTCTTGTCTGCGTTCTCCTTGACAAGCTCTTTACCCTTGAATATTGACACGTTGTAGGAAATTAGCGTGTTATCCACGTCGGTCTGATCGTAGGAGCCGTTTACGTTATAGGTATCGCTCGTTACTTCCTTAATGGTGAACGTCGGCTCTGCCTTTTCCTCGGTCTTGACAGTCAATTCTTTCACAAGTGTTTGCTTGCCGACACCGTCATTGAGGTCGTATGTGTATGTGACCTTTACGGTGTAGTCGTTATTGGAAAGTAATTTGGCAAGCTCGCGTGTTTCGAGGTCTTCGACGTTTGTTACGTTCTCACCGTGCACGAGTTCTATCTTTGTGATTGCTCCGACGTTGTCAACGTCGGTAGCAGTGATATTAAACTTGAACGAGGTCTGTGTTTTCTCGGTTTCGGTTATTGTGAAATCAGGGGTTGCCTTTGCCTCGGTCTTGACAGTCAGTTCCTTGACAAGTGTCTGCTTTCCAACACCGTCATTAAGGTCGTAGGTGTAGGTTACCTTGACCATGTAATCATTGTTGGAGAGAAGATCGGTAAATTCACGTGTGGCGAGATCTTCAACGTTGGTTACGTCCTCACCGTGAACAAGCTCTATCTTTGTGATAGCTCCGACCTTGTCAACGTCGGTAACCGTAATATCAAACTTGAACGAGGTCTGCGTTTTCTCGGTTTCGGTGATGGTGAAATCGGGTGTTGCCTTTGCCTCGGTCTTGACTTTCAGTTCTTTTACAAGAGTTTGCTTTCCGACTCCATCGTTGAGGTCGTATGTGTAGGTGACCTTAACGGTGTAGTCGTTGTTGGAGAGAAGTTTTGTAAACTCGCGTGTTCCGAGATCTTCAACGTTCGTCACATTCTCTCCGTGAACAAGCTCTATCTTTGTGATAGCTCCAACCTTGTCAACGTCGGTAACCGTAATATCAAACTTGAACGAGGTCTGCGTTTTCTCGGTCTCGGTTATTGTGAGATCGGGTGTTGCTTTTTCTAACGTTTTGAACGTATATTCAACAGTCTCTGTTCTGCCGAGGTTTTCGTATGCTATGACCAGCTTGTACTCGTTGTTCGAAAGAAGCTTTGTCAAAGTAAACGTCTTTTTCGCAACGTCTCCACTGACGTCCACTTCCTCTACCTTGTTTTCACCGAGATAAAGAGTCATCGCCGAAAGCTTCTTGCTCTCAAAAAGCTCGTTGAATACAACGTTGAAGCTTATCGACTCCTGCTCTATCGTGGGATTTCCTATTGCAACGACAGTCTTGGTCGTGAATTCCTTTTCAAATAGGATATGCTTCTTCATACCCTTGCCGTCAAGCGCATCATAGTAGGCAAACACACCGTATCTGTATGTCGTGCCTGTTTTAAGATTCTTGAATTCGATCTTGTTCTCTCCAAGTTCAACCGGCTTACTTCCGAGCACGCTTTCATCGTCGCAGATAAATGCATAAGCTTTTCCTCCGCATCTTTCGATAAGAGCAAACTTGTCGGCGAGGTCAGCGGCAAAGCTTACGTCATTGATGCCGATAAATTCGTTGCTCGTGCTTATCTTGGGCTGTATTCCTTCGGAGTAAACACCGACCTTGATAGTCCTGTCGCCCTCCATTATAACGTCCTTGATATCGGTTCCGTCTACGTACTTGATGGAGTCGATGGTATACTCGATAATGCCCTTTGCGTCGACGACATTGACCTTGAGAATCAGGTTCTCCATATCCGAGCCGTCCTCGAACATGTATGACGAATACTTCTTGCCGTTGAGAGTGAAGGAGAGTATCTCAAAGCTGTCGGGGTTGGAGATGTGCACGTTTATGTAGATATCCTGACCCGGATTTGCATAGTACATCTTCTGGTCGGGGACCTCGAGGGTTACCGAGGGATCGTCCTCGATTATCTCGTCAACAGGCTTTTTGTTGTGTCCGTTGTGGTTTCCGTTGTCGCCGTTGTTTCCATTTCCGTTGTTTCCGTTGTTTCCGTTGTTATCTTTCTTGTCGGACAGGAACTCGAATCCGTTTCCGCGTCTCTCGGGCTCGATGCTCGCACTTGATATGCCGTTGTAATTCTCAAGCACCGTCATTCCTTCGTATATCGGTACCTGCTTGATAAGCAGCATCAGAAGCAGGGGTACCATTATCGCCACGAGCACTGCTGCGGCGGCTGAGGGTATGATCCACTTTATGTTTTTATTGCGTTTTCTTTTTCCGAAAAGCGCGATCCTTTTTTGCGTGTTCTTCTCGATTATCTCTTCGTCTATGCGCGAGATAACGTCAAGGTCTTTTCTCTGCTTTTCATTCATACCTCTATCCCCCCTTCCTTAAGTCTTTCGCGAAGCTCCTCGCGCATGCGCGAGATAGCTCTGAATACCGTTCTGTCGCTCACACCGAGCATGCCCGAAAGATCCGATATCGTGTCGCAATAGTAGTATCTGCAGACGAATATGAACTGATCTCTCTCGTCAAGCTCACGCAGAAATTTGTTTAGCTCCTCAGCGACCGCGCTGACCGCCGCCTCCTCTTCAAGCGAGCCGTCGTAGGAAAGCGTTTCACTGAGCTCGTCAAGCGACTCTACAAGCTCGGACGGTATCCTCTTTGACGCGCTTCTCTCTCTGTATTTGTCGATCGCGATATTTCTCGTGATTCTCGAGAGAAAATTCTGCAGCGACGCGGGCTTCTGCGGCGGAATTGCGTTCCAGGTGCCGAGATAGGTGTCGTTTAAGCACTCCTCGCAGTCCAGCCTGCTATGTATGATGTTGTACGCGATGGTGTACAGATATTTTCCGTACTTTTTATCCGTCTCGTCTATCGCCTTCTCGTCTCTGCCCCAATACAGATCCACAATGTCCTTGTCGGATAAGAATTTGTTTTCTTTTTTATCCTGAGCCATAAGTCTCTCCGTTCTGCCTTTCGGCTTGTGTCATTTGGGATATATCCCCTATAATAAATTGTCGGATTTTTCCCGGATAACTGACACTTCCTCGACAAAATTTTTCATCTTTTTTTAAATTATAGCCGAGGCTTGCGCCTCGGCTATAATTTTTTATTATTTCATCAAGGTCTCTTCAATTTTCTTGAAGGTCTCTTCTACGAACGGGCTGTTAAGACCGATCTTTTCCATAACCGTCTTGAAGCCGTCTGTCTCATCGATCTCCTCGATGAGCTTTCTGTAGGTCTCGCGTGCGAGTGCCTCATCCTCCTGTGCCATCGTGTGAACGTTGAGCGCAGCGATGGACGACGTAGCGTAGCTTATGTAATAAACGGGAGAGTTGGGGCATACCGCGAGCCAATACTCGTTCATATCGGTTATCTTTTCAGCTGCTCCGTTATAGCGTGCGCAGACCTCAAGCATTATATTCTTGAAATCGTTGTACGTGTAGCCGTCAATTTCCTCAACAGCATATACCTTTTGCTCAAAATCGTCTATAACCGCACAAACTATGATCATTGCAACCGAATTGTATACGTTATAATCCTGAAGCATGCTATAAATATCCTCGTCCATGTAATCTTCCATGAACTTCAAAAGCAGGAATTCGTTAGACTGAGACTGAGTCTCCGCAACGTCGTAGCTTGCAACGTGAGGTACGTAGAGCGATGCATAATAGTGACCCATTTCATGAACGATCGTTGACAGACTCTGTCCGTTGCTTCCAAAGAGACAGAAGGGTGTCTCGTAATCCTCAAGGTAGGTCTGGTATGCGGACTGGTGAGAGTTGGGAGAGCTTGAGAAGATCATATTTCTGTTCTCGAAAAGATGTCTGAAGCCTTCCCCTGTGCTGTTATCGTAGGAATTGACGTAGAGCTCGAGATAGTTTTCATCAAACTTGTCAAAGGGCTCGTAGAGGTAATTCTGGACGTATCTCTTTCCATAATTGCTAAGTCCCTCATACTTGGCGCTCCAGCCGCTTTCAAGAGCGTCAAGATTGGGAACGAAATACTTGGCAATATAGTCCTTGAACGCATTTGTGTCCTCAACGGTGTAGTCGCGTCCGTATACCTCAACCGTCGCGTAATCGTAGTAGTTGTCATATCCCGCAAGCTCTGCTATGCGGTTGTTGTTCTTGATTATCTCAACGTAGATCTCTGCTTTTCTCTCGTTGTTTGCGGCACCGCTGAGCTCATTGAACTCAACGAGCAATGCCTCGTTCGCCTCTCTGAGCTCCTGGGATTCGGGAGTGTAGTTGAGAAGCATTCTGATGTCCTCTTCGGTCCAGTCTGCAAAGAGCTCGTCTCTGATCGGAGACTCGAGGTAGACGTTTCTGCAAGCGAACATATAATCGTTATAAAGGTCTCCGAAAAGCTCGTAGTTATCAAGATATCTGCTCGATGCCTCGGTTGACTTGTGGTTGAGGTCATAAACGATATTTGCAAGGCTTATCTGCGTGTCGAGGTGATAGAACATATCCTCAAATTCAAGATAGACCGCGTCAACTGCCTCGTAATCTGTGCTGACGATCGCCAAGGACTCAAATTCATCAAGCTTTGCCTTTGCCTCTTCCCAATCGCCCTCTTCGAGCGTGATCATTGATTCGAGCTCCTTACGTGTACGGGAGGACGACTCGCGGAATACTTCCATCGGGTCTTCGGTTTCTTCCTCGGGCTCGGTCTCAGACTCGCTCTCGGTGGGTGCTTCGGTCACCTTGACCGTATCGGTAATACTCTCTGTTTCTGCGTTTCCCGAAAAATCACAGGATGTGAACAGCATCAGAAGCGCTAAAAGCAGCGCTAAAATTTTCATTGTACTTTTCATGATCTTTTCTCCGTGTTGATATTATTTTTGCTATTATAAAGGCTTATCAGAAATCGTCAAAGTCGATCTTCTCTTTCTTTGCAGATCCCTTGTAGCTTCCGTCGTCCTCGTCCTTCTTCTTGCGGTTCTTGATAGCTACGACTATAAGAACTATCGCAACGACAATAAGAATGATCGCGATGAAGAGGCTGAAGTAGTCAAAGCTTCTCGGCAATACCTCGTCTGCATCCTCGACGACCACAACGATACCGATTCCCGTTGCCGCGGTGAAGTCCGCGAGTGCATCATTGACCGTCTTATCTCTGATGTTTACGTTTGACTTGTTGGTAAGATGAGACTCGTACGTGCTCATCGCGCTGTCGCAGTAATAAGGATCCTTGATATTCAGCTCCTCGATATTTCTCTGCATCTGACGGACTACCGACGAAATGCCCTTATCGAGCGAATACTGGTAGCTTCCCGACGCGTTGATGCCCGAATTCTCTACGGCATATCCGAGGTGAGTTCCCGAGCCTCCGAACATATAGTTTATCTCGTCGTCAATGTCGTCACCGACCCACGCAATATATGCATAGTCGTAATAGGTCTCGTCCTCGACAAGAAAAACGAGAAGGATGTGATCCTCATAGTCCTGTCCCTCGTACTTGCTCTCGTCGTCAAACTCGGCAATGTACTGCTGATTTGCATAGTCCTGGAAATCCTTTTCGTTGTATGTGATCTGACCGCCCGTCATAACGCTGTTGAACGCGGAGCTGAAGGTTGACAGCAACAGCAAAGCGGCAAACATCAATATGACTATGGGCATGATCAGCACCGCCATCATACCGCCAAGACAGCCTGCTCCGCCGCCGTAATAACGGGGACCCCAATAACCGCCGTAATAGGGTCTGTGATAGTGCGGTCCGCGACCTCCGCCAAATCCGCGGCCTCCGCCGCCGAAGCTTCCGCCTCCGCCAAAGCCTCCACCAAATCCGCGGCCTCCGCCGCCTCCTCTTGATCCTCCTCCGGGTCCCGGCATATCTTCATCCTCCTGAAATACTGAATATAAGCAAAATTGCTCGTTTTCTCTATTGTACCACCTTTTCTTTTGTTTTTCAATGGGTTTTTGAAAAAACGAAGTGCCATTTTAAATTATTTTTACGTTTATCACTTGACAATCGCATTTTTATGTGCTATAATACCGAAGTGACGTGCAAGAAGATTTTTTGCCAAACACAACTTAATATTTTTACTCGGAGGCATATCGAAGCGGTCATAACGAGGCGGTCTTGAAAACCAGCGCGTAACAGTTCCTTTTGTTCCCTCAAAATCCTTGTAATATCAAGGGTTTTCGGCATTTTCTTAAATACAAAAATTTCATAGTTCTCTCGCGAAATTCTCTCCAAATTCCGGAGCATTTCGCTAAAGATACCCTACGGAGGGTTATCGAAGTGGTCATAACGAGGCGGTCTTGAAAACCGTTTGCCCTTTGGGCACGTGGGTTCGAATCCCACACCCTCCGCCACATTTTGCACAATTTTGTGCAGTAAAAAGCACTTGAATTTAGTGATATTCGCTAAAAATCAGGTGCTTTTTTCTGTGTTTTAAGCCCTTTAAATTTTCGCCTTGGAGAGAACTCGAAAATTCTCTCCTGACCCCCGAAAAAGCCTTGTGGCATAAGGCTTTTTCAGCTCTCCCATTTGCTCGCGATTTGCACATTTTCGGGTAATTTTACCGCGTTTTCCATGGCTTTTGCGGCATTTTCCTTGCTGCTCCAGTCCAAATGCGTGTAAATATTTAAGGTTACACTCACGGTGGAATGCCCTAAATAGTCCTGCACTTCCTTGGGGGAAAGCCCCATTTTGTGCATCAGACTCGCGCAGGTGTGGCGCAGATCGTGAAAGCGGATCTTACGCAGACCGTTGCGCTCAAGAATCTTTGGAAAAGCATCCTCGATGTAGCGCGGCTTGAAGCGGTTTCCCATCTCGTCGGTGAACACGTAGTCAATGTCCTTCATATTGTAGCTGTTTCCGCAGATCTTGCGGTTTCGCTTTTGCACCTCGCGCCAAGCAAGTAGCTTCTCTCTCACCGTGTCGGACATGGGAAAGCTTCTGTAGCTCGACTTGGTCTTGGTGCGGTCGGAGGCAATGATAACGGTTTTGCCGTCCACACGCGCCTCTGTGACCGTGTGGTTGATGGTGATCTTGTTCTCCTCAAAATCAATGGCTTTCCACCGAAGTCCGAGCACCTCACTTCTACGCAGTCCCAGCAGAGCCGTGATGTAGATGAGAAGTCCCAGCTTGTGATCCCAAGATTTCTCGATGAGCAAGGCAAGCTCCTCCTCGGTGTACGCCGAGCCCTCAAAGCGCTCCGCGCGTGGCGGGTCAACCTTGTCGGCTGGATTGTTTGGGATGAGATCCATTCGGTAAGCGTACTTGAGGATCTTGTGAAGCAGCGCGTGCTCGTGTCTGACCGTTGTTCCCGACAGCGTTTTCATCTCGTGGAGATAGAAGGTCTGTAGGTCCTTGGCTTGCACGTTGGCAAGCGCCAAATTCTTTTTCTCAAAGTAAGGAATGAACTTCTTTTCCACCGTGGTCTGATAGCCGCCGAAGGTGGTAGGCACGACCGTAGTTCGCACGACCTCAAGCCAAGCCCGCATAAAATCGGTGAAAAGCATTCTGTCGCTAAAATCAAAATAGTCGGCGGGAGCCCTCGGCACAACAAAGCTTTTGCGAAGATGCGATAGCATTTCCTCGGCGCGCTTCTTGTTTCCTTTCACGGGAAGTCCCGTGGATTTCCATATTTGTTTTCGTTCGCCTGTGTAGTCGACGTAACTGAGTACACAGTAATAATGTCCGTTTTTTTCTCGCAGGTGTCCTGCAATCATAAATAGCTCCTTTCTGCATTCTGCACATATTTCGGACGTTTCTTTATTGGAGTGGCTCCATTATACAAGAAAAATTCTCTCCCGTCAAATGTGCGATTCCGCGCTTCGTTTCTTTTTGAGTTCGAATAAAT
>JBGUSX010000002.1:0-2803 GCA_045132775.1 Eubacteriales bacterium
GAATAACAACGTAGCGGATATCGTTCGTAAGCATTGCGACAGAATTGCTTTCGCCCATATCAGAAACGTAAAGCACTTTCAAAACCGAGATTTCTCCGAGCCGAGCCACAGAGATTGCGACGGAGATACGGGTATTCTTGAGATACTTAAGGCATATCACGATTGCGGATATGAGGGATATATCCGTCCCGATCACGGCAGACACCTGTGGGATGAAGGTCCCGGAAACGTTCGTCCCGGCTACGGGCTTTACGACCGCGCCCTCGGCATTATGTATATGCTGGGCGTTTGGGACAGCCTTGAAAAATTCGATAAGAAATAAGGAGATTTGATTATGATACAGCTTCCTATCAACATAGATTACAGCGGCAAGGTAGTTGTCGTTACGGGCGCGGGCGGACTCATCTGCGGCGCAATGGCAAGAGCTTTCGCTCAGTCGGGTGCTAAGGTAGCGGCTCTTGACCTCAACGAAGAAGCGGTTAAAAAGCTTGCGGACGAGCTCAAGTCAGAGGGATTTATATGCGAGGGATACAAGGCAAACGTGCTTGACCCCGAGGCTCTTGAAGAGGTACATAAGGCAGTCGTCGCTGACCTTGGCGAGTGCGATATTCTCGTAAACGGCGCAGGCGGAAATAATCCCCGCGCTACCACCGACAACGAGTATCAGCACGAGGCAAAGGAGGGCGGCAAGTCCTTCTTTGATCTTCAGGCAGACGGCGTGGATTTCGTGTTTAAGCTCAACTTCCAGGGAACTCTTCTTCCCACCCAGACCTTTGCAAAGGATATGGTGGCAAAGAAGGGCGGATGCATCCTCAACGTTTCCTCGATGAACGCTTACACCCCTCTTACCAAGATCCCCGCATACTCTGCGGCTAAGGCAGGTATCTCCAACTTCACTCAGTGGTTGGCTACCCACTTTGCGGGCACTGGCATCCGTTGCAACGCTATCGCTCCCGGATTTCTCGTTTCGGCTCAAAACTACAAGCTTCTCTTCAACGAGGACGGCACCCCCACCGCAAGAAGCGCAAAGATTCTGAACGGTACTCCTATGGGCAGATTCGTTGACGCGTCTGAGCTTCTCGGCGGCACTCTCTTCCTCTGCGATGACAAGTCCGCTTCCGCAATTACGGGTGTAGTTCTTCCCATCGACTGCGGATTTGCGGCATATTCGGGAGTATAAAGATGTTTTTTGACGAAAATCTTTTACTGTATAACAACGCGGGAAAGGCTCTTTATGAAAAGGTAAAGGACTTGCCCATCATAGATTACCACTGCCATTTGGATCAAGCCAAAATTGCAAGCGACGAGCATTTTTCTGATATCGGCGAGCTGTGGCTTGCGGGTGACCACTATAAATGGCGCGCTATGCGTATGTGCGGTGTTGACGAGTATTATATCACGGGTGACGCCGACTTCCACGACAAGTTTATCAAATACGCAGAGATAGTTCCGAACCTCATTGGAAATCCGCTTTATTATTGGACACACCTTGAGTTGAAGCAGATATTCGGTATTGATATGCCTCTGAATAAGGATACCGCCGAGCGCATCTACGAGATGGCAAACGAAAAGCTGAAAACTATGAGCGTTCAAAGTATGCTCAACAGCTTCAAGGTCGAGTTTATCGGCACGACCGACGATCCTGTGGACAGCCTTGCCGACCACAAAAAATACGGTAATATCAACGTAACGCCCACCTTCCGTCCCGATAAGCTGTTTGGCTTTGAGGATGCTTATATCGAAAAGCTCGGCTCAGTTTCGGGCATTGAGATAAGGAGCCTTGATCATCTTCTCGCGGCTCTTGAAAACAGAATTGATTTCTTCGTGTCCCGAGGTTGCCGTATGGTAGACCACGGAATGGACAGATTTCCCGATAGCTATGCGACCTACGATGAAGCTTGCGAACTTTTCGCAAGAACATCGGAGCTTTCCGCGGAAGAAAGAGAGTCCTTGCGCGGATATCTTCTCGTTTGGCTTTACAAGGAATACGCCAAGAGAAATATCACCGTTCAGCTTCATTTTGCAGTTACGAGAAACGTAAACCCCAAAATGTTCTCGCTCTGCGGAGTCGACAGCGGATTTGACGTTATCAGCGAAGCTCCTTCCGTGCAGAACGTAGTCGGATTTCTAAGTCAGATCAGCGATGAAGAGCGTCCGAACACGATCCTTTATACGCTGAATGATGCAAATCTTGCATCGATGGCGTGTATCAGCGGCGCTTTCAGAGGTGTAAGGATGGGCGCCGCGTGGTGGTTTAACGATACAGTTGAGGGAATCCGCCGTAATCTCAAAATTATTTCCGAGTATTCGAGCCTTGGCAACAATCTCGGTATGCTGACCGATTCCCGTAGCTTTTCAAGCTACTGCCGCTTTGATTTCTTCCGTCGTATTCTCTGTGACTACGTGGGCAACCTCGTGGAAAAAGGAGAATATGACGAGGCAAGTGCCGCCGCACTTGTCCAAAACATTTGTTACTATAACGCAAAAAGGATGGTAGAATAATGCAAAAGTATATACCTGTAGTGGTCATAAAAGAAATGTCGGAGACCGACAAAATACTTACCGCCCTCAAAAAGAGCGGTATCATGTGCGCGGAGATAACCTTCCGTACCGCTTGTGCGGCAGAAGCTATCGAATACGCCGCAAAGAATTACCCCGATATGGAGATAGGCGCCGGAACGGTTATCAATGCCGAACAGTGTGAAGCCGCACTCAAAGCAGGCGCAACATTTATCGTATCTCCCGGTTTTTCACCTGCAGTTGCACAAATTTGTAAGGACAGAAATATTCCTTATTATCCCGG
>JBGUSX010000003.1:0-26366 GCA_045132775.1 Eubacteriales bacterium
GAAGCGCTCCGACGAGGCTCTTGCCGAGAATACAGACGATAGTGCAAGACAGATTCAGAGATATATCCGCTTGACCTATCTTATCCCCGAACTTTTGAAGATGGTGGACGAGGGCATCATACCGCTCACCGCAGGCGTGAACTATTCCTATCTGCGCCAATTTGAGCAGTTGTCGGTGTGGATGATGCTGATGGAGAAATCTATGTCGATCACTACCGAAAAGATCGAGGAAATGAAAAACGCAAGTAAAGCGGGTGAGCTGAACGAAGAACAGATTCGCGGATACTTTAAATGCAACGCCACCGAACCAAAAGAAAAAGTCCCCAAGAAGCAGAGCGTGAAATTCGCCTTTGACGAGATTTCCGACTTCTTTCCCGATATGAAGCCGAAGGAGATAAAGGACAAGATCATTGAGATTTTGTTTGCTTGGTATGACTCTCAGCAGAATGCGGTCATGGCAGAACCCACCGAGCTTGATGCGGTTATTATGAACGGAGGTGAAAGCTATTGATTAAAGGAACTGACAGAAATATACCTCTTTCCGAGTTACACCCGTTCAAGGATCATCCTTATAAAGTAGAAGACAATACAGAGATGGACGCGCTGTGTGAGAGCATAGGCAAAAGCGGTTTGCTTTCTCCCATTATTGTTCGCCCGCGAGACGAGGGCGGCTATGAGATCATATCGGGGCACCGCCGTTTCAGAGCGTATCAAAGGCTCGGAATGACGGAAATCCCTTCTACCGTCTGCGATATGACCGACGAGGAAGCGGTTGTCGCAATGGTTGATGCTAACCTCCACCGCGATCATATACTCCCATCCGAGAAAGCCTTTGCCTATAAAATGAAGCTTGATGCCATCAAGCGACAAGGTGAGCGCACTGATCTGACTTCTGCCCAAATTGGGCAGAGGTTGACCTCGGTGGAAAAGATCGCCGCTGAGAGCGACGAGAGTAAAACGCAGATACAGCGATATATCAGCCTAACGCGCCTTATTCCCGAACTTCTCCAAATGGTGGACGAATGCAGAATCGCGCTTACCCCCGCTGTGGAACTTTCAAAGCTCCATTGGCAAACGCAAAAGCTCATTTATGAGATATGCGATATGGACGACCTTACGCCATCCTATTCGCAGACCGTCCGTATGCGAAAGCTTGCTGATGCGGGAGCGCTCGGAGAGGATGCCATACGCGAGATCATGAGCGAGGAGAAGGCCAATCAGCGTGAGCGTATTGTAATTTATATGGACGATATCAAACAGTATTATCCGAGAAACGCTCTCCCCAAGGATATTGTCGCGGATATTAAGAATCTGCTACACAAGCGCCGCCTGGAGCAATTACGCCGAAAGGAGAACCGAGATGCGAGGTAAGAAGAAATACGCTTGGCTCAGCGGACTTATGTCAAATGTACTTGGAGGAACAAGAGAGTACAATTTCAATAATGTGACCTATATCGTCGAGCCGCGCTTTCAGTCTGTTGATTCCAATGATGCCAAGATGCCGCAAGAAAAGTTTGCAAGAATTATCGAAAAAACTGCGGCACATTTGCAAGTTGCTCCCGACAGTGATAAAATACAGGCAGAATATGTTTTGAAGTCTGCCGGAGAGGAGGAATATGCAGACCAAAACCAAACAGAATAACGAACCCATAGGCATTACCGCGCTATACTGCCGTCTGTCCCGTGACGATGGGGCTGAAGGTGAGAGTAACTCAATCGCCAATCAGAAAAAACTTCTCAGCAAGTACGCCAAAGAACACGGATTCGCTAACACTCGCTTTTACGTTGACGACGGATACACGGGAACAAACTTCAACCGTCCCGGATTTCAGCAGATGCTTGAGGATATGGAAATGGGATATATCTCAACGGTCATTGTTAAGGACTCATCCCGTTTCGGAAGAAACTACCTTGAGGTGGGTCAGTACACAGATTACTACTTTCCCGAGCACAACATCCGTTTCATTGCTATCAATGATTGTATCGACAGTGAGAACGGTGAGGATGATTTCAGCGCATTCCGCAACGTAATGAACGAGATGTACGCCAAGGACATCAGCCGCAAGGTAAGAAGCTCTCACCGCCTCAGAGGAAATGCAGGCGAGCCCTTATCTCCGCCGCCATACGGATATATGAAATCTCCCGATAACAAAAAGAGATGGATCATAGACGAAGAAGCGGCGAAGGTGGTACGACAGATCTTTCAGTGGTGCATTGAGGGCAAAGGCAATGAAACGATTGCCCGTCTGTTGCAAGAGAGCGAGGTCTTAATACCAATGGCTTATTGGCAAAGCAAGGGACTTGGACGAGGTGGAAAGAAAACGCAACCGAATCCGTACAAATGGTGTAAGACCACTATCGCCAAGATTCTCGCGCAGCAGGAGTATTGCGGAGACGTTATCAATTTTAAGACCTACTCCAAGTCCTTCCGCAACAAGAAACGCCTTGACAATCCCGAGGAGAATTGGGCGATTTTCAAGGACGTACACGAACCTATCATTGACCGTGAGACCTTTGAAATGGTGCAGAAGCTTGTAGCAAAAACAAAACGCCGCGCTCCCAAGAAGGAGAACGGCGAGAAGAATATGTTTTGCGGCTTGCTTTATTGTGCCGATTGCGGCAGCCCCTTGTGGTTTAATGTCAATCACCCAAACAAGTCCATTCAGTATTTCAACTGCTCCAATTACCGAGCCAATCGCGGCACTTGTCCGTCCACTCACTATATACGCGCCGATTCGATTGAGCAAGTAGTGATCGCAGAGCTGCAAACCATCGCCCGTTTTCTTGACGAGGAAGAGGATGAGTTTGCCGAAATGCTTGAAAGCAAGACCAACAAGGATATTGCCACCGAGCAAAAGCTTGCCGAATCTCAACTTGCCACGGCGAGAGCGAGAGTCAAAGAGATCGAACGCTTATACGAAAGGATTTATGAGGACAATGTAAACGGCAAGGTTTCGGACGAATGGTTTATGAAGCTCTCTCACAAGTACGAGGTGGAGATGGATGAGACCAAGAAAAATATCCTTGCTTTACGCGAAAAACTCGATAGTCTTGCGGAGAAGCGTCAAACCAAAGAGAACTTTGTCAAGGCAGTGCGGAGCTTTATGGAGATGAAAACGCTGAACCCCGTGATCCTTCGTGAGCTGATAGAGAAAATTGAAGTTCATCAGATCGAGGGTACGGGAAAGAATCGTACTCAAAGAGTGATTATCCATTATCGCTTTGTCGGCTGTCTGCAAATTCCTGAATGGCACAGAAAGCGAAAGGTCACCCTTGAGAGCAGACAAGGCGTAGCAGTTAACTATCTGCCCACCACGGCATAACAAAAGAAAAAGAGCAGAAATTCTGCTCCAAACAATGAAATATAGGCAAAAAAATATCGAGTGTTCATCACTTTCGTTATGAACACTCGATATGGTGCGGGTAACAGGACTTGAACCTGCACATCGGAAGATACCAGATCCTAAATCTGGCGCGTCTGCCAATTCCGCCATACCCGCGTATTATCTTTTAGTCGTCGCTTGATTATTCTATCATATAAAGCACGTTTTGTCAAGTAGAAAAAAGGGTAAATTAAAAATAAAGGGAGCCATTTGTGGCACCTGCCGTAAAGCAGTTTTATATCAAAACACAAAAGGGACGAGATTTTCTCGTCCCTTTTGCACACGACCTTGCCTGCAAGGTATAGTGTGTTATACCATATTTTATTTTCGGGTGGTAAAGAAGTGATGTTTTTGCTTACGCAAAAGTGATGTTACTCACTTCGTTCGTAATGATGTTGCGCCCGTTGGTCGCAATGATGTGATGTTTGCCCACTGTGCCGTAGGCACTACATCATTGCCGAAGGCTACATTATTAGGCGAAGCCGACATCACTTGCACGTAAGGGCAAACATCGTTCGGCGCACCTGCTTTAAGATAAGCTCCGATAACGAAGGTTTCAAAAAATAGTGGTAAAGACAATCGATACAGTATATCGCAAATATTTATTTGAATGGAGATACTGTAATGAAAACATTGTATGAAAACCTTGGTGGGACTTATCACGAAGAAAACGGACACCTTATTCCTAACGTAACCCTTCCCAAACCAACCGACTATCAGATCGGCAAATATGGACGGATGCACCTTGATTACATCAAGCAGCACCGTCGAGGAAGATACACCACGCTCTTAACCGAAGGCAGGTTGAACGCTCGCTTGCACGAAATCGACCTTGAAGCAAATGAAATGCTTGAAACCATCATTCCCCGCCTTGCAGCCGAAAGAGGTATTGACGAGGACTTGAAAGCTCGCGATATGCTCTGTTGGGTTGCCGAGATGAACAACATCAAGGCAAGTGCGGAAGAAATCGTTTTGTGGGAGGTGGTGTTGGTATGAAGTCAATCATCAATGAACTTTGGCACGGAAACGTCATACCGCAAGAGGACAGCAGAACTAACTCCAAGGAAATGAAAGAACTGCTTGGCTACATGGCAAGGCATCACGAGGATTTGGAGAAAAGCTTTTCCGACGAGCAGAAAGAAACCTTTGAAAAGTTCCACGATTGTTGGAGCGAGTATATGAGCTTGGCAGAAGCTGCTATCTTTGAGTATGTTTTCAAGTTCGGTATGCAGATTGTTATTGAAACACTAAAAGAATAACCTACGGCGGCGGGGATTTTTCTCGCCGCCTTCTCAATGCTGCGGCAGCATCTATGAGAGCTTAACATATGACGATATATTTTAGAATGTGCAAGATAAATAATCTCAAATCAAGACAAGAACATTGGGTGAAAACAGCAATTAAATAAGTTCTTTATATGAAACGCTTATCGATACAGATGGCGTTTTCTTTTTATGACTCTGTGTACCATAAATGTCTCATTTTGATTTGATATACTATGTGTGTAAAAATCACGCGCCTTAATCTCGTTATATTTTATGTAAATCTCCCCCAAATATTGCCAAAAAACACAAAAACAGCCGCCGAATATGAACCTGTTATGAACGCTCGGTTTTTTAGTTGGAAATTCAGAACTCGTGTGTTATAATACTATCCCACAAACCTAATAGCCACATCATTCACAGTAAAAGGAGAACAAGAAATGAAAATCAAACACTTCCAAATCACATCCGCATCCACTCTCAACATCGAATTTGAAACCACCGCACCCATTTGTGTACTTCGAGGTCGCTATTCCGACCTCGCCCTTGACCTTATGCGCGAGTTGATTGGCGACTACGGCGCGCAGAACGATCCCGACCGCGTTGATGACGGACGCTTCGTAATTCACGCGGACATTGAGATGGACAACAAGAATTACAATGTGTGCTATATTCGCAACGCCGATTTTATGGGCGACAATCGCCTTGCCGTAAACTTTGGAGCAAACAGTATTCGATTTTCCGAGGACGATACCCGTGAGTTTGTCGACAAGTGCAACGAGCGCGATGTGGATAATCACAACGTGCTGATTAAGGCCGCAGATATTTTCTCTTGTGAGGATGATCGCCCTATCTTCATTTACGACTACTTTGACCGTCTTGATGAAGCAATAGACATCACTCCTATTCTTAACAAGCTTTCTTCTCTCGGCAGACAGGTTTTTATTGCAGTCTGCCCGAATTACCCCGTTGAAAAACTGGAGCATGATGCAGTACAGATCGTGTACACGGAGGCTGACAATGTCAAAGATTGATCTGCCGCGCTATCATTGGCTCGTGAGCAAGCACGAAGGACGTTTCGTTACAAATAGCTACTCAGGTTCTATGGGAACACTTCCCGATCAGGGATGTGTGAGCGTGCGAACATTTAACTACCGCGTTTACGTGGATATATCAAGCGGCGAGGAAAGTACGTTTCGTTTGATTGCCGAAACCTACATCATTCAGCCGTGGAGCTACGGCGGACACAAAACCGATTTTGAACGAGCCGAATTTGAAAGCTCGGAAAACGGTGTCAAAGAAGCTGAAGAATGGCTGGCGCGGACTGCTGCCACATACGGATTTTAAGGAGAAGTCATGATATACAGTATTTTGCAAGCCCTTCGCGGAGAGTTTGGGGATGACAAGGTAGAAGCCCTTATGAATTCGGAGGAATATCAAAAGTATGGGTTCAGCATCGTGGACTGTCCAATCTGTGGTCGTAAAACTTTGGATACCTTTTGGATTTGTTCCGGTTGCGGATGGGAGTATGACATTTTTATCAATTATGATAAAGATGAGGAATCGCTTTGTAACGGGACAACACCGAAAGAATATCGTAAGCAGTACTTAAAGGCATTGAAAGAAAGGAAGACATAAGATGTATCAATACTATAATCCTCATCCCAAGGGCTTGTCAACTAACGATTGTGTAAAGCGCGCCATCGTCGTGGTGACAGGTATGGATTACTTAAAAGTTCAGAGTGAATTGAACGAACACAAGGCGGTCACGGGTGCAAAATCCTTCAATAGCGTTAAAAATTTGTGTTTTGTTGAAGATGTGTTAAAAGCAAAAAGGATTACTTTTAAAAAGGAACTGACCGCCGAGGATTTTTGCAAAAAGTATCCGCGCGGCAGGTTCATTCTTGATATGGATGAGCATTGGTCTGCCTGCGTTGATGGTTGCATTTATGACACGTGGGATTGCGGTCAGAAAAAAGTGAATTTCGTCTATGAAATCGCCACCGAACCATATGCACTGCCAAATATCAAAAAACAGGTCTTCAAATACTGCTGCACCTCGGAAAGAATATCCGACACGGAAACGCGCATCCGTATTTATGATGGCAACGGCACGTTTACAGAGCGTATTATTTCTACCGAGCTTACAGCAGGTTATGTCCGTTGTTTACAGGATAGCAATTACAACTATATTGAACTTTAGGGAGGATATCAAAATGAAGATTGAAATCTATTCACGAGAAGCAATCAAAGAATTGATGCAGGGTGAATTTCCCAAAAACACCGCAGTTATCAGCTTTTGCAGTCCGCGCAAAACACGCAGAGCCGAGGAAGTACGGGTTTATTTCGGGAACGTATGTGACCGCGTATTTAATATTTTGATTCCCGACATTGATATTGAGATACTTGGCGATTATGGCTACACTTATGAAACCTATCTCGCAGAAGCAGACGAGCTTGCAAAATTTATTTATGAAGTAAGAGCCGAAGGGCGCGATATTATCTGCCAATGCGATTTCGGACAGAGCCGTTCTGCCGCCTGTGCCGCTGCAATATTGCAACACTTTGAGGGGCGCGGAATTGATATCTTCAAAGACTATCGTTATTACCCCAACCAACTCGTTTACAATAAAGTGTTTGATGCTTTAGAGAAAGTTGTGAAGAGAGAGAAATCATCCCAAATGTTCTTTATCACGTGTTTTGAAAAGTGCGAGAAGGACGAGCGCGGATGCTTTGATACAGGGAATACGCGCACATTCGGTTATTTTGATAACCTTGAAGCTTGCTCCCATGCTCTTAATGAAAATATTTGCGATATACATGAATATCTGTATGAATTTGCTGTCATTGAAAGTATAGGACAAGGTATTCATTCACACGCAGAAGAAGTGGCGTGGTTTCGGTGGAATGATGAAAAGCAAGGCTTTTGGGGGATAGAAAAGCCTGAATGTACTCGCAATTACAGCAATTACGCGCTTGGATAAATATAAGTGTAACAAGAAGACGGGAGAATAAGAAAACAGTATGCAAGACAAAGAAATACGAAGAATCTTAATTGAATACTTAAAAATCAAGCATAAAGAATATCGTATTTATCAGGAAAAAAGTATCGGTTCATCGATCTGCGATCTGATGCTTGTAACCAATAAATTAACGGGTTTTGAGATCAAGAGCGACAGAGACAATTACGAACGGTTGTCAAAGCAAGTATCGGCATACAATCAGTTTTTTGATGAAAATTATATTGTGGTAGGAGCAACTCACACCAATAGTATACAGAGTAAGATCCCGGCCGAATGGGGTATTCTCGCGATCAGTTCATATAATGTTGAGCTTATTCGTATCGCAAAACCCAACAAATCGGTAAATCGCCAAAAACAGCTCTCTATTCTTTGGAAAATCGAGCTTAAGAATCTGTTGCTCAAAAACCGATTGCCGTTGTACGCACAAAAGGAAAAGCCGTTTCTCTGCCAAAAGTTATCAGAAGAAGTCGAGAGAAAACTTCTCGGAACTCAAATCGCCGAAGAGCTTTTGAACCGAGATTATTCAGTGTTTGATGCGGATGATCACACCATTAAAAGTGGAAACTTAGATGAGATATCCGAAGAAACCACATCGGAATTGTTTTCTTCTACGGATGAATTGATTGATCGTCTTTCCGAAGAAGATTTATTGAAATGTTAGAGTGTGAAATCAAAGCACTATTTGAAAGAATTTCAGCGAAAACCGAGGAGCAAAATAATGATTTCTAAATCGAATTACAAAAAATATAAAACAAAAGGAGAATATTTACCATGGTATACGAAATGAGGTTTTTCAACAATAAAGCAAGATGGCATGATGAGGATGATTCCTTCGTTATGGTTTGGGAAACAAATGACAAAAAGCCAGTTCTTAATACGAGTGTTTGCGGAAAATTGCTCGCTTGTCTGGGCAATGTTGGCAAAATGTTTGAAATTCCCAATGGTATCGATACTATCGGCACAGGAGCATTTTACAAATCAGACTGGGATTACTTTGAGTGCCCTATTGAAAAATTGATCATTCCGGCATCGGTTACAAAGATTGAGGATGGCGTTTTTGAATTTACCAATATCAGTAAAGTAACAATACATCCGGACTCTCCCGCGGGAATAGTAAAGAACAAGGGACTTTATACAAAGGATGAAAGTACGTTGTTGTGGGCACTTGAAGCAACAAGAGATGGCGAATACATCGTTTCCGACGGAGTGAAGCGGATTGGACGGTGTGCAGTCGATGCAAACCGCGGATTTACTACCATTGTAATTCCTTCAAGCGTTGAAAATATCTATTACAACGACAACGAAGACTATCATTTTGACGGATTAACTATAAAGGCTCCTGCGGGCTCGTATGCCATCAAATTTGCCAAAAAACATGGAATCGAATATGAAGAAATCTAATTCTAACGAGGTTCCATTCTATGCATATTTATAATTTTATCAATTCAAAAGACATCCAAGCACATTGGGAAACCATCAACTACGTCCCTACTGCGCTTGAATCTGCTTGGCTCGTATGGCAGAGTAAAAACCATACGCTCGAGGAAAAGCATACGGCATGGCAAAATATTCTTGATAATTCTGAAGATTGCCTCATTCACAAGGGGCGTTTCAATCTTCCGCAACAGTGGCTTCATCTTTTTTGAGAAGATATATGAAAATTGAAAATTATTTGATTGCCGAATTTTATCGAGAAGAACCGAATGCGGTGTATTTTTACCGCGAGTGTTTTGAGGAAGACGGTCGCAAGGATTGGTTTGATGAAGCGATACTCTTTCGTACCTTCGGAGAAGCATGTGCTCACGCCAAAAGCGAGCGTGATCTTGCGCCCTCGAGCTTTGTAGAGTTTGTGAAAATCCACATTGGAGAAGAAGGCAAACAGCTTTTTGTTCGATTCAATGTGGAGGATGAGATCGTGCGCGTTGACGAGCGCAACTATTTTGTATTCGAAACGGATGTGGAAATTTTCCAAGAGGTGTTCCGAAATATGTGGTTTTCATTTCCGACACCGTTCAAAAAGGGGGCTATTGTAAAAACCGTACTTGGAAAATATGCGCACCCCACCACCTTTGCAGATCTTTTCGTGCTTACATCTGTCTGTACCGAGTTTGAACGTCCAATGACAGACGGTAACGATATGACTGCGCACGGATACTTTATTGATCGTGACGGAGTGGCATATCACGAGTGCATTCACAATTATATGGATCTTGAATACCTCCAAACGCCTCTGACCGATGAAAACAAACTGTTACTCCCCATCAGCAAATATCTGAAGGAAGAAATCGACCTTGGATTGCTCCTTGGCGCGTATCGAAATATTCTTTGTAAAAATGAAGCAAACGAGGTGTACCTCTCGTTAAACTACACGAAGGAAGGAAAAGAACTTTCAGAAATGGAAATATGACAAAAACAGAACTTTGGAACAAAGCATATAATAGAATTTTTGAACTCTACGGAAACACGCCCGATATTCTTATCATCAACCGTTTTTTGAGTGAAAAGCAAGCGTTTTCGCAATTTGATTGCATTACATATTTTGATATTATTGGAAAGCTTAGAGCCGAAATTGCCGAAAAGGGTGAGACACTCATTGGTAAAAGCGTTCTCGGTTCCTGCTTTACTGCTTATCTGTTGGGGGCAACCGACATAAATCCTTTGCCTTTACATAAATATTGTCCTGACTGCAAGCATACTGCATTTATTGCGAATGATCGCACACAGAACGTAAGTGATATACCCTACGACCTTGAAGGCGACACCTGCAAATATTGCGGAGAAGAAACTTATTATGAAGGCTTTGACATTCCTTTTGAAACCTATATTCCGTATATTAAGAAGGGCGTGGAGTTTAATCACACCAATTACAAGGAGCTGTATGACGAGATCACATCCCATATTACGCCATCCCTTTGTGAGCTGACCGAAAAATGCAAAGAAATGGAGCGCAGAACGGGTGTGGACATGTGCAGCATCTACCTTGGGGATAAAACCGTGCTCTCGCATTTCTGCACGGGAGATTTTTGCGGCTTCTCTCCAAAAGAGACAAAATTTTTGCATGAAATGGCAGCACTCACCAAGCCAAAGACCTATGGAGATATTCGCAAATTGCTTGGACTTGCCCACGGCACTTGCACTTGGCGGCACAACGCCGAGCATCTGATCGCAGATGGTGTTTGTTCGCTTGCCGATATTCCCGCAACGCGCGACGAGGTATTTATGACTATCCGTGACGCGATGCGTGATTGCGATTTTCAAGATACAGGCTTTGCTTATGACGTAGCAAATAAAGCTCGGCGCGGATATTATCTTGAACACGGAATGGACGATTACACCAATCAAACACTTTCGATGCTTGGGTTCGACGATTGGTTTGGCAGTTATATCCGAGCCACGCATTATATGTCAACCAAATCACTTGCCGTGTTGGAATTGAAATACCATATCATACTTGGGTGGTATCATATCCATTATCCCGAGAAATATCGGCAAATAATGGCAGAAAAATAAATCATGAAAGGAGGGTTACATATGGGACGCGGAACGACATACTACACCATTTATCACACGGGTGGTAAAACGCATATCCTCGCATACGGAGAATATGACGCTATCGAACAGTTCAGAAAGAACTACCCCAATTATGCGATCAAAGAAATTGTAGAAGGCGTACATTGATCAAAAGTACAAGCCCTCCACGAAATCACGGAGGGCTTGTCTATTCTGTTATTTCTTTGGAGCATCCAATGTTTTTACGATAACATTCTGATGCTTGTTTATCAAATAATTGATTTTTCTCATATAACAAGCACGCTCTTCTTCTGTTTGAACGACTCTTTTAATATAGAATTCGTAAAGTTGCTTGGTCACGACCTCGGGAGGAATCGTGATATCAATTCTATAAAAAGCATCCAACAATTCATCAAGAACATCCTCACGGACGGCATCGCGAACAATGTTATCATATTTTTGAGCGTCAAGATCCTCGTCATGACTTTCTATAATATTTTTCAGTTTGGGAGATACGGTCATTGCAAATCCTCCTTATTCTTTTCTGCTTTAATTGCCTCTCTATCCACCTTTGTCTGTACTCTCACCGTCAAGAGCAACTTATCTCCGTCAATCAACAGATTACCTTTCTTGACGATAGACGCCTTATCGTCACCAAACACACGATGATAGCAGCCCTTGATACCCGCTTTCTTTTCGCTGAAGAAGCAATATACGGAGGGGATAATGCCAGATTTCTCAATGAGCTTTGCGATCTCGTTGGTGGTATCATTTGTACCGTTTTTGTTAATAAGTAAGGATTGGTCGCGCATCACAGTCGACTCGGTACTCATGACGCAGAGATCTGCTTCGGTGATGATAGCATCGGGATTGAGAGTCCAAATATCTCCAAACAATTTGCGCTTTGTATGTATGCTTTCCGCACTTCCACGGTCAACTTCGAAGCACATGGCGAAACTTGTATCAAACGCTTCTTTGATTTCTTTTGGAGTATGTATTTCGTTTTTCTTTTCTCGGTAGAGTTTAAGATTCATAATAGTTTTCTCCTTTTTCAAACAGCTTCGGGAATTCCTTTTTCAACTCATCTTGCTTGTTCTTCTCTGTCTCTGTAAGCGGTTTTTTTATGTTCAGGAATATTGCGTCTGTCAGTCGGGAGGCAGGGCAAAATGTCGGCTCCTCCTTAATACACTTGGCAGGCTCAATTGTGTTTTCTTTTGCAAATACACCCATAAGATAGGATTTCACACAGTGAGAGATATAGTGCGATCCGTCCAGCTTGTTATCGTCTGATACACTTGAGGAGTCGGTCGTGTGCTCACCAAGGTCATTGGCGGTGTTTTTTGGGAAAAGGTCATTTAATTTTTCTATTACTTCTTTTTTGATGTCGGATGAAAGTTTTCTTACAACATCCGAGCAAAATCCGAATTCTTCGAGCCTATCATATACATCCTGCTCAAAGTATTTCTTGTCGGTCGGTGGAACCACGATATATCTTTGCTTGTCGGATATGTTTCCGCTGAGTAGCGCAGATGCGCCGTTATATGCAAAATTGTCAATGATAAATATTATATTCGGAAAGTAAAAATGCAGGAATTTACTTGCAAACGAGATGTGGCTGTTGCATTTGACGTCATATTCCGCACCGTAACGCTCATTTTTATACTTCTTGGTGTCCGGAACTTCATCAAATTTTTCAAGAGCCTCGCCAAGCACTTTGTTGAACGCTAAAACGGCTGTGATCGATTCAATGAGCAGCTTCTTGTCGTCCTCATCTATAGAGCAAGTATCTAAGGTCTTTGTTTTATTTTCTCTGCGTGTAATAGTAAGGTTTTTAAATTTATAACAGAGATTTTTTTCGTGATAATTTTCAATCAAGTCTCTGAATATAGCCAAGCTCTCCAAATTCAAATTTCCGGCTATATCGTCAAAAAAACCTTCTCGTCCGTCGTTTTGCGTTTTAACCGGCCATTTTGCTCTGGACTCTTGCTTTCCGTTTTCATCATATTTAAACGTACCATAAGAACGTCTTTGCGGAGACGCGGCGTAAGATCTGCCGATAAGCCATATCGCACCAGACAATTTTTCTTTATTCTTTAAGTCCGTGGGGTTTTCCCCCATTTTGTAAAGAATTTCGTTTCCGTATCCATAAGACGTTTTGCTGATGTTTTTGAGTTCATTATAAAAGTCCTCGGTGTTCATATAAAACCTCCTTATATCGCCCCGGTTGCTATAGGGATATCCTCTACATCGATACCTTTAATTTTGCAATAATACTCGAGCACCTTTTGCGCGTGTTCCTTTTCAGCAGGGTTGAGCTTGACATTTACAATGTCTGCAAGGATGCGAGCGCAGGCACCGTCCTTCAAATAACGGTACAAGCCTTGGCTCCAACGGATGCCTCCGTCGCTATTCTTGTAATAATGCCAAAACATCATTTGTTTTGCTTCATCGGGGGTCAATTCAATCGCGTATCCGGCCTTGGCAACAACGTAGCCCGCGTTATCTTCATCACCTTCGATTGCTTCTCCTGTTACAAACACGCCGAAAATTATGCGGTCTTCTTCCTCTGCTTCGGGATAGCGAGTAGTCAGTACGGCAAGGCTATTGCTTGCGGCGTCCTGAATACGTCTGCCTTGAGAGATACCGCTCTTTTCATCAAGATCTTCGCCCGCGGCCGCCGTCCAAGCGGTCAGCATACGGGACTCGTAGCATACGAATCCATCCACATTCATGGCGTCCAACTCATCGCGAGTGATCGCTCCATCAAGATACTGACGGCAGGGGGATTTGATGTTAGAGCACCAGCTATGACGGCGAACCTCGATATTATAGCGGATCTGATCGTCGGAGCATACGCCTTTATATCCAATGCAATTATTACCGCAACCGCCGTTGCAGAAATTACACTTAAACGCGAGATTGTTTTCATTGCTCTTGCGAGGCTGTGCAGTAGCACGCTTGACGGATGCCTTTGCTACCTCCTCTGCGCGTTTCTTCGCTTCTTCTGCCTCGCGAAGTGCTCGTTCACGTTCCTCGCGAACTTTCTGTGCCTTTGCTTCTTCCTTTGCTGCAAATGCAACTTCAAGCTCGGCTTGCAGATTTGCATCCTTACACTTCACGAAAGTGGTAAAGATATCGGGATAGATAAACTTCTTTTCCTCTTTTGCGAACTTTACAATAATATAGTCACCGTTGTGAGCGATAACGGTTCCTTCGCCAAATGTCTTATGTACTACAGTCTGGTTTACGAGATTCATATGAACATCCTCCAATTTTATGTTGGCACCGCAGTGAAATGCGTTTGGCGAACGCAAACAGGGTGGTGCGCTTATTATGAAAATATTATATCACATCAAAAAGCGACAAAAATGGTGCAAAATTACATTTCAAAAAGCTTATCGATCAGCTCCCGCTTTCTATCATCGTCAAGAGCATCGTTACAATTGATACTCTCCACGATAGTTTTAAAATCATTTTGCTCAAGTGCAGAGGTTTTCTTGGGAATATAATATCCCCTTCCATCGTGCCTAATGTCATAGCCAATTTCTTTTAGCAACGCTATATTGCGACCTACAGCCTTACGTTCAATAGCAGTTTTCGTCGCTATCTCCTGCTGATTGAGGTGCTCATTGCTGTTTTGCAGGGCTTTAAGGATCAAAACGGGATAAGCGGAGGTGCCCCAAGGTTGATTTAAGGTTAATTCTAATTCGATTGTAAGTTCTCGGAGCTTGTTCTTAGGCGCGCGTTCGGCGAAGAATTTAAATTCATAGAATTCTTCGTCATTGTCCATCACGACCATATTTGTTCGCAAGGACATCTCTTCTCCGTAGCATTCAAACACGAGATAATCTTCGCGTATCGTGATGTTAAAATCGTTGAGCTCATCCGTTTCCTCGTCTTCATCATACCAATCATCATCAACATACATATCAGAATCGTTTTTTATCTTCTCCGGCTCATAAGGATAATCGGCAATGTCATCCGATGGCAATGCATCTCCAACACGGAAAAAGTCCTCACGAGAGACATAACCTTCAATAAAGCTTGCCATCGCTTCGCGGTAGGGAATGTTGATTCCGTCGCGTATTTCATCAGTATAATGTTGAACTCCGACGTGTGAAATCATTTCACGTACAGTTCGTTTAACATCATCAAATGACTTAAACGTTTCTTTTTGCACTCTATTTCCTGGAATGCATTCATAAGTTAATGTCCACGTTTTTTTCATAAAGCCCTACCTTCCATATCATCGTAATTCATTATACCACACTTTTCGGCAATTGGCAATATAAAAGCGACATTTTTAGTACATGACACAAACAATCTTTTGTAGTTGACAAAATTCCCCTTGACAAGCTTACAACTATATGATATACTAAAGCCCCTAAGATGTAAGCCTCGCAGACTACTCCATTATGAGTATAGCCTGTTTGACTTAATCTTATACAAACAAAATATGATTATAAGTGCCGCGGGCAGTGAGTAAGTCCCGTCTTTCTATACGCTTAGCACGAGCGTTCACGAGGTTTTAGACTCGTACTTTTTCTACATAAAGGGCACGGAGATCACCTTTTTAAGCGAACAAGTGCCGTTCGCTTTTTGGTGTTTCTCTCCGTAACCTGTATGTGAAAGTACGGGTCTTTTTTGTTTTCTCCCTTCGCGCTTCGTGCCATCTTGGCGCGAAGATGATTTCGGCTCAGAGTGAGCCGAAGTGAGAAGTAACCACCCGAAAAATACGGCAGTAGTATCATCGGATATATGATAACTGCCCCCACAAATACATAACCGCCGACGAGAGAAAGGAGGTCGCGGAGGCGGTAGCAACGGCAAATTCATTGGTCGTTGCATAGGGAAATATCCGAGCGAGTGAGGATATTGTCCACATAAAAGCGTGTTGCAGAGCGCCTGCAATACGCCGTGTTCGTGAAGGTATGAGCGAACACCAACACGGGATTGGCGGGCAAATCTCGTGTTGTGCCCTCGGCAGAGCGCAATGGACTTTTGATGCGGAGTGTCAAAAGTGCCTTTGCGTTACTTTTGACAAAAGTAACAAAACGCATCCCTTCGCTAACCGCTTCGGGCTGTATCGGACAAGCCGATATACTGCTTTCGCAGTACGTTGTTGTTGAATGACGGGCTTCGCCCTTATTGAACAAAACTTTACGGTATGCTCGTTTCACTCGCAATAAGAAATTTAGCCGAAAAGGCAAAACACAGGAGGTGGATTTTATAGTAAGAAGTGTAAGCGCAACTTTAGGAGAAGGCTGTCTTACCCACAATGACCGTAGCTTCACGGCAGACAACGTGGACGGCAGCAGAACGCATCTGAATATCGCCTATATCAACGAGCCGATAAAGGAGGTCTATCACAAGCTCTTTGACGAGGCACTTGAAAAGTACAACGCGAAGCAAACCCGCAATGACCGCAAGATAGCGGACTACTACGAAAAGATACGGACGTCGAAGCAAGAAAAACTATTTCACGAGATCATCATCCAAGTTGGCAACTGTGACGATATGAGTGCCTTGGGCGAAAACGCCGAGCTTGCCAAGAAGATCTTGGACGAATATTTCCACGGCTTTCGGGAGCGAAACCATACCTTGCACGTGTTCTCCGCGCACTTGCATATGGACGAGGCAACGCCGCATCTGCACATTGACTTTATTCCCCTCGCCAAGAACAGTAAGCGAGGCTTGGAAACGAGAGTATCTCTCAAACAAGCGTTAAAGGCACTTGGCTTTGAGGGCGAAGGTCGGGAGAATACCGAGGGCAATCAATGGGCGAATGCCGAGAAAAAATATCTTGCCGAGGTGATGGAGCGTTACGGCATACAGAGAGTACCCGATAAGAATGAGAACTTAGAGCATCTGTCCGTCCTCGACTACAAGAAGCAGGAGCGAAGCCGAGAGGTCGAACAACTAACCGAGCAGGCGGAGGCATTGGAGCAATCAAACGCTGAGGCGCAACGGGAAACTGCGGAGATACGGGAAAGTCTTGAAAAGATGAAAGCCGAGCTTTCCGAGCTAACCGAGGACAAGAACGAGATCGACCTTGAGTATAGCAAATATTTCGGGGAGGGATGGGAGCTCCCCGAACCGAGTGCGTTAATGAGCGCAAAGACCTTCCGCAGCAAACACGCTATTCCGCTGATTTCAAAACTGAAGGACATTATCCGCAAGCTCATCGTCAACGTAGTAGAGATTACGAAGATGTGGAAGAAAGCCATTGCGGAAAAGGATGACTACAAATATGAGTGTAGAGATTTGAGGAGAGAGAATGGCGAGCTTCGCCGTGATGCAGAAGCTTTCCACATTGTACGGAGCGCTATCGGAACGCAGGAAACCGATAATATCCTACACAGAGCCGAGGAAGAACGAAAACGTGCCGAGGCGGAACGGATTGCCAAGGAGCGTGCCGAGCAGGAGGCGCGGGAACGTGAACGAGAGGAACGCCGCCTTGCCCGTCTGCAAGCAAGGGGCAAAAAGAAATCCCGCGACGAGCGCGGAGATCGGTAAAAACGGGGACACGGTCTTGACCGAGAAAAAACGCAAATTTCCGTTTCTGACAGCCAAAATCGTATCTCACATCAAAAAGGCGTTTTCTATTTAAAAATTGGCATTTTCTTACGCTCTTGACCGAGCTTTTTTAGAGAAAACCGCCTTACTTCAAAAAACTTATGAAAATAGGAGAAAAAACGATGATAACGAACAAAACCAAAAGCCAAAAAACAACAGAAATCTATTTTGATGAAACACCCGCGCCCGTAGTGATACGGACACACAACATCGCTTTGAAGAAACGGCTGCTTGCCTTTGCCGAGAAGTTTCCCGCGCTCTGTCGGTTGACCGACGATGACGAGCTTGGATACCTTTCCTTTGAGATAGATAAGAAAAGGTTTGCCTATCGCATCACCGAGCCCTACACTGAGGAACGCAAAGCGTTAGCAAGAGCCAAGATGATCGAGATTAACAATAAGGAGGACGTTGAATGAATAAAGAATTAGAAAAGTATATTGACGAGCGATATGCCGAATATGAAAAGTATTGGGCTGAAAATCCGCTACCGCCATATGTGCCGGTGGTTGACACCGAGAGAAAGAAAATTCCTGTGCGTTATGATGTTCCCGATTCCACCTATGATTTAGAAGTAAAATCGGGGCATACGACCTATGAAGTAGTTGGGCATTTCAATCCTGACGCAAGAGAAAATTTCTTGCAAAAAATATTGCGAATGGTAAAGGAGGAAAAAAGTTTACAATGAAACTGTCACTTTATCGTTGTAAAGCGTTGAAATGTTGTTCGACTTATGATATAATAGAGACAAGCGATAATACTGTATCGGTTGTCGGAAAGGAGCAAATTTGAATAGACAACTGAATGAAAACAGAATCACGGCTCTTTATTGCCGTCTGTCCCAAGACGATGGGAGAGAAGGTGAGAGCAACAGTATAGTCAACCAAAGAAGCTTGTTAAATGAGTTCGCTCGTAAAAATCATTTCAAAAACCTGCAATTTTTCGTAGATGACGGATATTCGGGTACGACCTTTGATAGACCTCAGTTCAGAAAGATGGAGCGACTCATCGAGAACGGCGAGGTCGGAACGGTCATTGTCAAGGATATGTCCCGTCTTGGCAGAAACTATCTGCAAGTAGGAATGTATACCGACATCGTGTTTCCTGAAAACGACGTGAGGTTTATTGCCATAAACGATAATGTCGATTCCGATGTGCAAACCGAGTTCGATATGACACCGATCCGCAACTTCTGCAATGAGCTTTTCGCAAGAGATACCGCAAAGAAGATCAAAACCACCTTCAAGATGAAGGGTGAGCAAGGCGAACATCTTGCTACAAGACCGCCGTTGGGTTACAAGAAGGATGAAAAAGATCCAAACAAATGGGTCATTGATGAACCTGCCGCCGAAATCATACGAAAGATATTCAAACTTTGTATGGGCGGTATGGGTCCTCAACAGATAGCAAAGCAATTGGAGGCAGAAAAGGTTTTAACGCCTACCGCTTATCTCTACCCCCTGTTTGGTGAGCTTGGTGATAGAGATCCTTATCATTGGGATCACAACACCGTAGGCAAAATTCTTGAACGGCAGGAGTATGTGGGTAATACCGTCAACTTCAAAACAACCTCTAAGGATTACCGAACCAAAAAGCGAGTGATGAATGATGAGGAAATGCGAAAGACCTTTGATGACACGCATCCCGCTATCATCGATGCTAATACCTTTGAGGTGGTTCAAAAGATCAGACAGAACAAGCGAAGAAGAACGGCGACGGGGCGATTCCAACTATTTTCGGGCAAGCTGTTCTGCGCGGATTGCGGAGCAAAGCTTCATTTCGCGGGTAGCAATAAAAATCCCAAAGAGGATCATTACACTTGTGCCAATTACCGAAGCAATACGGGGACTTGTACAGCGCATTATATCCGAAACTCTGTGTTATACGATTTGGTTTTCAAGCATATCAAGAGTATGCTTGTGTATGTGCAGCAGTTTGAAGAAGCCTTTGTTTGCCGAGAAATCGAAAAGGCAGACCGAGAACGTCAAATGACGGTTGCAAGCGCAAAAAAAGACCTTGTAGTATTAAGGCGCAGAGATGAAGAGCTTGACAGGCTTTTTAAGCGAACCTATGAAGATATGGTATCGGGACGAATCTCCGAAGCGAGATTTGACACACTCTCCGCAGGGTACGAGCAGGAGCAAGCGGATGTAAAGCGCAAAATCGTTATGCTTGAAGATCTCATTGAGAACGGAGAGGAACAAGCGAAAGACTTAAAACAACTCCTTGCCAACGTTCGCAAGTACACCGATCCCGAGGAGCTTACTCCCGAAATGCTAAATGATTTGGTTGACAAAATAGTAGTCCACGCTCCCGATAAGAGCAGTGGGCACAGAACGCAAAAGATTAAAATTTACTACAACGCTGTCGGTATCATTGATTTGCCTACCAACACGGGACGCAAACAAGATTCCTCAGCTTCAAAATTAGCCGTATAAACGGAGAAAGTCCGTGTGGCTCGAAAGCCACACGGACTCATAAGAAAAACTTCGTCATCGCTACTTAACATATCGCAGGTCGCCGTTTGGCTCCCTTGGTGTTATTACACTTCGAAATCAACGGGTTTGCCGAGTCTGTCAGACTCAAAGCAAGCTTCCATTACCTTCATAACGCGTCTCATCTGGGGATGTGTTACGAGCTGAGTTGCATTGCCGTCTATAGCTGCGCAGAAGTTTCGGTAGTAGTCGTGGACATCACTTGCGGGCTTTTCAAGCTCGTACTCGTCCATTGTTACGCTATCACGCGGAGCCATCGTCTTTGTAAGACCTGCGGCGGTCTCAACGGGAATGACCTCGCTCTCGTGCCAATACTTACACTTTGCGACCTTACACTTTTCGCGCCAATCGGTAATGATAGCCGAACCCTTTTCCGCTCTCATATAGAAACGGGGCATTGCGATAAAGTTATAGGTTCCGACCTCAATGTATGCGCTCTTTCCGCCCTCAAAATAGATGGTGAGCTTGAATCCGTCATCGACCTCATTATTCGTAATGTGGTCAAGCGTACAGTAAACCTTCTCGATCTTCTCGTCAAAGATCTGGAGCAGCTGGTCGATAAGGTGAACGCCCCAGTCAAGGACCATTCCGCCGCCGTGCTCCTTCTCACCTCTCCAGTCACTCGGAATTCCGCGAGAGCCGTGGATACGCGATTCGATATTGATGATAGAACCAAGCTCGCCCGACTCCTTGATCTGCTTCATAGCAAGGAAATCGACGTCAAAGCGTCTGTTCTGGTGAACGGCAAACTTCTTTCCGCTCTCCTCGGCTGCCGCGATCATCTGATCGAGCTCCTCGGAGTTCATTGCTACGGGTTTTTCGCAGATAACATTCTTTCCTGCCTTCAGAGACTTAACGACAGTCTCAAGGTGAGAGTCGTTGGGGATAGCCACCGTAACAAGATCTACTCTTTCGTCTGCGAGCACCTCCTCGAGAGAGTCGTAGGCAAAAATTCCGCGCTCACGAGCAAGAGTTGTCTTTTTGGGGTCTATATCGTATATACCTAAGAGGTTAACAACGTCGCTTTTTTGTGCGTGCTGAACGTGCCAGGAGCCCATTCCGCCGTAACCGATAACAACAAGGTTTTTCTTCATAATAAATGCTTCCTTTCATTGTAAAGGGGATCACCCTATATTCATTTTAACACATTTTGATGTTATGTCAAGAATGTAAAGGCAAGATAGCAAGTTTTGTCCACTTTTTTAATTGATTTTCCAAAAAATATCTGCATTATTATTGAAAAAACCTACTTGTTGTGATAAAATATGTCTAAAGAGAGCGATCTTTCCTTAGGAGGTGTCTATGAGGATAACATTTGTCGGAACTTCACACGGGGTTCCGAGCTCAGAGAGATATTGTACGTGCATACTTATAGAATCGGGCGACTCATTTTATTTTATAGATGCGGGTGCTCCGATTGCCGATGTGATACAGCGACGCGGACTTGATATGCATAATTTCAAGGCGGTGTTTACCACTCACGTGCACGGAGATCATACGGCGGGGCTGTTTCAGGTTGCTGATCTTGTGAATTGGTATTACAGGGACTGTTCAGCGGACTTTTTTGTCACCGATACCGAGCAGTCTGAAGCGATAGAGAAGCTGATCTACATTTCAAACAACAAAACGGGTGTTGACAAGGCTCGCGTGCGTTTTAAGACTGCCGTTGAGGGCGTGGTGTATGAGGATGAGAATATCAGCGTTGAGTATATTCGAAACAAGCATATAACGAGCAGCCCCTCTTATTCCTTGCTTGTGCGTGAGGGGAAGAAAAAGGTTTTGTTCAGCGGCGATTTCTCGGGGCATCTTGCAGAGAAGGACGTTCCTGTAAGTGTCCTTGAGGGCGGTGTCGATGCCTTTGTCTGCGAGCTTGCGCATTTTTCGCTTGATGAGCTTGCTCCGTTCATTGAAAAGGCGAAGACAGACAGGCTGTTTTTCATCCACGTATATCCTACGTCGAAATATGACGAGATAGAAAAAGCAAAAGGCATATATGCTTTTGAAGTAATTACCCCCAAGGATAACGATACGTATAACGTTTGAGTGTTGACCAAGATAATTATTGTGAGGTACAAGGATTTGAAGAAATATTTATCAATAATTTTGGTTTTTGTTCTGCTGATTTCAAGCTGCTTTGCGGGTTGCGATATAAACGAGATACCTGACGACGAGCAGACCGAATCGGCTGAAGAATCTACTACTCTCATCGAGTCGGCTACTGATAGTAGTGAGGCTACAGAGGGAAGAGTTGAGGAGAGTGTTAGCGAAACCTCGTCGCAAGTGACGGATTCTGCCGACACGACTGCAGTTACAGAGACAGAAGTGTCAGATTCTGAAACGCAGACCGCGACACAAACGCAGACCGCGACACAAACGGAGACAGAGACCAAAGCGGAGATTGAAACAGATGCTGCGACGGAAAGTGAGACTCCGACCGAGAGCGAGACTTCGACGGAAAGTGAGACCTTGACGGAGAGAGAGACTCCGACCGAAAGTGAGACTCCGACCGAAAGTGAGACTCCGACCGAGAGCGAGACTCCGACCGAGAGCGAGACTCCGACCGAGAGCGAGACTCCGACCGAGAGCGAGACTCCGACGGAAAGTGAGACTCCGACGGAAAGTGAGACTCCGACGGAAAGTGAGACTCCGACGGAAAGTGAGACTCCGACGGAAAGTGAGACTCCGACCGAAAGTGAGACTCCGACCGAGAGTGAGACTCCGACCGAGAGCGAGACTCCGACCGAGAGCGAGACTCCGACCGAGAGCGAGACTCCGACCGAGAGTGAGACTCAGACCGAGAGCGAGACTCCGACCGAAAGTGAGACACCGACGGTGACCGAAACAGAAACAGAAACGGAAACAGAAACGGAAACCGAGAGCGAATCCTCGACTGAGGTGGAAGGTTGCGACAGTCACACCGATGAAGACAACAACGGCTATTGCGACGACTGCAATATTTCCGTTGTGATCGTTCTCGATCTGTTTGCAATAAACGATCTGCACGGAAAGTTCTGCGATTCATCAACGCAGGCGGGTGTTGACGAAATGACAACCTACTTCAAGCAGGCATATAGCAATGAGGACTACGTTATCATTCTCTCCTCGGGGGACATGTGGCAGGGAAGCTCGGAGTCAAACCTTACCAAAGGTAATATCATAACCGAGTGGATGAATTATATAGAGGTCGTTTCGATGACTCTCGGTAACCACGAATACGATTGGGGCGAGGAATTCATTGCGCAAAATGCGGCATTGGCGAATTTCCCGTTCCTTGCGATCAACGTCTATGATTCCGACACGAACGCGCGTGCAGAATACTGTCAGCCTTCGGTTATGGTAGAGCGCGGAGGAGCAACTATCGGTATTATCGGAGCTATTGGCGACTGTCATTCTTCGATATCGGGTGAGGTTTCGGGAGGCTTTTACTTCAAGACGGGAAGTGAGCTGACCGCGCTTGTCAAGGCAGAGGCGCAGAGATTGCGCGATAATGGAGCGGATTACATCATTTACTCGATACACGACGGATACGGAAGCTCGTCGGGCGGTATTGAAAATATATCGGATTCTAATTTGCGCTCGTACTACGACCCCACACTTTCAGAGGGCTACGTTGATCTCGTTTTTGAGGGCCATTCACATCAGCATTACGTACTTATTGATGCTGACGGAGTATATCATCTTCAGGGCGGCGGTGACAACAAGGGTATTTCCTACGTTGAGGTTGAGATAAACTTTGCAAACGGAGAAAATGAAGTTCAAAAGGCGCAGTATTTGACCTCGAGCGTGTATGCGGATCTTGCGGATGATCCGATCGTTGATGAGTTGATGGAGAAATACAAGGACCAGGTATCCCAGGGAACGCAGGTGCTCGGATTTAACGACAGGGAGCTTGATTCAGACGAGGTCCGTCAGCTTGTTGCGGATCTGTACATCAAGGCGGGACTTGAGATGTTCGGAGATGAATACGACATCGTGCTCGGCGGCGGTTACCTCTCTGTGAGAAGTCCGTATTTCCTTTCCGCAGGAAACGTGACATATTCACAGCTTCAGTCTCTCCTGCCCTTTGACAACGAGCTTGTTTTGTGTTCTATCAAGGGATCGGATCTTAAGAGCAGATTTATCAACACTACAAATGCCGATTACTTTGTATCATATAGTGAATACGGCAATTCGGTAAAGAATAACATCAAGGACAGCGCAACCTATTACGTTATAGTTGATACCTACTCGTCGACGTATGCGTACAATCGCCTGACCGAGATCGCGAGATATACCCCCGGTGTTTATGCGCGCGATCTTGTGGCGGAGTATATAAAATCGGGCGGTCTTACGTCGGGCGGAGAGATCACATACACGTCTATTCCCGAGATACTTGAAAAAGGGGCGCAAATGAGCGACAATGCGTTGAGTGAAGGGTATTATTACGTAAAGGGAACTGTTGCTTCGGTGGTAAATACAAAATACGGAAATATGTACGTAAAGGATGAGAAAGGCAACACGCTTTACGTTTACGGCACTTACGATGCGACGGGAGCTACGCGATACGACGGTATGGCGGATCCGCCTGCGGTCGGGGACGAGGTTGTACTGTATGCACAGATCAAGCGGTACGTGAACGGCGGCAGTGTGACGATAGAGCTGATAGACGCGAAGGTGCTGTCGTGCTCTTGACGAAATGAATCTGAAAGGAAGAATAAATATGAGATCAAAGCAAATTGAAAAGATATTCCGCGATACCGCGTACGTCAGAATGGGCGGTCGCGCGGAGGAGAAAAATGCTGCTGAATACCTTAAGGGTGTTTGCGCGGACTTTGGATGCGAGGCTTACCTTGAGGAATTCGAGGTCGATATGGCGGACGTAAAGAGCGCCGAGCTGTACGTTGACGGTAAGGCGATCGCCTGCCGCGGATATATGAATTGCGGCTCGGGGGAAGTAGAGGGTGAGCTTTATTATCTCCGCGACAACTCTAAATTCTCGCTCAAAAAATGTCGGGATAAGATAGTGCTCAGCGACGGCTATCTCGGTTATTGGAGATATCAGGATCTGCTTGAGAACGGCGCGAAGGGCTTTATTACCTACGACGGAAACGTAAATTATGCTGACCGCGACATCGACCGCCGTGAGCTTCGTTCCTACGTTTCAAACGGCAACAAGATACTTGGTGTAAATATCAACGCAAAGGATGCTGTGGAGATAGTCAGCAAGGACGGCAAGAACGCCAAGATCGTGATCGAGCAGGACGAATACAAGGGTAAGTCGCAGAACGTGATCCTTGATCTCCCGGGTGAGATCGACGAGACCGTTGTATTTACCGCTCATTACGATTCCACTTCGCTTTCACAAGGCGCGTACGACAATATGTCGGGCTGTGTCGGCTTGCTCTCCATGGCAGAGTATTTTTCGAAAAAGGCACACAGACGCAATCTTCGCTTTATCTGGTGCGGAAGTGAGGAAAGGGGACTTCTCGGCTCAAAGGCTTACTGTGAGGCACACGCAGACGAGCTTGAAAAGACTGTCCTTTGCATAAATCTCGATATGATAGGCTGTGTTATGGGCAAGTTTGCCGCGGTATCGACCGCAGAGCAGAGGCTGGTTGATTACATCTCTTACCTCGGAGATGAGATAGGTCTTGCGGTCTCATCGTCGCAGGACGTATATTCGAGCGATTCCACGCCCTTTGCTGACAAGGGAGTGCCTGCGGTATCCTTTGCGCGTCATTCGCCGCCCAACACCGCTACTATACACAACAGCTACGACACAAGAAAGCTGATAAAGACCGATAATATGCAGAAGGATATCGCGTTTATAACCGCTTTTGCCGAGAGAATGGCGAATGCGGTCAACTGTCCCGTTGACCGCACCATGCCCGACAATATGAAGGAAAAGCTTGACGAATATCTTTGTAGGAAGAGGAAAAAATAAAAACCTACCCCTCGCCGTGAAAACGGGGAGGGGTAATTGATAAATTGCAATTTATCGGTGTGTTTGAAAATTGCAAACGGCTTAAAATAATTTCACGTCTATAAACCAAACGTCACTTTAAAACCGTAGGGGAGGTGCTTGCCCCTCCCGCTAACAAACGACTATTAAACCCTTATGGCTAAAGAAGAAACAAATGC
>JBGUSX010000004.1:0-32704 GCA_045132775.1 Eubacteriales bacterium
TCGAAAAAGGTAGGTAGATTTTTCGTTTTTGCATTCGTCGGCGTACGGGGGTACGCCAGAGTGCAAAAACGGAAAAAGCAAGAAAGCGCAAGGCATTCTCGATGAATGCCTTGTGCTTATTTCCTGCGTGTGAGTTTTTTATGTTTGTTTCTTTGTCTTTTATCCCTTGCGGTCTAACAGCTTTTTCGACAGTCTGAAACGAGCTATCAGAGTACTGGTAGCTCGTTTTCTTTATATTTTTTGTAATTTTGCATAAGTTGCCATAAGCTTTTTTGTGCCTACGCGGTCAAACATAACCTCGTATAGCGTGTCTGCACCCATAGGTCTTGCAGAGAGCACCTCACCCTCGCCGAAGGTCTGGTGACGGACTCTGTCTCCGGGTTTGAATACCGTCTTTGAAGCGTCCGCTTTCTTGAATATCGGTTGACCGATCGTGGTCTGCTCGGCTGTATTTCTCTGAGAATATCCCGATGTCCTTGGTTGAGTCTGAACGTTCCTTTGTGAAGCAGAAGAGCTGTTTTGCTCGCTGAAATATACCCTCTTGCTCTGCGAGCTTCCATACATTCCTCCGCCGTAGGTCACAGACGAACCGAAATCCTTTTGCTCGCGCTTGGTATATTGCTCGGGGATCTCCGTCACAAATCTCGACAGGGGGTTTGCCTGTGTCTGACCGTAGAGAAGTCGGTGCTTGGTATACATTATAAAGATCTGCTCCTTGGCACGTGTCAGTGCAACGTAAGCAAGTCTGCGCTCCTCCTCCATGTCCTCGGACGTGCCGACAACAGTCTGCATGCTCGGGAAAATTCCGTCCTCAAATCCGGGAATTATTACTATCGGAAATTCAAGTCCCTTTGCACTGTGAACCGTCATAAGAACCACGGCATCCGCAGTTTCGTCGTATCTGTCAACGTCGGCAACGAGTGCGTTCTCTTCGAGGAATCCCATAAGAGTGGGCTCTTCGTTGTTATTTACGTATTCAATTATACTCGACTTGAATTCCTCAAGGTTATCAAGGCGATCCTTTTCCTCTTCCCCTGCGGCGATTATCATATTTCTGTATCCGCTGTCATCGAGAACTGCATCGAAAAGATCAGGGAGAGACAAGTGAGAAGCCTTGACCGTCAAAGAGTTTATAAGTCCCGCAAAAGCCTGCAGAGTGGCTACACTGCGTGATAGCGCGGTGAACTCATCTGCACGCTCGATCACCTCAAACAAAGAGCAGCCCTGCTCTGCGGCGATCTGAGAAATCGCATCAATAGTAACGTTTCCTATCTTTCTTCTAGGCTCGTTTATGATCCTCAAAAGTCTCTCTCTGTCCGAGTGATTCGCAATAAGCTGAAGGTAAGCTACAACGTCGCGGATTTCCTTGCGGTCGCTGAACCTCACTCCGCCAAGCATTCGATAGGGCGTTGCGGTCTTTGCAAGCGCACGCTCGATACTGTTGGATTGAGCATTGTTTCGGTAAAGGATCGCAAAGTCTCGGTACGTCCTTCCCTTTTTCTCGACAAGATCGTTTATCGTGTCAACAATGCTTCTCGCCTCGTGGTTTTCATCCTCAAGTCTGCGTACAACAATTTTTTCTCCACGCTCACCCGCGGTCCAAAGAGTCTTGCCCTTTCTTCCCTCGTTGTTTGCGATAACCGCGTTCGCGGCATCAAGGATCGTTCCCGTAGATCTGTAATTCTGCTCAAGCTTGACCACCTTTGCAGCCTTGAACGTCTTGTCGAAGTTGAGAATGTTGCCAATTGTCGCGCCGCGGAACTTGTAGATCGACTGATCGTCGTCACCGACGACCATAAGATTTCCGTGTCCACCCGCAATAAGCGAGGTCATGACGAACTGCGCCTCGTTTGTGTCCTGGTACTCGTCAACGCATACGTATTTGAACTTTCTTCTGTAGAAATCAAGCACGTCGGGCTGTTCCTTGAAAAGTCTTACGGTATTCATAATAATATCGTCAAAATCCATCGCGTTTGAGGTAACAAGCGCCTTTTGGTATTCAGCATAGATTTTAGCGATCTTTGAGAGTCTGAAATCGTTTCCAACCTCTGCGGCGTACATTTCGGGTGTCAAAAGCTTGTCTTTTGCGCGGCTGATTGCCGAAATGACAGATTTTATCGGCATCTGCTTTTCATCCACATAGCAACGCTTCATAGCGGCGGAGATTGCCTTTTTGGTATCATCGGCATCGTAGATCGTGAACTCTTTTTTATACCCTATAAGCTCGCAATTTGCACGCAAAATACGCATACAGATCGAGTGGAAGGTGCCCGCCCAGATGTCCTTTGCCGCCTCCTCATCGTCAAGTGCCGCCGCAAGTCTGTTTTTTATCTCGTTTGCCGCTTTGTTCGTAAAGGTGATCGCAAGCATTCTGTAGGGTCTGCAGGGCTCACATGCGAAATCCTGAAGCATATCCTCTGCAAGAGAGACGTCACTTGAATCAAGTGCCTCCTGCATTTCGGAGATATATTTTTCATCAACGTATTCCGGTAAGGAATCGTCGTAATATGCATTTCCGTATTTAATTATAAAAACCACTCTTCTGACAAGAACGGTGGTTTTTCCGCTTCCCGCACCTGCAAGGATAAGAAGCGGTCCGTTCACCGAATAGACCGCGTCTCTTTGCTTATCATTCAGAGAAGCGTAGCACTTATCGAAAAGTGCCCTTTTTAGCTGAAGATATCTGTTATGTAGATCCATTTTAACCGTCCGTAGAAAATATTAAATGTCGGTCTTATAAAAGCTCTTTACCTCACCGACTGTATAGGTAATGAGGGCTATTGCTGAAAAAATGAACGCAATTGAAAATGCCGATGCGATAATGCCCGAATATTCATAGATCCATCCGCGTCTGAAATATGGAAGTGCGAAAATATGCCATACGTCCGACAGAACGGAGACAAATCCGAGCCCAAGGAAAGTAAACCATCGGATGATAAAGGGAGTCGGCAATTTTACGTCAGAGACCGTCTCGGATACATGTTTTTTTGCAACATCCTTGATAAACAGTGCAAGCAACACAATAACCGCACACAAAACCACGGCTTGAAGAACGTAGAGCAAAAGCATAAAATAATAGTGCTCGTAAGCTTCAAGATCGCGCTTTATCGCACTGATAAAGTGTCTTTCGAAAAATGCACTCTCGACCATGTAAAGAAATACCGATACAATACATCCAAGGGCTGAAAATACTGTTATAGGCACCCATTTTGCAGAATACTTCTTCAAAAAAATAACCGCAAGAATAAGCACTCCGAAGAAAAACAGCTCGGGCAGATAGTTCACGTTTTCGGAATAAATGTCAAAGGTAAGCACACAGGAAACCAATATGGCATAAAGACCTGTGCACACGACCCTCGAAAGAAAGAACTCGGGGTTGGCTTCTGCCCTTTCAATATACTTTTGTGAGAGCGACTCAACAAATCCGGTGTCTTTTCTTACCGAAACAAAATATCCTACGATGCAGATAAGCCAAACAACCGATAAAGGAAGCACGGCAACAACAGCAAAAAGTCTGAGCAGATGCACAAATTCATAAGAGCTGTTTGTCTGCAATGAGGTAAACTCGGGCAGCGCGCAGACAGTGTTCTTGACAACAATAAATGTTGACGTCAGTGTATAGAGCTTTTCGGTTCGATTTCTGCCGTTTTCTCTTCTCTTTCTGTACACAGCCTCGCCGCCATGGAAGGTTGCAAGTGATAAAAGTCCCTCAAACAAAGATTTGTATGCGGGAATAGCAACGAACATTTCGAAGAATGCAAAAACAAACACGAAAATCAGCTGACCTACCATGTTTTCGCTCTCTCCAAATAGTCTGCTTGTCACAAAAAGCGAAACGAAGCGAAGCAAGCTCAAAACAGCCGATTTTCTGAATCCCTTGAATGCATCCGAGATGCGATCGTTTATATCTGCAAGATTGATAAGCGCGAGACACAATATCGCATATCCGATGAAATCGGGTAACGGATCGACAAGTGCGTATGAAGGATCAAATAGAAAGAAGAATGCAAAAATAATTAAAGAAAACCCTATGTTTTTCTGTAGCTTTCCGTACATTTTCATTCTCCTTTCGGTTTTTATTTTTTCTTTTTATGCTTGTGATTATTATTCTGCTTTGACTGATTTTTTTGATTTCGCTTTTCGAGCTTTTTCTCAAAGTATTCCTTTGTGCTCTCGATTGCCTTTTGCTCGCGTTCGTCCTGTTTTTCACGCATTTTGTTAACAAACTCAAAGCGAGAGGGCTTCCTCTGCATATCTTCCTCGCCCTCAGGGCAGATCATTGCGTAGCATTTGAAGATAAGCAAGACGTTGAAAAACGCATAAATGACTTGCATTATCATCAAAAGCGTCATAAAGAATCCCTTATCTCTGTCAAACACAGTGTTCGGAATAAGAAGCAGAATCTGCATTACGTTGAAAACACCAACGAAGATCATATTCCTGTATGCCTTTTCACGCGTTTGCGGATACTCAACTCTACGCGAGAGATCAGCGATACTGTAAAGCAGTGACATATTGAACCAAAGGTTGACGGCAACCTCAATATAGTCAAATATTCTTGAAACCTCTGCGCCGTCAATTCCAATATTCAGAAGGAATGCTCTGTCTATCCACGCGGCAGACTCATAAAACGAGCAAAGAATCAAAAGAACGTTTGCTATAATTGCGTAAAGAAACGTAGGACAGTACTTTCTGAGCTCGCACAATCCGAGGAACATGATAAAACCGCCTATGAGCATTCCCGCAAACAGATAGTCACCGAGTCCGAGCGTAACAAGATAGGTAAAAATATAACCTACCAGTAAAGGTCCAAAACCCATTTTTCTTCCCTTTCAATGAAACTTATGAATTTGCCTTTCCGGGCGCACCGCAGCAATTCTTGTACTTTTTACCCGAACCGCAAGGACAAGGATCGTTTCTTCCGACCTTCTCTGCAGCGGGCTTTCTGATAGTAACGCGAGCCGCCTTCTTTTCTCCGCCCTCAAAGCCTGCGGTCAGGGGATTTGCGACCTGGACACGTTTGATAGGCTTGGCAACTCTCGGAACGACAGAGAGAATTGTTCTGACTGTCTTCTCTCTTATCTCTTCAACCATCGCGTCAAACATATCTCCGCCAACGATCCTGTACTCTGTAACGGGGTCTCTGTGAGCGTATGCCTGGAGATTTATCTCGCCCTTGAGCTCGTCCATAGCATCTATGTGCTCCATCCAAGCCGTGTCAACGTTTCGAAGAAGGATAGATCTCTGAACCTCAAGGAATGTCTCCTTGCCGAACAGCTCTTCCTTCTCGTCATATTTCGCCATAGCGCGAGTGCAAAGGAGCTCGTCAATGTCATCTCTGTGGAGGCGCTTGAGCTCATCCTCGGTGTAATTGAAGTCGTTTTCATCGCAAAGATACGGAAGGCTTGCGCGCAGACTCTCAAAGTTCCAATCCGCAGATGACTCATCGGAGGTATGAACAGCAACACAAGCTTTGACAGTCGAGAGGATCATGCGCTTTATTGTATCCGCAATGCCCTCGCCACCGTCAAGAACATCACCTCTCTGCTTGTAGATAACGGTTCTCTGCTGGTTCATAACGTCGTCGTACGAAAGAACGTATTTACGACGCTTGAAGTTGTTGCTCTCTATCTTCTGCTGTGCATTCTCTATCGAGTTGGAAAGCATCTTGGCATCGATCGGGGTGGTCTCATCAAGACCAAGTCTGTCAATAATCGAGATTAGTCTGTCCATTCTCTCCTGGCCTCCGAAGAGTCTCATAAGATCATCCTCAAGGGAGAGATAGAATCTCGATTCACCGGGATCACCCTGACGACCCGAACGACCGCGGAGCTGATTGTCTATACGTCGGCTCTCGTGTCTCTCTGTTCCGAGAATATAAAGTCCGCCGGCTGCCCTTACCTTGTCAGCCTCGGGAGCGATCTCTGCCTTATATTTGTCGTAAAGAGACTTGAAAACAGCTCTTGCTTCAAGTATCTCTTCGTCATCAGTGTTTGAAGTGCCGTTAGCCTCTATAATAAGCTCCTCGGGGATCTGCTTTGCTCTCATTTCCTGCTTTGCAAGGAACTCGGGGTTACCGCCAAGCATAATATCGGTACCTCTTCCCGCCATGTTGGTAGAAATGGTTACGGCTCCGAATTTACCTGCCTGAGCAACTATCTCCGCTTCTTTTTCGTGATACTTCGCATTAAGGACGGTGTGCTTTATACCCGCACGCATAAGTCTGCGCGAAAGCTCCTCGGATTTTTCAATGGAAACAGTACCTACAAGCACAGGCTGACCCTTTGCGTTACACTCCTTTATCTGTTCAATAACAGCGGCATATTTTCCGTTTATCGACTTGTAAACTCTGTCGGGATGGTCAAGTCTTATCATGGGTCTGTTGGTTGGAACTTCAACAACGTCAAGGTTGTATATCTCTCTAAATTCCTCCTGCTCCGTAAGTGCCGTACCTGTCATACCCGAGAGCTTCTTATACATTCTAAAGTAATTCTGGAATGTGATAGTAGCAAGAGTCTTGTTCTCCTTCTCTATCTTAACTCCTTCCTTTGCCTCGATAGCCTGGTGCAGACCGTCGGAGTAACGTCTGCCGTACATCATACGACCGGTAAATTCATCAACGATTATAACACCCTTATCTGTGACAACGTACTGCTGATCGCGGAACATAACACCGTGCGCCTTTATCGCCTGGTTAACGTAGTGCATAAGCTCAGCGTTTTCGGGATCCGTAAAGTTCTCAACACCAAAAAATTCTTCTGCCTTCTTTGCACCTCTCGGTGTGAGAATGGCGTTTCTCGCCTTCTCGTCAACTATATAGTCTGCCTCGACGTTATCGTGGTCCTCCTTGTTGTCAACCTCCTTGATAACAAGCTTCTGAAGCTTGCGAACAAACTTGTCGGCACGGTCGTACATATCGGTAGGCTCTTCACCTGCACCCGAAATAATAAGAGGAGTTCTTGCTTCATCAACAAGAATAGAGTCAACCTCGTCAACGATGGCAAAGCTGTGTCCGCGCTGAACCATTCTCTCCTTATAAACGACCATGTTGTCACGCAGATAGTCAAATCCAAATTCGTTGTTCGTACCGTAGGTAATATCAGCACGGTATGCTTTCTGCTTTTCGTCGTTGGACATTTCAGGAATAACAAGACCCGTGCTAAGTCCCATAAAAGCGTAAACTCTTCCCATTTCCTCACTGTCACGTCTAGCAAGGTAGTCATTAACTGTTACGATATGCACACCATTGCCAGAGAGCGCATTAAGATATGCAGGAAGAGTTGCAACGAGAGTCTTACCCTCACCTGTCTTCATCTCGGCAATCCTACCCTGGTGAAGAATAATACCACCGAGCAGCTGGACGTGGAAGGGACGCTTTCCAAGCACACGGTCGTCTGCCTCTCTGACCGCCGCAAATGCGTCGGGAAGAATGTCGTCAAGAGTCTCACCGCCGGCAAGTCTCTCCTTTAAATGCACAGTAGTAGCTTTGAGCTCAGCATCACTCATCGCAGAATACTTGTCTGCCAGCTCTTCAATCTTCTTAGCTATCTTTTCAACCTTTTTGATTTGTTTTTCACTGTAAGAACCGAAAAGTCCCATTTTATATCCTCCTATATCGACGAATCAGCGATATAACCTAAACACAGGAAAATCGCATCAGGACAAATTTACACATTTTAAATTATTATACTATAATCAAAATAATAAAGCAACCTCAAATTGTAAATTTTCGCAAAACACTTGCAAAGTTTACAATCTTGTTATATAATTATTTTATATTTCACCACAAATGCCGCCAAGGTGGCAGAACGGAGCAAAATGCGACACATAAATATAGTTCTCTGCGAACCCGAAATACCGCAGAACACCGGAAATATAGCGCGAACCTGCGCCGCCACAGGAGCATCCCTGCACCTTATCCGCCCCCTCGGATTTGAAATTGACAACGCAAAGCTTAAACGCGCAGGTCTCGACTATTGGGATAAGCTCGATATCACATATTACGACGGACTTGACGACTTTTTTGCCAAGCACGAGGGTATCAAGGTTTATTACTTCTCCACCAAGGCAAAAAATAATTACTCCGACGTAAAATATGACGGAGATGTCTACATCATGTTCGGCAAGGAGACCCGCGGTCTTCCCGAGGAGCTTCTCTTCGCCAATCCCGAAACGACAGTAAGGATACCGATGCGAGATCACCTTCGTTCCCTCAACCTGTCAAATTCCGTCGCTATCGCGGTGTATGAGATACTGCGCCAATGGGATTTTGAGGGCATGCAGGAAGTAGGCGAGCTCACCAAATTTTCTTGGAATTAAAAGGAATACTATGAACAAAAACAAAAAAGTGACCGTCGCAATGAGCGGCGGAATAGACAGCGCGGTCGCGGCACTTCTCCTAAAAAACGAGGGATATGACACCGTGGGAGCTACGATGCTTTTATGCCAAAAGATCCTCCCCGACGGCACAGATGCAACCGAGACCGACATCCGCGATGCAAGATCAATATGCGACAAGCTCGGCATCGACCACAAGGTGTACGATCTGTCAGATGAATTTAAAAACACAGTTATTAAAGACTTCACCGACACGTATATGAACGGTGCAACTCCAAATCCTTGCATTGTTTGCAACAAGCTTCTCAAATTTGGTAAATTACTCGATCTTGAGCTTGCCTCAGGCTCGGATATGATAGCAACGGGACACTATGCACGTATCGAGCAGGATAAAAACGGACGCTTTCTTTTAAAGAAAGCAGCAGACACAAAAAAAGATCAGACCTATATGCTCTGGTCACTTTCCCAGCATCAGCTTTCCCACACTCTCTTCCCTCTCGGTAATCTTCAAAAAACCGAGATACGCGAGATCGGTGCCGAAAACGGATTTGTTAACGCACACAAAAGCGATAGCCAGGACATCTGCTTTATCCCCGACGGTGACTATGCCTCGTTTATTGAAAAAGATCTCGGTATCCAATTCCCTCAGGGAGATTACGTGGACGAGGACGGAAACATCCTCGGCAAAAACAAGGGTATGATCCACTATACGATCGGTCAGCGTAAAGGACTCGGAATATCGATGAACAAGCATATTTTTGTAATAAAAAAGGATGCCGCAACAAACACCGTCACCCTTGCAGACGAGGATAAGCTTTTCACCGACAAAGTAATAATAAAAAATATAAACCTCATTCCATTTGACAGCTTTGAAGGCGACATCAAGGTTGAAGCAAAAATAAGATACTCGCAGTCTCAAAGCCCGGCGATCGCACGAATAACGGGAGAGGATGAAATAACACTAACTTTTTCAACACCGCAACGCGCCCCTGCGCGCGGTCAGTCAGCGGTTATGTATATCGGCGACACCGTAATCGGCGGCGGTATTATCCAATAAAAAATCTCGCGCACAAGCGCGAGATTTTTTATATGATTATACTCGAGTTTCTCAATCTGTTGTCAGCTATTTTTTCATTCACCGAATACGCGTGACGTTCGAGATAATCGTCGTCAAAATCCGTCAAGCCCTGTGTTTTTAACTCTCCGACCACAGATGCGCAAAAGGATTCTATTTCTTGTGATATTTCTTGCGAAAACTCATTTGTTGTGTCAAGCATTTTTTCCAAAATACACGCATTTTCTCCAAGGATATCAAGATCCTTCATCGCCCTGAACGACCATTTATAGTACGGCATGTGTTTTTTGTTGAGCAAAAAAACCATTTCAATCGACTTTTGGACGAACTCGTACAGCGCAAGCCTCGCCGCACCGCTCTCGCCGTGAGACAAGCATCTTGAGAAATTATATTGCCCTGACTGTGCCATCAACAAAGCACAAGAGGCTATTTTCTTTAGCCTAACGTCCTCGGGCATACCGTGCTTGATCTTCTCTCTGATCCTTGAAAATTCACCAAGCGGATCATAAAAAATCTCCCCGTTCGTTGCTTCACAAAGAAAATGTGACGGAATATAAAGCCAATCCCCGATCGTTTCCGGACCCTCTTTTTTGCCCGTATATTCACGGTAAAATTCAGTAATCGTCATAACTCCGCGTCCCGAGAAATCTCCGTTGCTTCTTTCCTTGAGCTTAATCCCGTCGAATTCTTTTGGCAGATTTGAATATGCCCTGAAAAGCTTGAACCCAAATTCACGCTCGTCCGATTCCGTCAACCAAATGCAAAATCCGGGCTCGAAATCGTGATCGGTGGAGATATCGTCGTCAAAACCGTAGCACTCCGAGCCGCGACCGACAAGTCCGACAGCGATCCTGTCGGCATATTCAGAAAAATCTCGCTCGATCATCGGCTTACCAAATTCCTCATAATACGCGCGTGCAAGCTCAATTCCCTTCATAGATCCTCTTGCAAAGCTCCTTTAATCTCTTTTCATAGTCAAAATATCCGAAATGAGCAAATGAGGGATAGCATTTGGAGCACAAAAAAGCAAATGCTCCGTCGTGTCGATTATCCTTTGATGACAAAAGCTCCCACGCCTTTTCCATGTGCTCGTAAACACGATCGTCAAAATTATCCGCGTCATAATAAATATGCGCAAGATTGACGTGCGTTACGGCTATTTCTCCGTTATATTCAGGGTTACCGTCAAGCACTGAAATAGCCGCATAACAAGCTTTTTCCGCACTTTCTGCATCTCCAAGCTCCTTGTATGCACTTGACACGTTGTTGTAATAAGCCGCTAATCTGTAATCGTCGGGCGAGAGCCTTGAATCATAGATCTCTTTAGCTCTGGCATAGTATTGCATAGCTTCCGCGGTCTTTCCAAAAGCCTTCATCGTCGTCGCACCGTTGAGATAAACAGTCGCTGATGACTCTTCATTCTCAATTTCAAGCGCCTCGATCAGCGAAAAGGCCTCGGATACAGAAGCAAGAGCTTTATCCGCTTCGCCTGTACGTCTGAAATATCCGATCTCCTCGTTAAGAATCTCCAAAAGTCCCCTATTATCGTGAAGATTGCGCGCCTCGCGCTCCCAGTACTTTAGCAGTTCACCCGCACTTTTGAGGTCGTTTCTCTCAAAATGCGAATCAAGCTTGTCCATTATTCTTTGGATCGGTATTACGTCATAGGACTCCTTAGAGCATCCTTTACATTGAAAATCAACCGTATGCTTGAACATTCCCTTGCCTCCTTGTATGCGATAGAAAAATTATACCATAACGAAGCATTTTTGTCAATAATCTCAAACTGCCGTCAAAGAGTTTTTTATTGTAAATTCTGCTCAAAAACTCTTGACATGTTTATATAAATGTTGTATAATATATGTTCAACACTATAAAGGAGGTCACGGCATGCTCGACAGCTTTTACGCAAACATATCCCCCACCGCAACTGTCATAATATCAATAGCGATAATGCTCTTCTGCGGCTTTGCCATGACCAGACTGACAAAGCTTTTAAAACTACCAAACGTTACCGCTTACATAGTCGTTGGTATTCTCATCGGACCTTTTTGCCTCGACCTTATCCCCGAAACGGTTATTGAAGGCACCGATTTTCTTTCTGATATCGCTCTTGCGTTTATCGCATTCAGCGTCGGTGAATTTTTCAAGCTCTCTTCTTTAAAGAAAAACGGAATAAAGACGGTTGTTATAACTCTTTTCGAAGCGATTTTGGCATCTGCCCTGGTATTCATACTTACATTTGTCATTTTAAGACTTGATGTTGTTCTCTGCATCGTTCTTTCGGCACTTGCGGCGGCAACTGCTCCTACATCGACTGCCATGACGATAAGGCAGACAAAAGCAAAAGGAAACTTTGTCGATACACTTCTTCAGGTCATCGCACTTGACGACGTATTGAGTCTTATCGCATTCAGCCTTGCACTTTCAGTCGCGGGAGTTTTCATGGCGGAAGGCATCTCGCTTTCAGCCGAGGTCGTGATCCTTCCGATAGTTATAAACCTTGGAGTAATGATACTTGGCGGAGCGTTTGGACTCTTTTTGAAGTTGCTTATGCCCCAAAAAAGAACAACCGATAACAGACTTATAATCCTCATCAGTATGCTCTTCCTATTCTGCGGAATTTGCACGCTGCTCGAGATCTCTCCTCTTCTCGGTTGTCTGGCAATGGGAATGGTGTACATAAACGTCACCGAGGACGATAAGCTCTATAAACAGATCAACTATTTCAGCCCCCCGATAATGCTTCTCTTCTTTGTTCGCTCGGGCTTGAATCTCAATCTGAATTCTCTCTTTTCCCCCACGGGAAATACGGGAAGCACCCCGATAATTCTCATCGCAATTCTCTATTTTGCCGTCCGAATGATTGGAAAATACGGAGGAGCATTTCTCGGTGCTTCAGTTATTAAGGCAGATAAAAGCGTCCGCAATTACGTTGGATTGGCACTAATCCCACAGGCAGGCGTCGCGATCGGTCTTGCTGCAATGGCAGACAGAACGCTCGGCGGTTCGGTTGGCGAGAACCTGCAGACGATAATTCTTGCATCGAGCATACTTTATGAATTGATCGGTCCCGCTTGCGCCAAGCTTTCACTCTATCTCTCGGGCTCAATATCGAATAAGCTCGAGGACGTCGCACCCGTAGAAACACTTGACGAACAAGGAAATCCTCGCCGCGAGGTAGACGTGCTCATCGAAAGGATCCAGAAGATCCGCGCAGAGATCCCCGAACCTGAAAAGCAGGAGATTTCCCCCGAGGAACAGGCATTTACAGAGGCCTATGAGGAGCAGTACGAAGCTATGTACGAGCTTCACAGAAGCCGAATGAAACGAAGAAAATAAATTTTGGAGATAGAAAATGTTGTTAAATATGAATCTATTTGAGGTCACCGAGCCGATTAGCAAGCTTCTCGGCGAATGGTCAGCAAAGCTTGACATCTGGTCAATAATATTAAGAATAGCCATTTCGATAATCTTTGCGGCTGTAATAGGCTGGGAAAGATCCACAAAAAGACATGCCGCAGGTCTTCGAACCTTTATGCTCGTCTCCCTATCGGGAACGATAGCAATGATGCTCGATCTTTTCATAATCCAGAAATTCAGCGTTGGATTCCCGCTTGTATCGGCAGCTTTCGTCGTTGGAATAGCGATAATCAGCTCAAACTCAATCCTTTACAGCTCGAAGAGCCAGATAAAAGGACTTACCACTGCGGTAGGTCTTTGGGCAGTCGGCATTTCGGGCTTGCTGATTGGCGCAGGATTCTATACCGTCTCGCTCATCTCGTTCGTTGCACTTCTCTGCTGCCTTTCACTCTTCCCGTCTCTTGAGCGTCATTTTAAAAATAAGTCAAACCACTTTGAAATCCACCTTGAGCTCAAGCACAAGGACGATCTTCAAAACTTCGTAACTACCATCAGAAAGCTCGGCCTGCGTATCGACGATATAGAAGTAAACCCTGCATACATAAATTCCGGGCTCAGCGTTTACTCGATCGCGCTCACCATACAGAGCGGCGAGCTCAAGCAGTACAAAACGCACTCCGAAATAATCGAAGCACTCCGATCTATAGAGTACATCCATCACATCGAAGAAATGACCTAATAGAATTTTAAAGGGGCTTTGCCCCTTTTATTTTTATCATTTTTTCTTTTTTGTAGTGACAAACTCACATAAATATGTTATAATAAATTATCTGTATGTAAAAGTGAGGAAAGTTATGGAAACAGCAACATTGATAATCTCCGTTATCACTCTTTTAGTGTCATTTGTCTGCCTTTATCTCGTTTTTTCGATCATGAAAAAATCGAAAGATAACAAGGAAACCATAAATACCGAGAAAAAGCTCGATGAGCTCCGAGAAAGCATTTATAACGAGTTTTCAAGAAACAGAACCGAACAGAATCAGTCGTCAACACAGCAAAGAACCGAGCTTGAAGGCAAGATCTCTGATATCAATAAAACTCTTGAGAAGCTCAACACAACCAACCAGGAGCAGCTCGTAAAGATCTTGCGCGAGGTTTCCGTTGGTCTTGCTACAATAAGAGAAAAAAACACCGAGGTCGCAGAAAAGCAAAATGAGAAGATCGAGACCTCCCTTGAAAAAATTAGACAGTCCAACGAGCAGAAGCTTGACGAGATGAGAACGGTCGTTGACGAAAAGCTTACCTCCACACTCACGCAAAGACTCGACAGCTCATTCAAAACTGTTTCCGAGCAGCTTGAAAATCTCTATAAGGCTCTTGGCGAGATGAAAGAAATGTCGGGCGGAATTACCGATCACGTAACCAACCTCAATCGCGTGCTCACCAACGTAAAAGCAAGAGGAACCTGGGCAGAGGTACAGCTCAAAAACATACTTGACCAGACCATCCCCAATATGTACGTTGAAAACTATGCGCCCAAGGCATCAAGCAAGGATCGCGTTGAATTTGCAATAAAGATCCCCTCGGGTGAAAACAATTCCGAGATAACCTATCTTCCCCTCGACTCAAAGCTTCCCATGGAGGACTACGTTCGCCTCTGTGCCGCCGCAGACCGAGCAGATCCCGAGGCTCTCGCCGCCGCAAGAAAGGCTCTCGAGGACGTCGTGATAAAGGAAGCGAGAGACATAAGCAAATACATAGTTACACCCAAGACCACGCCTTTTGCGATAATGTACCTTGCAAGCGAAGGACTTTACGCAGAGATCGCCGCATCGCAGAGCGGTCTCCCCGAAAGACTCCAGAGCGAGTTCAATATAATGATCGCAGGACCATCCACAATAACCGCACTTCTCAATTCCCTCGCCCTCGGCTTCAGAATTGCTGCAATAAATGAGAAAGCAACCGAGGTCAGAAAGATACTATCCGCCGTCAAATCGCAGTATGACACCTTCTCAGGTGTTCTTGCAAAGGCAAAGAAAAAGATCGACGAGGCAGGCAGATCACTTGACGAGGCACAGCACAGAAACGATATGATCCAGAAAAAGCTTCGCGCGATCGAGGCACTTGATATATCCGAGGCGGACGGTGTCCTTGAAATCGAAGCGGCGGATATCTCGGAAACAATTGAAGATTAAAGATTGGAGCAACCAATGAAAAAGAACGTCAAAAATACACAGGAAATACAGAAGAAAGAAGGCTTCAAATACACCCTTGAGACCTTTCTGACAACCTTTATCTGCTCATATTTTCTCGTATGTGTTTATAACCTTCTTAAACACATAGATGACGAGATCTATTACTCGTCACTTGATTTTCTTCAGGCAGACGGCTCGGCATTTGCCGGAATGTTGGTAGCTGTCATACTTCTCGCCGTGGGTCTCACAGCACTTATTGTGCTCCTCCCAAAGTACAATATCGTCCCCAACATACTCGTGGCATCTGCAATAATGCTTGCATTTCTGCTTATGTATAAATCCGACACGTCACAGTATTATATGTACTTTGCCGTGATGCTCGTTATGGCAATCGTGCTCGTATACGCGACTGAAAAGAACTGCTTTTCTTTCATCAGATCGGATTTTCACAGTGGTATAATGTGGGGTGCCGTTGGAGTGATCGCGGTCGTATTCGGTTTTTTTGTCGGTGGAATAGGAGTATACAGATACCTCACTTATTCCGCGCCTAACTTTGATTTCGGACTCTTCTGCAACATGTTCTACAATATGGCAGAAAGCGGACTCCCGAACGTCACCTGTGAGCGAGATATGCTGCTCTCTCACTTCGCAGTCCACTTCTCTCCCATCTATTATCTGATGCTCCCCTTCTACTATATCTTCCCCTCTCCGATAACCCTGCAGATTCTTCAGGCGGTAATCGTTTATTCGGGAATCGTTCCGGTAGTTCTTATCGCAAGAAAGAAGGGACTTTCCAAGAGACTCACGGTTCTCGCCGCAACCATCTATGCGGCATACCCCGCACTCAGTGCAGGATGCTTTTACGACCTACATGAAAACTGCTTCTTGGCTCCTTTGCTTCTCTGGGTATTCTATTTCTTCGAAGCAGAAAAATATATCCCCCTCGCAATATTCTCTGTTCTCACACTTCTTGTCAAGGAAGATGCATTCATCTATCTTATGATCTTCGCCCTCTACGTTCTTATTTCAACGAAAAAGTGGAAGATCGGTATCCCCATGGCAATAGTACCTCTTATCTATTTCCTTGTCGTCTCCACACTTATGGAGCAATACGGCACGGGTATCATGTCCAACAGATTCGGAAATATGATTTATAACAGCGAGGACGGTCTTATCGGTGTAGTTAAAACAATATTCGTCAATCCGGGATATGCACTCTCACAGCTCTTCACAACGTCAGCAGGAAACACGGATAAGCTCAAATACCTCATCCAGCTTCTTCTTCCTCTCGGCTTCCTGCCTTTCGCAACAAAGAAGATCTCAAAGCTTCTTTTGCTCGCGCCGATACTCTTGAATACTCTCACAATGTATAAGTATCAGCCCGATATTACCTTCCAGTACAGCTTTGGAATAACCGCTTTCCTCTTCTACATTGCGATAATAAACCTTGCAGACCTCAAGCCGTCTTTTGCAAAAGCATACCTGCCGAGAGTTGCCGCCGTTGCCGCGATTCTGATGTTCACTATTGTCGTAATACCCAAATACACAACATATCACGACAGATACGAAAACAGTGCGGATGTATTTACAAGGATAGATTATGCTCTTGAAAACGAGCTCCCCGAGGATGCAACGGTCACCTGCTCTACCTTCCTTTTGGCGCACATCTCCGACAGAGACGTAATTTACGAGGTAAACTACCACAAGGATGGAAACGAATATAAGACCGACACCGAATATATTGTCCTTGACGTAAGGAGCGGATACGCAAAGACGAGCCTTGAGATCGCAGAATACTATAAATCCAAGGGCTACGTCGAGCACTACTACGATGACGGTGCAGTATTGATTCTAATAAACGAAAACTATTGATTTAAGGAATAAAAATGTTACTTTGCGCAACATGTCTTTTTGGACTTGAAAAACAGCTTGGCGAGGAGATAGATGCCCTCGGACTCAAAAGAGTCGAGACCATAGACGGCCGTGTACTCTTCGAGGGTGAGGAAAAGGATATACCTCGCGCCAATATAAATTTAAGACTTGCAGAGCGAGTCTTCATCATCATGGGCAGATTTCACGCGGAGAGCTTTTCCGAGCTCTTTGACGGGACCTATTCTCTGCCGTGGCAGGAATGGATCGGAAAGCTTGATGAATTTCCCGTTACGGGACATTCAATTAAGAGCAAACTTACAAGCATTCCCGACTGCCAGAGTATAGTAAAAAAGGCGGTAGTCAACCGCCTTTCAGCAGAATACGGTATTTCCTGGTTTGAGGAAACAGGAGTAAAATACAAGGTTGAATTTTTCATCTTGAAGGACGAGGCAATGCTTATGATAGACACCTCGGGAACTGCTCTTCATAAAAGAGGCTACCGCCCCGATGCGGGCGCAGCACCTCTACGCGAGACACTCGCCGCAGCGATCGCACTGACCGCAAGACCTAAGGAGGACGTTCTTTTGTGGGATCCCTTCTGCGGCTCGGGAACTATCGCCATAGAAGCCGCAATGATCGCGCGCAAAATAGCCCCGGGACTCAAACGTTCATTCGCCTCCGAGGTATTTCCGCGCATTTCTGCACAGATGTGGAGCGATGCGAGAGAGGAAGCGGCATCATTTGAGATCAAAGACTCAAAATTTGAAGTCTGGGCATCGGATATCGACGAGGATATACTTGACGTCGCCTATGAAAACGCACTTCGAGCAGGAGTCGAGGAAAATATCAACATTTTCCACGCAGATGCAAGAACTATCACAAAGCCAGAGGACCGTCGCGGAACGATAATCTGTAATCCCCCCTACGGAGAAAGAATGGGCGAGATGAGAGAGATCGAACAGCTTTACCGCGAGATAGGTCGCAACTTCAAAAAATTTGAGCCCTGGCACATCTACGTTATTACCTCGTGCGAATATTTTGAAAAGCTGTACGGCAGACGCGCAGACAAGATACGCAAGCTCTACAACGGCATGCTTCCCTGCAGTTTCTATCAGTTTTTCAAGCCCGCTGAATTCAGAGATGATAAGCCGCATTACAATCACGACCGAAAATACAACGCATTTGATAAAAATAAATCTTCTAACAAAAACAAGTCCTTTAACAACAGAAAGGAATACAAGAAATAATGCTTAATCTATGTGATCCGAGAACGATAAAACAGGTCATGGATATGTTCGGACTCAACTTCAAAAAGGAGTACGGACAGAACTTTCTCACCGATAATATGACCGTTGAGGATATAGCAGATGCATGCAACGATGACAAGGATATTACCGTAGTCGAGATAGGTCCCGGTATTGGATGCATGACACGTGAGCTTTGCGAAAGATATTCACGCGTAGTCGCTTTTGAGATCGACGACGGCCTCATTCCCGTACTTAAATACACTCTCGACGGATATAAAAACGTTACCGTCATCAACGAGGATATAATGAAGGCAGACCTCGATACGATTCTTGCCCCTTACTTTGAAATGGGTAAGGTAGCCGTCTGCGCAAACCTGCCGTATTATATCACTACGCCTATTCTTATGAAGCTCATCGAATCCAAGCTCCCCTTCGATTCAATAACCGTCATGGTACAGACCGAGGTGGCGGAAAGACTCGCCGCGGGAGCAGGAAATAAGAACTGCGGCGCAATAACCGCCGCTATAGATTATTACGGAGATGCAAAATTGCTCTTTACCGTAAGTGCCGATCGGTTTATTCCTCCCCCGAAGGTAAATTCAAGCGTTGTAAGAATCGATCTTTGGAAGGACAAGCCCGTAAAGCCCATCGACGAGGCTATGTTCTTCAGAACAGTAAAGGCGGCATTTGAACAAAGAAGAAAGACACTTCCCAATTCCCTCCAGACAGGGTTTTCCGATATTCCCAAAGAAAGATTGACCGAAATAATCGTCAGCTGCGGTCACCGCCCCGACGTAAGAGGCGAAAAGCTTTCCGTAGCCGACTTCTGTGCATTATCTGATGCATTATACAAGGAGACCAATAAATGAAATTCTTGAAATTCTTAAGATTTCTTCTCATTCCCGCCTTGCTCTTACTGACCCTTATGCTTATTGCATGCGACGAGTGCAAGCACGAAAACATAGAAACGTTTATAGTTGCCCCGACACATAACGACTGCGGCTATACCGAATATATCTGCCCCGACTGTGAGTATTCATATACAGAGGAGTTTCTCGATCCCATTCCACACACCTACGAAAAGGCGGTAACCGAGCCAACCTGTGATAAGGAAGGACATTCTCTTTACTCCTGCGAATGCGGACACTCTTACGTAACGGATATCGTGGCACCGCTCGGACATAAGTATCAAAAAACAATAACCGAACCCTCCTGTACAAAAGGCGGATCGACAAAATACACGTGCGAAAGATGCGATCAAAGCTACGTTTCCGACCTGACCGATGCTCTGGGACACACCTTTAAGGACACAGTGACCGCTCCAACGTGTACAAATCAGGGATACACAACACATAAATGTGATTGTGGCTACAGCTACAAAGATCAATACACAAAGCCTCAGGATCACAACTTTAGTGAAGTTGTAACTCCTCCGAGCTGTACCGAGCAAGGATACACCACGTTTAGCTGCGAGTGCGGATATAGCTATGTTGACAATTACACCTCCCCGATCGAGCACACCTTTGCACAAACTGTCACTGCACCTACATGCACAGATGAAGGCTTCACGACCTATATTTGTGATTGCGGCTACAAGTATATTGCAGACTATACAAAGCCCACAGGACATACTCTTGTAAAAACAACAGTTGCTCCTACCTGTACCGAGGAAGGATATACCACCTTTACGTGTGATTGCGGTTATTCCTTCAAGGATAAGTACACCGCTCCGCTTTCCCATACGTTCGAGGCTGAAATTATCAGCGAGGTTACCTGCACCGAGAACGGAGAAACAAAATTCTCGTGCGCCTGCGGCGAATCCTACACACTGACAGTTGGACCCAACGGACACGATTATCTGAAGCGTGTAATAATGCCAACTCTGTCGGATATGGGCTATACAGTTTACTCGTGTCAGAATTGCGATCATACCTACACAGGCGATCTCAACTTCTATAGTGACATAGTCACGGGAGCGAACGTAAGCGATACAACCGTATTAGCAAAAGGCATAGATATCTCATACTACAATTACAAGGTGGATGCGGACGGTAACTACATTTCTCTTGACTGGGATGCAATAAAGAACGCAGGAATAACGTACGTAATAATCAGGATCGGAGACACATCGGTAGGAATTGATCCCACGTTTGAAAAGAGCTACACCGAGGCAAAGGAAGCAGGACTGGACGTTGGCTTCTACTTCTATACACGCGCTATGCGTGTAAAGGATATTACGCTCGAAGCAAATTTTGTTCTCTCTGCACTTAAAGGGAAGCAGTTTGAGTATCCCGTGTATCTCGACCTTGAGGATGACTCGCAAAAGGAAATAGATAAGTCGGTTTTAAACGAAATGTGTGTGACCTTCTTCACCGCTCTTCAAAGATCAGGATACTACACGGGCTTGTACGTCAATCACGAGTGGCTCAATAACGTGATCGATACCGAAACGGCACTTTCACGTTTCGACATCTGGTACGCGCGTCATCCCTCCGTCGATGAAGGTGAAATAATAGAATGGTCGGAGTCATACGGCAAGCCCTTCGGTATGTGGCAATACAGTGATTCAGGCGTTATCGAAGGAATTGATACCGAGTTTGACTTTAATTATTGCTATAAGGATTATCCGTCAATAATAAAAGAATATGGCTTCAACGGATACGAGTCCGACGTAGAATTCCCCGATACAGGAAAATCCTTCGTCTGGGTCACATACCAAGGCTCAATCAACATACGCTCAAAAAGTACTTTCTTTACCGAGGAAACCTACGACTCAAATCTTGATGTTATCGGAGATGCCAAGTACGGCTCACGCTTTGAGGTCATCGAGCAAAATGAACTCTATGCAACAATAATATACAATGGAGATATAGCCTACATATCAGCAAAACCGAAATACGTCTCTTTTTCGGGACTGTACGTCCCATAAAAAAACGGGAACCGTCAATTGGGGTATACCCTAAAGGACAGTTCTTCAAGAAAACGCCCGAATAATTCGGGCGTTTTCTTGTTGCAATTACTTCCCAGCTTCCTGCGCACGACGGATCTTCATCATTTCCTTCATACGAAGCTCGGTGTTAAGGATCTTCTTGCGAAGTCTTATTGACTTCGGAGTAACCTCGATAAGCTCGTCATCCTGAATAAACTCAATAGCTTCCTCAAGGCTGAAGATTTTGGGAGGAGTGAGGAGAAGCTTTTCATCAGCACCTGCACTGCGTATAGCGGTAAGATGCTTCTCCTTGCAAGGATTGACCGCGATATCGTCGTTCTTGGGGTTCTCACCGACGATCATTCCCTCATAAACCTCTGTCTGAGGACCAACGAAGAGCTGACCGCGATCCTGGGTATTGTAGAGACCGTATCTCGTGGTAACTCCCGCTTCACTTGCGATAAGCGCACCTGTGAATCTCATAATAACACCACCGCGGTAGGGCTGATAGCCGTCAAAGAGAGTGTTAAGAACACCCTCGCCGTGAGTTGCAGACAAAAATTCGGAGCGGTAGCCGAAGAGACAACGGGAAGGAATGCTGTATTCAATTCTCATTCTCTCACCGATGGGGTTCATCTCAATGAGGTCGCCCTTTCTCTGTCCGAGCTTTTCGATAACAGCTCCAACGTACTCATTCGGTACGTCAAGAGTTACACGCTCCATAGGCTCGCACTTCTCGCCGTCGATCTCCTTGAAGATGACTTTCGGGTTCGAGCAGGTCATCTCATAACCCTCGCGGCGCATATTCTCAAGAAGAATGGAAAGGTGCATCTCTCCTCTTCCCGAAACGATAAATTCATCGGTCGTATCACCGTCGCGAACGCGGAGAGACACGTCTTTGAGCAGCTCTCTGTAAAGTCTCTCTCTGAGCTGACGCGAGGTAACGAATTTACCCTCCTTACCTGCAAGAGGGCTCGTGTTGACCGCAAAGGTCATCTCGACGGTAGGCTCGCTGACCTTAACAAATTCAAGAGGCTCGGGGTTTGTGGTTGCGGTAAGCGTATCACCGATAGAGATGTCACCCGCACCGGAGAAACAAATAATATCACCCATCTTTGCATTTTCAACAGGAACGCGAAGAAGACCGTCTATCTGATAAAGAGAAACTATCTTCGTTTTTCTCGGCTTCTCGTCGGGCTTATGGAAGTTGCAGACAAGAACCTCCTGTCCGACCTTTACGCTTCCGCGCTCGATTCTACCGATTCCTATACGACCAACGTAGTCGTTGTAGTCAACAGAAGAAACAAGAACCTGAAGATCCCCGTCAATATCACCCTCGGGAGCAGGCATATAGTTCAGAATGGTCTCAAAGAGGGGTGTAAGATCACTTCCCTCCTCGTCGGGTGAATATGATGCCGTACCCGAACGACCGGAGCAGTAAAGCATGGGAGAGTCGATCTGATCGTCGTCAGCACCGAGGTCAATAAGAAGCTCAAGAATCTCGTCCTCAACCTCACCAAGACGCGCATCGGGCTTGTCTATCTTGTTTATGCAAACGATTACCTTGTGATTGAGCTCAAGCGCACGCTTGAGAACGAATCTCGTCTGAGGCATAGGACCCTCAGCCGCGTCAACGAGAAGAATAACACCGTTGACCATCTTGAGCACTCGCTCGACCTCGCCGCCGAAGTCGGCGTGTCCGGGGGTATCGACAATATTGATCTTAACGTCCTTGTAGTGCACCGCCGTATTCTTTGCAAGAATAGTGATGCCTCTCTCCTTCTCGATATCATCCGAGTCCATTACTCGCGTAACGGTCTCCTGATTCTCTCTGTATATACCGCCCTGCTTGAGCAATCCGTCAACGAGCGTGGTCTTACCGTGGTCAACGTGCGCAATGATCGCAACGTTTCTTAAATCTTCTCTTACCATACTAACTCCTTAAAACAATAATTTCGTGCATTTTCTACCAAATAATTATTATATCACATTTTTGTCAAATAATAAACCGCAAGATATTACGATATTTTCAATATCATTCTTTTTTCTTTTGTGCATTTTTCACACAAAAAGGCTATCGCACGTATCGGTGCAATAGCCTTAAAGTGTTATGAATAGAAGAGCATCAGCCTGCAATCTCCCCACATACCGCTCATCTGTGGCTTGTCAGCCTTTTCGTTCTTTCTGAGGTAATCGAGAGAAACCGTGTTCATAAGCGTGCTTGAAACGCAAACCTTAATGTGATTTACACCGCATACGACGGCGCGTGAGATATCCGTCTCTTGCTTTACGGGATCAACGCAATCAAAAAGAGAACCGTTTATGTAAAGATCGTACGTATCGCAAATGAATTGAGGCTTGAATATCACCTTTTTTGGCATCCTCTCTATCACAAAATCTGTTTCATAGGTACCTATTCCGCAGATCTTCTCCCATTCGGGCTTTATTTCACACCACGGCAAGAGCTTATCAAGCTTTATTATTTTCTCGTCTCTCCAAACCGATTCATAAAAAGTACATATCGGGTTTTCGGGCGCGTGGATCGATTTGATTGAAAGGCTCCAACCGTCAAGCATAACTGTCTCGAAGATCGGGTATTTTGCAGCTTCGGTACCGCTTATTCCCATTGATGCTGCAGTGCTTTCGTTCAGTACAGCAAATATCCTTGCCTCATCCCTCTCAAGAGCAATCTCAATACAAGCCCTGCCTTCGCACACCTTGCTATCAACAACGGAAACCGTGCACGAAAAAGGGTCTATCTGATAAACCTTACCGATCGAGTCGAACGATATCACTCCGCGATACTCTTTCATAAAAGCACGCTTGTCGATATGTGGGTACATACTGCCCTTTTTCCCGCGCTCTACGGTATTTGAATTATAAACGTAATAAAAATCAGCACCGTTCACGTCGAGTCTGACAGGTCTTATCTCGCAAGGCTTGTCAGGCATAACAGAGGGTAGGATCCCGATCTTTCGCAATACGTGAGGAACATCGTGAATGTCCTCAACAAAAATACCGTCTATCAAGGAGATCGTCTCACAAAGCTCACTGTCGGTGTGTCCCTCGGAAGCAAAATAGCATTTATCTGGTACACGTCCCACAAACAAGATCGGTAATCCGCACTTATTGTATTCAAGTAGCTTTTCAGCCCCCGAATAATCAAGATATTCCTCGTTATTTACAATTATCGCCCTGTAAGCCGCACCTTCTCTGTCGAATACACCGTCCTCAACTCGCGCATTTTTATGCGACATCAAGGAAGGAGACAGAAATTCGTAGGTATATCCCGCATTGTTAAGCGAATTGTCATCACAGTACAGATATCCACCGTCAGATGCACCCATAAAGCAGTTATTCTTATATTCGTGACGGTATACGGCAACGTCAAGCCTATGAGTATTCCTCATAAGGAAATTGGTTCTTGCAACCGTATCGAGTATCTGCCTCTGGGCTCTGATATTAAGCGTCCTGTTCCATGCATTTGCCCATCTCGGCTTTGTAAAGCCCTCAAATCCGGGCCAGTTAATACACGGTCCGACACCTCCGTCATTTCCTTCTCCGTCATAGTAACCGCAGTAATTTGCGCCGTGAAAGACCTGAGAATTCATACCGCCCGCATACGAGCGCTTTATCCACCAAAGAATGTCCTCATGTGTCTGACCGTAACCGTACCACGGCTCTGCGGCACATTCGTATGAGTAAACCTCTTTTCTGTCAAGATGGACCGCCGCGCTCATAATGCGGAAATTATCAAGCAACGGTCTACCAAGAGGTTCATTTTCCGGAATGCCGATGTAAAGCGCGCTCGATTCTGCCTCAAGATTCCTATTGTATGCCACCTGATAGCGAACCGTCAGTCCCATCCTTTCAGCGCGCTCCTGCATATATTTGAGGTGCTCGTGGCAGTATCCTTGATTGAGCACGTCAAAGAAATCGTGATTTACACGAACAAATTTATCCCTGTCAGAGAGATAGTACCCCGAAACCATAGTAGGTGGAAATACGGCAGCATTTCTGTCATTTGAGCCAACAGTTTCAATGTTTCCAAGACACGGAAGATACGGAATTATGCTATACCCCTTAGCTTTTTCAAATCTCTGGGGGAAATCGCGTGTCCATTCAAGCTGAACAATATATTCAAGAGAATCGCAGAAAAGGCACTCAATAATATCGGAGTATTCCGAAAACGCAGGCATCAGCTCCTTTTCCCACACGTCCATGATCGCATCCGTTCCCGCCTTTGAAAAATGGTCGACAACGTAAAACAATCCCGAATTCATACGAAGAACGGAGGGCTTGTCAAAAAAGGCAAAAAGCGCATATTCACTGTCATCGGGCGCGGTAACCGAAACCGTGTCGTCAAGCGGCAATGGGCAGTAGCTTTCAAAATCTATCTCATTCTCCCCCGTCTTTTTGTACAGAGCCAAGGAAATAAGCCTTTGATACGGTGTAGCCTTATCCGTGGCAGGCTTGGGCACCTCCCCCTCGAAATGCTCACCCGGGGAAAGAATCTTAAGTCCGTATGCAAGCTCACGAATGACGCTCTCATCATCGGGACTCGTTGCGTGAATATCGGCAATCGGCCACGACGGACCGTTCGCAAAATCAACAGTGAGACCGTTCCGTTTCGCCTCGCGAAGCAGTATTTTCATCGCTTTTATCCAAGCGACAGAGCCCCACATATTATCACGGTTGTAGAATCTGTAATCGACGCTTTCACGCATTGTAACGACTTCAACACCGCCAAATCCGCGCGCGGCGAGGTCAGCCATATCACGTACTATCCCCCTCTCGCTTACAACAGCGTGAGGCATCCAATATCGCACCTTGGGTCTGTATTTACTATCGGGTGATCGGAAGCTATCCATCCATTTCATACGTTCATCTCCTGAATTCGAAATCCTTGTTTTTATTTTAGCATAAATAATGATATTTATCAATAAAAAAGCGAAAAAATACACCGTAACAGTAAAAAATTACATTGACTAAATATTTCTGCACATTTATAATCAAAGTATAAACTTGTGTGAGGTGCAATATGTTAAAAATCAAAGCGACCTCGTCTCTTGAAAAATGCTTCAAGGACGCAAATTTTGACTCTATTACCGAAATCACCAATCTTTCTGCACTGAAAAATGAAAGGATCTCCCTTCAGATCGCGGCGGAATTAACAGAAACAGAGGCATTTTCAGAAAACTATTCGGTTGAAATATCGGGCGATCTTTCTAAATATGCGACCTTGCGAGAGGTAATAAGCGTTCCCGTAACGCTCGCAACCTTTCCCGGCTTTTATGACGATAACTACCTCAAAATAACTCCCGGGCTCTACCCCGATCTCCTCATGCCCCTGCGCTACGGTAACACCTTGCGCGTAAACAAAGGGCTTGTTTCATCAATCTGGATAGAGATCGATTTGAGAGATGCAACTGACGTCCCCTCCGGCATCAGTAAAACATCGGTAAAGCTTTCAAATGAAAAAGAGTCGGCAGAGGTAACAATTTCGCTAGAAATCATCAACGCAATTCTGCAGGACGAAAATGTAACCTTTACCGAATGGTTCTATACCGATTGCCTCGCAAACTACTACGGTGTCGAAGCCTTTTCGGAAAAGCACTGGGAGATCATAGAGAATTTCGCCAAAACAGCAGTAAAAAACGGCATAAATCTCCTCCTCACCCCAACGTTTACCCCTCCTCTCGACACTGCCGTTGGCACAGAGAGACTCACGACCCAGCTTGTAGGCGTTGAAAAAGTAGGACACGAGTACAGATTCAATTTCGACCTCCTCGACCGCTGGATAGATATGTGCGACCGAATCGGAGTAAAATACTTTGAGATCGCGCACTTTTTCACCCAATGGGGTGCCAAGCACGCGCCTAAGATAATGGCAAATGTTAACGGTGAATACAAAAAAATATTCGGTTGGGAAACAAATGCAACCGACACGGAATACACTCATTTCCTCCGTTCCTTTATCAAAGCCTTTCTTGAACACATGAAGGCACGCGGAGATGATAAAAGGTGCTTTTTCCACATATCCGACGAGCCTAGCACCGAGCAGCTTGAAAGCTACAAGGCGGCAAAGGATTCGATAAAAGACCTGCTTGACGGTTATCCGATAATGGATGCTCTGTCAAATTACGAATTCTATAGCGAAGGACTTGTCGACCTCCCGATTCCCGCAACTAACCACATATCTCCTTTTCTTGAAAACAACGTTGAGGGACTCTGGACCTACTACTGCTGCGGTCAGTGGAATAAGGTCTCAAACCGCTTTATTGCAATGCCCTCTGCGCGCACACGTTCTATCGGAATGCAGATTTACAAATACGACATCGTCGGATTTTTGCATTGGGGCTATAACTTCTATAATACGCAATATTCTCATAACGCAATAGACCCCTATCGTGACACGTCGGGAGACGGATGGGTACCCGCAGGCGACTGCTTCTCTGTCTACCCTGCACCCGACGGAAAAGCTTATGAAACACTCCGCATTATCGTTTTTTACGAGGCTCTGCAGGATATTAAGGCTATGAAGCTTGCAGAAAGACTCTGCGGCAAAGAAACGGTTATTAAAACTATAGAAACCGCATTCGGCAGCGAGATCACATTCGATGAGTGCGCCCGTACACCCGACGAGATCCTCCATATTCGCGAAGCTATCAACGACCTGATAAAAAACAACCTGTAAAGTCAAAAATACCGACGGTCACCCGTCGGTATTTTTTTTATAAATATTATTTCAAGAAACCGTTGATGATCTCTTCCTCAGCCTGCTTTTCATCAAGTCCGAGAGTCATAAGCTTGATGAGCTGTTCACCCGCGATCTTTCCGATAGCCGCCTCGTGAATAAGCGAAGCCTCTGTGTTATTCGCAACTATCTTCGGCACTGCAACGACCGAAGCATCGTCCATTATTATCGCGTCGCACTCGGTATGTCCCGAGCAACGCGCATTACCAACAACGTCGGAGACAAAGAGCTGGCGCGATCTGTCCTTCGCGACAGAACGGGAAACGACGTGAGTTCCGCAATCGTCACCTCTGAGGTCGACGGTAAACTCGGTCTCAGCAAACTGATCGCCGTGTGTCATGATCTTCTCGTGAATGATCAGCGTAGATTTAGCCTTCAATACCGCATCGGTCTTGCGCTTTGTGGAGTCAACACCCTTTATCTGAGTAGTCTCCATCTCCATGTATGCACCCTCGTCAAGCTCAACGACCGTGTGAGGATTCATAATATTCTTTCCGTTTCCGTCACCGTCGCCAAAATGCTTCTCAACGTATTTTACCTTTGCATTTTTTCCAACGTAGAAGGAGTGGATTCCGCTGTGCTCGCTATCCTGCACACCGCAGTTATGGATTCCACAGCCAGCAATGATCAGCACGTCCGCACCCTCGCCAATATGAAAATCATTGTAAACCGTCTCGCGTATTCCGCTCTCTGCAAGGATAACGGGAATATGCACGCTCTCGCGTTTTGTTCCCGCCTTGATGTAGATATCAATTCCGGGAAGGTCAGTTTTCTTCTCAATAACAATATTCTCGGAGGACTTTTTATCGAACGTATCTCCGTCAACTCTGATCGAGTACGCGCCTTGAGGAACGCCCTCAAGATCGGCCACCTCGCGCAGCAGGTTAAGTTTAAGGCTGTCAAGCTTCTTCTCTGCCATTATTCCTCACCTCCGCTCGCAAATTTGCACGCCGCCTGAGCCGACAAAAGCTCGGGAAGTATCTCCTCTTTTGTTCCGTAAGCTGCGATCTTGCCGTCAGCGATAACGATGATCTTATCCGCAATGTCAAGGATCCTCTCCTGGTGCGAGATGATCAGAATATTGCCGTGAGTCCTCTCGTGCATCTTCTCAAACACCTTGATAAGATTATTGAAGCTCCAAAGGTCAATTCCAGCCTCGGGCTCGTCAAATACCGAGAACTTTGTTCCGCGCGCATTGATCATCGCGATCTCAATTCTCTTGAGCTCACCGCCCGAGAGAGATTCGTTCACCTCTCGGTTGACGTACTCCTTGGCGCAAAGACCAACCTCCGAAAGATATTTGCACGCCTCGGCAACAGAGATTTTCTCACCTGCCGCCAAGGAAATGAGATCCTTAACGGTAATTCCCTTGAACCTCACGGGCTGCTGGAAAGCAAAGCTGATACCCGCCTTTGCCCTCTCTGTAATATTCATTTCACTGATATCGACTCCGTCAAGAAGTATCTGACCGGAATCTGCCTTATATATTCCCGCGATAAGCTTTGCAAGCGTAGACTTGCCCGAACCGTTAGGACCGGTTACCGCAACGAATCTTTCATTTATCGTAACGCTCACGTCGTCAAGAATCTTGATCTGCTTGCCTGTTTTCTCATCCGTGACCGTGTAAGTAAGATTTTTTATTTCTAACATTTATCGGAATGTTTCTCCTTTCATAGTAATGTCCGCGGAGTCCACCTCCGCCGTGTATTATTTTACCACATTATGCCCTTTAAATCAATAGAAAAAACAAAAAAAATTCAATATTTACCATTTCGGTATACATTGTTCAAAATTACGTAAAAAAAGCGACGAAAATTGTTTCTTCCGTCGCCTTTTATGTTATTTATCCAGGTATCTGCATGCCGCAAGTGCCGCAGTAGCACCGTCCGCACACGCAGTGGAGATCTGTCTGACTCCTTTTGTTCTGCAGTCACCCGCAACGTAAAGACCCGCCGTATCAGTAAGACAAGCCTCATCTGACACGATGTATCCCCTGTCGTTGAGGGTAACAAGGTTTCTGTATTGCTCGTTCTCGGGCACCTGACCGATTGCAACGAACATTCCGTCAAGGTCGAGACGCATCTTCTCACCGTTCTTGACGTCCTTGATAAGAATACCGTTAAACGTATCAACACCGAGTATCTCTTCAACGGTATATCCGCAAATTATCTCAACGTTTTCTCTTCCGCGAAGTATCTGCGCAAGCTTCTCTTCACCGGTCAGGAAATCAAGATTCTGAACGATATATACCTTCTCGCATCCGTCAGACAGCATTATCGCCTCAACAAGTGCCGAATTGCCGCCTCCGATGACCGCAACCGTCTTATTAAGATAGAAAGCACCGTCACAGACCGCACAGAATGAAATACCGTCACCTATAAACTGCTCCTCCTTTGGAAGACCGAGTAAGCGGTGCTTGGAGCCCGTCGCAATAATTACGGAATGAGCCATAAAATCGCACTCGGAGCAGGAAACACAGAAAATTCCGTTCTCCTCCTTGCGAACACCCATAACCTCTTGCATATCTATCTCTGCCCCGAGAGTGAGCGCCTGCTCAACGAGCTTGTCCGCAAGCTCGTTTCCGCTTATCTGGCAAAAACCCGGGTAATTTTCAATTTTAGGAGAAAAGGTCATCTGTCCGCCAAACGTACCCCTCTCAAGCACAAGAACGCTCTTGTCCGCGCGTCTTGCGTATATAGCGGCGGTAAGACCCGCAGGCCCCGCGCCTACAACTATAATATCATACATAATTATCTCCATTTCGCCGCTTGTGGCGGCACAAATAGTAATTTCGAAAAATTCGGCAATCCGCCCGTTTCTTTTCCCGATTCCTCGGGCGGATTGCCATAGGTGTACCGTTAAGCTTTAGTTTTTAGCAACGGTATCGATATACTTTCTGATATTGGAAAGATTTACAGCCTTTTCTGCCTCGCATCCGTTCTCAACTACCACAAGAGTGGGAGCCTGTTTGATTCCAAAACGCTCAACGAGCTCTACGTTCTCGTCAGCGTAAACCTTCTCAAAAGGAATGCCCGCTTTTTCAAGGAACATAGCTGCCATCTTGCAGTTGGGGCAGGTCTTGGTAGCAAAGAGGAGTACGCCGTCAGCTACGCCGCTCTGCTCCTTTTCTACCTGAGGAGTGATCGCATTTACCGTTCTTACACCGTCAGTACCGATGTTGATCTCGGGATGAAGCTCATTGGAGCGATCGATGTTGTATGTCCTTCTCTCCTTGAACTCCTGGCTCTTACCGTCGTTCCAAGCCTGAACGGGACGGTAGTATCCGGTGATACGGCTGTAGACCTCGGTGGTCTTGCCGCAATGAGGACACTTATAAAGCTCACCGTTGAGGTAACCGTGCTCTGTACAGATCGAGTACGTGGGAGACATAGTGTAGTAAGGAAGCTTGTAGTTCTCTGCGATCTTGCGAACAAGATTAGCCGCACTCTTCCAGGTGGGAAGCTTCTCACCGAGGAAGGCATGGAATACCGTACCCGAGGTGTAAAGTGTCTGAAGCTCGTCCTGAATGTCAAGAGCCGCAAAGATATCCTCTGTAAAGCCAACGGGAAGGTGTGAGGAGTTGGTATAGTAGGGCGCGTTATCGTTATCGGTAGCGGTAATGATATCGGACCATCTCTTTCTGTCGTGCTTTGCAAAGCGGAAGGAGGTGGACTCAGCAGGTGTAGCCTCGAGGTTGTAAAGGTCGCCGTACATTTCCTGATAGTCGGAAAGTCTCTCTCTCATGTGGTTGAGAACGTCCTTGGAGAACTCCTGGGTCTCTTTGTGAGTCATATCCGCGCGGAGCCACTTAGCGTTAAGACCGACCTCGTTCATACCGACAAGACCGATAGTCGAGAAGTGGTTGTTGAATGTTCCGAGGTATCTCTTGGTGTAGGGGTAAAGTCCCTCTTCAAGAAGCTTTGTAATAACCGTTCTCTTGATCTTGAGCGAACGTGCGGCAACGTCCATAAGCTTATCAAGTCTCTTGTAGAAATCCTCTTCGTTGTCTGAGAGATAAGCAAGACGGGGCATGTTGATAGTAACAACGCCTACAGAACCCGTGGACTCACCCGAACCGAAGTAACCGCCCGACTTTTTGCGAAGCTCACGGAGGTCAAGACGGAGACGGCAGCACATCGAACGAACGTCGCTGGGCTCCATATCGGAGTTGATGTAGTTTGAGAAATAAGGAGTACCGTACTTAGCGGTCATCTCAAAGAGAAGCTGGTTGTTCTCTGTCTCGGACCAGTCAAAGTCGCGTGTAATGGAATATGTGGGGATAGGATACTGGAATCCTCTGCCGTTAGCGTCACCCTCAATCATAATTTCGATGAACGCCTTATTTACCATATCCATTTCTTTCTGGCAGTCTTTATACTTAAAGTCCATCTCTTTTCCGCCTACAATAGCAGGAAGCTCTGCCATGTCGTTCGGAACAACCCAGTCAAGAGTAATATTTGAAAATGGAGCCTGTGTACCCCAACGTGAAGGTGTATTTACGCCGTAAATAAACGATTCGATGCACTTTTTAACCTCACGATAAGAGAGGTTGTCCACCTTAACAAAAGGAGCTAAATATGTGTCAAACGATGAAAATGCCTGCGCACCAGCCCACTCGTTCTGCATAATTCCCAAGAAGTTTACCATCTGATTGCAAAGCGTTGCTAAGTGGCTTGCAGGAGATGATGTAATTTTTCCGGGGATTCCGCCCAAGCCTTCCTGAATTAACTGTTTTAAGGACCAACCTGCACAATATCCTGTAAGCATCGAAAGGTCGTGAATGTGGATATCTGCATTTCTGTGAGCATCTGCGATTTCATCATCATAGATTTCAGATAACCAGTAGTTTGCAGTAATTGCGCCCGAGTTTGAAAGAATAAGACCGCCAACCGAATATGTAACGGTCGAATTTTCTTTTACACGCCAGTC
>JBGUSX010000005.1:0-4450 GCA_045132775.1 Eubacteriales bacterium
AAGGCTCACAAAAGACGTGAAAACCACAAAAGGGCGACCTCCTCATCCACCGCTTGCGCGGTCCCCCGTAAAGCGCGTTTTGCTTGCAAAAGGTGCTACGAGGGCTCGCCCGAGTTGTTCCCCGCTGGGGAAGGCTTAACAGACCGCTAAATTGCAATTTATCAATTATCTTTTTTGGGCTTCGTTCTGAAAAGCAACAGAATGACCGCGAGTGTCGCAGGCAAAAGTATTGCCGCTGCCATTCCTGCTTTGAGGTTGCCGCCAAGCAGGTCGGCAGTGAATCCGACAAGTGCAGGACCCGTCAGACAACCGAGGTCGCCTGCCAGGGAAAGCATCGCAAAGAGCGCGGTTCCGACAAAGGTGCAGGTCTTACCCGCGAGGTCGAGCGTTCCCGGCCACATGATTCCGACCGAGAATCCGCAGACTCCACAGCCTATAAGAGATACGAATGGGTTTTGCGTTATTGCCGCGAGGGCATAACAGACTGCGCAAAGCAAACTTGACAGTATCATTACCCTGCGAAGATCGAATTTTTCGCATACCTTGGGGTAGATCATTCTTGAGAGAGCCATTGTGAGCGCAAACGAGCAGGGTCCGAGAAGGTCGCCGAAAAGCTTTGCGTTTTCGGGGGCAATGTTGATCTGCGAGAGTGCGGTTTCGGCAAAAGCGGATGCCCACTGAGCTATTCCTTGCTCACACGCGCCGCCGAGGATCATTATAAAAATGAAGAGCCAGAACATCTTGGTCTTGACGAGCTTTGAAAGTGACGAGGTCTCCTCAAGCTCTGCGGATGGCTGATTTACGGGAGAAATAATGAAAAGCACTGTGTTTACCGCGGGGATGGTTGCCCACAAAAGAGCCAGGAGCTTCCAGCTATCCATTCCGCACCAAAGGAGAACGAGCGTAGATACCAGGATGACCCCGAGCGCGCCCCAGCAATAGAAGGAGTGGAGAAAGCCCATTGAAAAGTCCTTTTTGGGCTTTGGGCAGGCTTGCATTATCGGGTTTGCGATGACCTCGATAAGTCCGCTTCCGACCGCGCTTATCAGAGTTGCTATAATGAGACCGAGGTACGCGTCGGGGAGTATCTCGGGCAGGATCGCGAAGGATGCAAGACCCAAGGCGGAAAAGACGTTTGACGCGATGACCATCGCTTTGTAGCTTATGTGCTTCGCAAATATCGCGGAGAGCATATCAAGACAAAATTGGCAAGCAAAGTTTATGATAACGAGTAAGGTTATCTTTGCAAGCTCGATGCCGTAGGTCTTGGAAAAATGCAGAAAGAGAATGGGAGGGAAATTTATGATAAGAGCCTGTATGATAAAGCACATATAACAGGCAAAGCGAGTCGTTTTGTATCTGTCCTTTGTTGCAGGTTGAGTCATAATGCGTGTAGTTCCTTTCGTCAAAGCACTAGAGGAGATTGTAGCATAAAAGACTCTGTTTGTCAATCGGATTTGCAAATTTCCAGCGAGCTTTTATCAAAACAGGGAATTTTCTTTCAAATTTTGATTTGTCGGTGTGTTAAGCCTTCCCCAGCGGGGAAGGGGGACCGCGCTAGCGGTGGATGAGGAGGGCATTTTTTCAAGGACTTCACGTCTTTTGAGGACATTGTTTCGTTGCAAAAGAATCTTTGTGACACAAGACAAAATCCACGATACACCAGGGGCGCACACCCTGATGGCGACCTCCTCATCCACCACTTCGTGGTCCCCCGTAAAGCGCGTTTTGCTTGCAAAAGGTGCTACGAGGGCTCGCCCGAGTTGTTCTCCGCTGGAGAAGGCTATTCACTAAATTGCGATTTATCTGTGCGTGTCAAATCTCAAAAAATCATTGACACGGGCGCGCGAATGGTTTATAATATACGAGAATTCAGAAAAACGGAGATGCGAAATGAAGAAAAGAATTGCGGTATTATTTGATCTTGACGGCACCCTGCTCGACACACTTGGGGATCTTTGCGATGCGGTGAACGTGACTATGAGGGAATTTTCCTCGCCCGAGCGGACACTGGCAGAGGTAAGGCGATTTGTCGGTCACGGCGCGGCGGACCTTATTGCAAAATCGATCGCGGGCGGCAGAGAAAACCCGAATTACGAGCGCGCGCTTGCTTTCTTCAGAGAATATTACGCGTCGCACGCGGATATCAAGACCTGCGCATACGACGGAGTGACCGATCTTCTTTCCCGCCTCTCCGACAAAAATATTCCCTGCGCCGTCGTGACCAACAAGCCCGACGAGGCATCAAGAATTCTTTGCGAAAAGCATTTCGGCTCGCTTCTTGTCGATTCGATCGGCGACCGCGAGGGTCTTTTGCGCAAGCCTGCGCCCGATAAGGTTTTCGATATGATGAAAAGGCTTGACTGCGAGCGCGCGATCTTTGTGGGCGATGCAGAGACTGACGTTCTGACCGCGAAAAATGCGAAAATTCCGTGCGTATGTGTCACCTGGGGCTTCCGCGACCGCGCGGACATGGAGGCGGTCGGCGGTGAGATCTTCTGCGACACTGCCGCGGAGCTTGAATTTGAGATAATGAGATTGATTGAGGAGCTGACAAAATGACACTTCCCGAAAGATTTAAAGAAAGAACTGCCGCGCTCCTGGGATCTGACGAGGCGGAGAAGCTTTTTCGCGCGATAGAGGGGGGCGAGGCGGTCAAGGCGTTCCGCGTCAACAAAATAAAGACCGATATCGACGGCTTTGAGACATCGAACCCGCGCATTGACAGAAAAAAGGTCGATTTTCCCCCCGACGCATATCTTACGAAAGAGGATTTCCCGGGCAGTCTTCCCGAGCACCACTCGGGTGCGATATATATGCAGGATATTTCCGCGATGTCGACCGTGCACGCGGTGAAGCTCGAGAAGGGTGCCAAGGTGCTTGATTCCTGCTCCGCTCCCGGCGGAAAGACGACCCAGCTTGCCGCGGCGGTGGGAGACGGGGGAATAGTCGTTGCTAATGAATACGACCGCAAGCGCTGTTCGATATTGCGCTCGAACGTCGAGAGAATGGGATGTAAAAACACCGTGATATGCAATCTCGACACAGTGGTGCTTGCCAAAACCTATCCCGAGACCTTTGACCTTGTGCTTTGCGACGCGCCCTGCTCGGGCGAGGGAATGTTCCGCAAAAATGAGCGCGCGGTCGAGGAGTGGGGCGAGGAAAACGTTCTTATGTGCGCCGAGCGGCAGAGGGAGATACTCACAAACGTTGCAAGGTGCGTAAAGGCGGGCGGAAAGCTCCTGTACTCGACCTGCACGTTTGCCATTGAGGAAAACGAGCTCAACGTGAAGTGGTTTCTTGAGACGCACGGGGATTTCAGACTTGCAGAGGTCGAGCCCGATCTGCGCGAGAACACCTCCGACGGAATAAACGTAGCAGGTTGCGACTATGACATGACCTTGTGCCGCCGCATATATCCGCATCGCTCGATGGGCGAGGGGCAATTTATTGCACTTTTCGAGAAGGTCGGGGGCGCGGATGAGGTCGGTGCTCGCTTGCGTGGTGGAAAAAACGAGAAAAAAGGCAAAAACTGCAAAAATGCCGCGGATATGAAGAAAACGCGCGCCGAAGCCGAGGCATTGGCGGCGGCGAGAGACTTTTTGAGCAAAAACCTTGAAAGGCTCCCCGACGGCGAGCTTGTGATGCTGGGCGAGCATGTGTTTCTCTGTCCGAGGATAAATCTGACCCCATACGGAACCGTTGCGGCGGGGATCTGCGTCGGAGAGTGCCAAAAAGGAAGGATAATTCCTCACCACCAGCTTTTCACGGCTTGCGGAAAGGATTTCAAGCTGAAAATTGAGCTTTCGAGTGCACAGGAGGAGTGCGCGGCATACCTTCGCGGCGAGGAGATAGAGTCGGTAGGACTTGACCCCACAGCCTCGGGATTCTGCGCGGTCATTATTGACGGATGTGCGGTCGGAGGCGGTAAGGTCAGCGGCGGAAGATGCAAAAACCACTATCCGAAGGGCTTAAGAGAGTAAAGCCTATATAAACACACGGTTGATTTTACAACCGTGTGTTTTTAATATTAAGTGCTTTGAATCCGCTCGGAATTCAAGGTAGGCAAAGTGCATATATATAATTGTTGGATTTTGCGCAAAGAGTCTTGTGAAAAGTACCCAAAAAACGAGTGTCAAATTTGTTTAAATCCACGTTTCTTCTTGAAAAAGCTTGATTTACATACGAAAGTCGAAAAAAAACTCTTGACAACGTGATTTTGCTGTGGTAAAATGTGTAATGTAATAATGGGTGTGTCTATCGTGATGAGCTCAAGTGCCAGAGCAAGTTGCGGTGGTGGCTCATCTTTGCATACATTTATTATTAAAAGCGGACAATACCGCGAAAAAAGGAGAAAGCAGTATGAAAGTTTTTAGAAAAACTGCCCTTCTGATCTCAGTTATAGTTCTTGCAGTGGTACTTGCAGTAGGTGCCGTTGCGGGAGCTGCTC
>JBGUSX010000006.1:0-5562 GCA_045132775.1 Eubacteriales bacterium
AGAAAATCGGAGGGCGTTTTCAAAGAAAACAATGAGGACCACGAAGTGGTGGTGGGAGAGTAACAAAGCAAAGTTACTTCCCTTGAAAATCGGCGGGAGCAAGCCCCCGCCCTACGTTGTAGACCGTTCGCTATATTGCAATTTATCACATACCGCTTTTGACGAAAAAACAGCGTAGGATTGTCGCCTGCGCTGTATAAATATTCATTTTTTGTGTATATATACATTTTGTTTTTGCCCTATTTTTCGAGCTTTACGACGGCTTCAAGGCAGGTCTCGCCCGACTCATTGAGAGTTCGGACAAACACCGTTCCGTCCTCCTGCATCTCGCTTCTGGTCACCGTCAAGGTCGCTCCGAGGTGCGATTCCTTGATATACGAGAGCGACATCGCCGCCACTCTCCAAGTCTTCTCCTCGTCGGTCATTTCGCTGAGAAAGTCGCATATCATATCGGGATAATGCGTATTATTCATGTGCATATTGTAGTCGATATCCGAGTAGGAGATCTTCCTTTTCCCCACCTCAAAAAGCTCGATTTCCTTTGAGATACGGGCTTTTTTGAGCAGCCTTTCGGGGTCTGTGGGCTCGTCGTAGTAAAACCTTTCCCTCAAAAAGTCGTAATTATCCGCCCTTACCATCACTTTTTTCTCAAGGTCGATAAGCACCCAGGTGCTTGATGCCTCCGCGACCTTTTCGCCATCTCTGATAATCTCAAAAAACCTTTGGAATATATAGCTTTTAGCCTCCTTGCACCAGGTTCTTACCTCTATATCCTCATAGGCGTGGAGGGGCTTATATATTCGCAGAGACAACGCGCCCAAAATGAACGCAAGCCCCTTTTCGTCCCTGAGTTTTTCAAGCGGCAACCCCGACTCTTCGCATTGACGGTTTGCCGTCTCCTGCATATACTCCACGATCTTGGACGTGCGGACGTTTCGTCTTGCGTCTGTATCGTGCCAATTTGTCTTTATTTTCAAGGAAAATTTCATTTTTTCAAAATTACGGGACACCGCAAAAAAAACAGTGTCCCGTATCTCCGTTTTCGTTAAAATTAAAGTGTGTTGTTCGATCCGAGAACGTTTACGATCTTGTGCTTGACCATATTCTTGACCTCTGTACGAGCTACGGAGAGGTAGCCGCGGGGGTCGAATATCGAAGGATCGTTGTTGAATACGCGGCGGATTCCCGCGGTCATTGCAAGACGGATATCCGAGTCGATATTGATCTTACATACAGCCATCTTTGCAGCCTGTCTGAGCTGCTCCTCGGGGATACCGACAGCGTCGGGAAGCTTACCGCCCAAGGAATTGATCTCTGCTACAAACTCCTGGGGAACGCTGGACGCGCCGTGAAGAACGATCGGGAACTCGGGGAGTCTCTTTTCGATCTCGGCAAGAATATCGAAGCGGAGCGGAGGGGGAACGAGGATTCCCTTCTCGTTTCTTGTGCACTGCTTGGGAGTGAACTTATATGCTCCGTGGGAGGTACCGATAGAAATAGCAAGCGAGTCAACGCCTGTTCTGTTTACAAAGTCCTCAACCTCCTCGGGACGGGTATAGGAGGAGTGCTCTGCAACCACGTCATCCTCAACGCCTGCAAGGACTCCGAGCTCACCCTCAACGACTACGCCGTGAGCGTGTGCGTACTCAACTACCTTCTTTGTGAGTGCTACGTTATCCTCGTATGCGTGGTGAGATCCGTCGATCATTACCGATGTGAAGCCACCGTCGATACAAGCCTTACAGATCTCGAAATCTGCCCCGTGGTCAAGGTGAAGTGCAAGGTCAACGCCGCTGTCCTTTACTGCCGCCTGAGCAAGTGCTAAAAGATACTCGTGCTTCGCGTACTTACGTGCGCCTGCGGATACCTGAAGGATTACGGGAGACTGTGTCTCCTCTGCTGCCTCGGTGATCGCCTGGATGATCTCCATATTGTTGATGTTGAAGGCTCCGATAGCATAACCGCCCGCATAAGCCTTCTTGAACATTTCCTTTGTTGTTACAAGTGCCATTTTCTGTTCCCTTTCATATTTCGCCGCTCTTAAGCTGAAGTCGGCTCTTTTTTTCTAACACAGCTATTGTACCACAAACTCTCCTTAAAATCAAGAGCCGCGCGAAGATTTTTGTTAATTTTTTGTCGATTTTCCGCTCTTGTTTCATCTAAAAATCGGTTATTCGACAAAAAATGTCGAATAACCGATCATCTTACCCCAAAAGTCCTCCGTTATTCTCTTCGGTCGCGCGCGACGCGACCGCGCCACCATCGTGGGTAGCGACCGCTCCACCATCATGGGTGGCTACCGCTCCGTTGCTGTGAGTTGCCACCGCGTCACCGTCATAAGCCTCGGGTGCCTGACCGAGACCGAAGCTTATTGCGATCGCATTATCGACACGGTTCATGACCGCTCCGTCAAGGTGTCCCATCCTCTCCTTGAGTCTTCTTTTATCAAGCGTTCTTATCTGCTCGAGAAGCACCACTGAATCCTTGGAGAGCCCAACTCGGTCCGCGTGGATATCGATATGGGTTGGTAGCCTCGCCTTTCCCATTCTCGAGGTTATGGCGGCGGCTATGACGGTCGGGCTGTATTTATTTCCCACGTCGTTCTGTATTATCAGCACGGGGCGGAGTCCTCCCTGCTCGCTTCCGACTACGGGACTTAAGTCTGCGTAAAATATATCTCCTCGTTTTATATTCGGTAACATTGCACTTTCCTTTCCTGTGCGTAAAGATCTCTTCGGAGTCTATTCTTGACACCGTTTTGGCTTCTTTAAACACACAAGGGGAATTTCTATGCTTTTTTTGGAGGATCTCCTCCTTTATCATATTATGCCCATCCACGCCCCTTTGACAAGCCCTTTTCCCCGCCCTCATTACTGTATTATTTGACAAAAAGCCAATCACGAAAAGAAAGAATGTGTGACTTTTGACAAACTTTAACGATTTAGCACTTTAATTCACTAAAATCTATTGACTAAAAAGATTTTTGGGATTATAATATGTGTATTCTATTTCGTCTTGCGACGAAAAATTTTAACTATCGAAGATAGAGAACGGAGAACGATTATGAACAGAGTTTTTAACTTTTCAGCAGGCCCCTCCATGCTTCCCATGCCCGTACTTGAAAAAGCAGCGAGTGAGCTTGTTTGCTACGGGAATTCAGGAATGTCGGTCATGGAGATGAGCCATCGATCTCCCGACTATGAGGCTATAATCAAAAAGGCAGAGGCTGACCTCCGCGAGATCATGAACATCCCCGACAACTACAAGGTGCTCTTCCTTCAGGGCGGCGCGTCCACACAGTTTGCATCGGTTGCGCTCAACCTCATCAACCGCTCCCCCTCAAAGAAGGGTCTTTATGCCGTTTCGGGTCAGTTCTCGGGCAAGGCATATAAGGAAGCCGTCAAGATGGGCCTCAATGCAAAGTGCATTGCTACGACCAAGGACGACAACTTTGATCACGTGCCCGTGATAACCAAGGATATGGTCGATCAGGATGCTTCCTACCTCCACATCTGCTTTAACAACACGATCTACGGCACAAAGTACGGCTACATCCCCGATTGCGGCGACGTTCCGCTTGTTGCCGACATGTCCTCCTGCATTATCTCGGAGCCTGTTGACGTTTCAAAATTCGGCGTTATTTACGCAGGTGCGCAGAAGAACATGGCTCCCGCAGGTCTTACTCTCGTCATCGTGCGTGAGGATCTTCTCGGTCTTTGCGACGAGACCGTCCCCACGATGCTTGATTGGAAGACTATGGCGGATAACGACTCGATGTACAACACCCCTCCATGCTACGCGATATATATGGCGGGCTTGGTTTACGAGTGGATAGCAGAGCTCGGCGGTCTTGACGTTATGAAGGAGATGAACGTAAAGAAGGCGAAGCTTCTCTACGATTATCTCGATTCCCAGGACTACTATTTTGCTCCCGTAAAGGCGGACTCACGCTCTATGATGAACGTTACCTTCGTTACGGGTGACGCTGATCTTGACAAAAAATTTGCTTCTGAGGCTGCTGCTGCGGGACTCAAGAACCTCAAGGGTCACAGAAGCGTTGGCGGTATGCGCGCTTCGATCTACAACGCTATGCCATACGAGGGCGTTGAGGCACTCGTTGCATTCATGAAGAAATTTGCACAGGAGAATCCCAAAAAATGAAAAACATAAAGCTTCTCAATAAGATCGCAAAGGTCGGCACGGATAAGCTCGACCGAAATCTTTTCAACGTGGGCGAGGATATTGAGTCTCCCCACGGAATCATGGTTCGTTCCGCAAATATGCTCGATATGGAATTCAATCCCGAGCTCCGCGCGATCGCGCGTGCAGGTGCGGGTGTAAACAACATTCCGATCGACCGCTGTACCGAGGCGGGAATCGTTGTTTTCAACACTCCCGGTGCGAATGCGAACGCTGTAAAAGAGCTCGTCATCTGCGGACTTATGCTCGCATCGCGTGACGTTGTCGGCGGCATCAAGTGGGCATCTACTCTCACCGAGGACGTTGCAAAGCAGGTCGAAAAGGGTAAATCAAAGTTTGCGGGAGTCGAGGTCAGAGGCAAGACTCTCGGAGTCATCGGTCTCGGTGCTATCGGCGGTATGGTCGCAAACACCGCAGTTCATCTCCACATGGACGTTATCGGCTGTGACCCTTATCTTTCCGTTGAGGGTGCCTGGAACCTCAATCACCACGTAAACAAGGCGGCAACCTACGACGACGTATATGCATCCTCCGACTATATCACCCTTCACGTTCCCTCGACCCCCACGACAAAGGGCATGATCAACAAGGAGACAATTGCCAAGATGAAGGACGGTGTTCGCATCCTCAACTTCTCGCGCGCCGATCTCGTTGTTGCATCTGATCTCAAGGAAGCACTTGAATCGGGCAAGGTCACGGCATACGTGACCGACTTCCCGACCGAAGAGGTGATCGGCACCCCCGGTGTCGTTGCTATCCCACACCTCGGCGCATCGACCGAGGAGAGCGAGGACAACTGCGCCGTTATGGCGGCTATGGAGCTCTCCGACTACATTGCAAACGGCAACATCAAAAACAGCGTTAACTTCCCCGCCATCTCAATGCCGAGAAGTACAGACTGCCGTCTCTGTGTTCTTCACAGAAACGTCCCCTCGATGCTTGCAAAATTCACCTCTCTCTGCTCCGAGCAGGGCATCAACATCGAGAATATGACGTCCAAGTCTCGCGGTGAGATCGCGTACACTCTTCTTGACGTAAACGGCAAGCCCGCAGATACTTCTATCGACGCGCTCAAGTCACTTGACTCCGTCCTTCGCGTCCGTGTCATCTGATAGTTACCGTTTATATATAACGTCCCGTCGCGCAATAGCGCGGCGGGACGTTTCAGACTGTCGAAAAAGCTGTTAGACCGCAAGGGATAAAAGACAAAGAAACAAACATTAAAAAACTCACACGCAGGAAATAAGCACAAGGCATTCATCGAGAATGCCTTGCGCTTTCTTGCTTTTTCCGTTTTTGCACTCTGGCGTACCCCCGTACGCCGACGAATGCAAAAACGAAAAATCTACCTACCTTTTTCGA
>JBGUSX010000007.1:0-22890 GCA_045132775.1 Eubacteriales bacterium
TGGCATAAGGTTTCTTGTGCAACGAAACAAGGTAATCAGAGGACGTGAAGCCCTTGAAAAAGCGACCTCCTCATCCACCGCTTACGCGGTCCCCCTTCCCCGCTGGGGAAGGCTAAACAGACCGACAAATCAAAATTTGAAAGGGCGTGTGCGCTGTTAGTATTAAAATATGTGCGGCACACGGAAAAAGTCGGTTTTTGCAATGTTTTTGTACGGATTGTCTATTTACATTTGTATTTATTTAGTGTAAAATGGGGTATAAAAAGAGGACGGCATTTCTCCGTCAAATACAATGGTGGGAAACAGTTAAAAAATACAAGAGCATAGTAAAAAAATCTATTGCTTAAATCAGCTTTTGGGTGTAATATTACCTAAATGCTTTTGTTGACAAAGAATCATAGCTTTCTTATAAGGGAGAATCAAAATGACAGAGACATTATGGAACGGATTTAAAAAAATTGAATTTGAGTTTGAGGGCAGGGTTGCGATAGTCGTTTTTCCCGAAAAGGCGAACGAGGACAAAAATTGGCTTTTCAAGACCGAGTATTTCGGCGCGTTTCCCGATTTTGAAATAGAAATGCTTAAAAGAGGCTGGCATCTTGCGTTTGTTACCAACAAAACCAGATGGTGTCTTGACGAGGACCTTGACCTTAAGGCGAGGTTTGCAGAATATCTTCACAAGGAATACGGACTTTATCAAAAGTGTGTTCCTGTTGGAATGAGCTGCGGCGGTATGTTTGCCTGCAAGTTTGCGGCTAAATATCCCGAGTACATTTCCGCGCTCTATATCGATGCGCCGGTTATGAATCTGCTGTCTTGCCCCGGTGACCTCGGAATCGCGAAGGGAAATATGCTTGGGGAGTTCCAAAAGGCAACGGGGATGAATATGTCCGAGCTTATCTGTTACAGAGAGCATCCAATAGACAAGATGCATCTGCTCCTTGAAAATAATCTTCCTATAATGCTTGTTTACGGGGATTCTGATGACATTGTGCCTTACATTGAGAATGGCGCGATACTTGAAAAATATTACCGTGAGAACGGCGGTACGATAGTTGCTATCGGTAAGAAGGGATGCGGACATCACCCCCATGGGCTTCCCGATGACTGTACACCGATCATTGAATTTGTTGAAAAATACAGCAAATAATTTCAAAGAGGATAATGAAATGAAGGATTATTTCGGAATAAAGCCGTTTGGTGCAATTCCCAATTACCGTCAGCTCAACCACATGAAGATGGGTAAAAAGGCGTTCTTTCACTTTGGCGTAAACACCTTCAGCGATCTTGAATGGGGTGACGGAACAGAGGCGGAAAAGATGTTTGATCCTACCGATCTTGACGTGAGAAGCTGGATAAGAGACATCAAGGCGGCGGGCTTTCAGCTTGCGATGATGACCGCAAAGCACCACGATGGATTTTGCCTTTGGCCTTCGAAATATACCGAGCATTCGGTAAAAAACAGTCCGTACAAGGACGGTAAGGGCGACATAATCCGCGAGTTCTGCGATGCCTGCCGCGAGTATAACATCAAGATCGGCTTGTATATTTCTCCCTGGGACAGAAACTCGGAATATTGGGGAACAGACGAGTATACCCATTATTATGCAAAGCAGCTTGAGGAGCTTTGCACAGAGTACGGTCATATTGACGAGATATGGTGGGATTCCGCGGGAAGCGGTGAAACCCCGTACGATTGGGGTAACTGGGCTTATATCGTAAGAAATAATCAGCCCGACGCGGTTATGTTTGGATCGATCGGCGCAACCCCCTACATAGACGTAAGATGGTGCGGAAACGAGTCCGGATATGCGGGTGAGACACACTATGCGTCCACCGATGAGGAGAGCATTTCTACGCTTCATCCCACGTTTATGACGCGCGTGCGCAACAACGAGGGAATAATTGGCGGTGAGCGGTATATTCCCGCGGAGGTTGACGTTTCTATAAGACCGGGTTGGTTCTATCACGCAGATCAGGACGATAAGGTTAAGAGCGCGAGAGAGCTTGATAAGATATGGTTCCGTTCTGTCGGACAAAACGCTATGATGCTGCTCAATTTTCCGCCCGATACAACCGGACATCTGCCGAGGCAGGATGTGCTTAATGCTATCGAGTCCAACAACAGAATAAACAAGATGCTCTCCGTAAACTATGCGATCAATGCAAGTATTACTGCTGACAGCACATACTGCAAGGAGAGCGGAATTGAGAAGGCTGTTCTTGATGACGACGAGCTTTTCTGGGCGAGCGCAGAGGGCAAGGAGAGCGCGGTTATTGATATCGTTCTTCCCGACGATGCGCCTGAGATAAACGTATTAAAGATAGGCGAGAAGGTCGAGCTTGGCGAGAGAATTACGTCATTCAAGCTTGAATGTCTTGACGGTGAAACACCGGAAACATTGCTTGAATGCACCTCTGTAGGTTACCTCCGCGCGGAGAGATTCAGGACGGGTAAATACAAAAAGCTTCGTTTGACCCTCAATGCTATCGAGGCTCCCGTAACGCTTCGAGTGCTTGCACTCCATACCTACGACGAGGATGGGGAAGAAGAGGCAAGACTTGCCGCGCTTGCAAAGAGGGAAAATCTTGCAGAGATGAAGTCGTCAAAAATCAGCTATTCCGAGGACGGATTGACGGCAACGATCAATTTTGGAGGAATATATCCCTTTGACACTATTTCTTTCAACATGAAGTATCAGGGCGATTACAAGGTATGTGCGTTTGACGGTGTGAATTTCTACGAAATAGCAAACGACTGGGAGGGTGACTACATAGTTGACCTTCAGCTTGAAAGGGTCATTGATTCAAGCTATCAGATACAGATCTGGTGCAAGACCGGATTCCGCGAGGATCCGAAGTTCAGGATACTGTAAGCATAATGAGCTTTTGAGGCAAGCGATTGTCTCCTTTGGATTACTCATAGTGAGAAGACATTGTAAATATAAAACATCGTCTGCAACGCAAAACTGCGTTGCAGACGATGTTTTTATCGTTGATTCGGTATCTCCTCGTCTCCGTGAAGCTTCATCCACTCAAGTGTCGCGTCGTATGCGGCGAGGTCGGCATCTGCCATTGTATTTGTGTGGAGGACTATACCCTCGGCTTCGCCGGACAGGATTTTCTCGCGGTAGAAATCAAGCTGTTTAATGACCGCATCGGCGGTAGCCTCCTTGGATTCACCGAAATTCCAAAGGTAACAGCCGAACATTCTGCGGCTGTTGGGTGTCATTTTTTTGAAATGCTCAAATTTTTCGGGAATGAGATCGGCATCAGACTCCTTCCAGTTCCACATGATAACACCGTCAAAGGGCTCTATGTATTTTTTGAAACTTGCGTCGTTGCGCTCGTCAAGTCCGAATTCATGGGTATAGAGCACCATCCACATGTCAAGCGGTCTGACGTTGTTTTCACGCAGGCGCGTGCGTATGTCCCAAAGCACCTTGGGGTCGATGGGCTCCTTGCCGTCCTTTATTCTTGCGTCGGATTGCTGAATAAAATCGTCAAAAACGGTTGATTTGAGATTGGGAAACTCTTTTGCGTCCGAAAGTGTGGTGTCTATCTTTTCGGGATCGTCAAGTGCGCCAAAGCATTCCCATCCGAGCTCGGAGAGGGGGGAGAAGGATTTGTTGTACTGTCTGCGGTTGACCTTGAAGCCCATAGGCACCATGAATACCTTTCCAATGCCGAAGCAATAGCAGAACTCCGCAGGTGTCATTCTTGACTCGCCATGAAAGCCGTAATTTGCAAAATTGTTGTTAAAGCACCCCTCGGGATGTCCCCAGAGCCATATGCATTCGCGTAGTTTCATAAAAAAACTCCTTTTGAGTTGATTTTCACACAACTGTGTGATATAATTATATTATATATGTGTTTTTCGATATTAACAATGTAATTTTGAACGAAAAATATGGAGATTCAGATATGAAGATAAAAGTGAATGACGCGTTTTCAAAAAATATGAGAAAATACGTTCTCAACGTATTGACTGCGGGATATGGAGAAATGGACAGTTCGTGGTGTGGGGAGATCGTGAACACACCCGTTTCAAAACTCTTCTATATCATAGAGGGAGAGTTTTACGTGGATATGCGGACGGGGGAGAGAATATATTTTAAGGAAGGCAACGTATATCTTATCCCATCGGGTTCTTCGTATACCTTCGGGTGTGATGGGGATATTAAGCACCTGTTTTTTAACCTTCAGCTTTGTTCATATGATAATATAGACGTGCTTGGTGGAATCGACGGTGTACGTTCCGCTCCGATAGATCATCCTATGTTGGCGGAGGAGCTCGTTGATCTTGCAATGTCGGACTCTTGCAGCGATACTGTGAAATTTGAGCTTGAGATACGTCGGCGGCTGATGGATTTTATGGAAGAGGGCGGAGTTGAGCTGTCTTTTGGAGATTACAGCGCCGAGATCCGCTCCGCGTTCGAATATATCAATGAAAATCTGTCGATCAAATTGACCTTGGCCGGGATCGCGGAAAAAGTACATCTTGCGGCGAGTACTCTTTCGAGAAAATTCAGAATCGAGACCGGGATGAGCGTCGGTGAATACATTAATAAGCGAATAATGCTTATGGCGGAAAGAGAGCTTATGTCTACGAATGCGTCTGTGCTTGAAATAAGCGAGAAATTTGGATTTTGTGATCAGTTCTATTTTTGGCGACAGTTCAAAAAAGCGTACGGTACGGCTCCGAGCGTGTATAGAAAAAGGAACAAAGCCTGACCGTGAGAATGCAATTATTCCTTATGCAGTAAGGGCTTCTTTTGAATGTATACCGAATTGGTAAAAATTTTTGAAAAAATTTTCAAAAAACTATTGACAAGGTGAAAAGAGTGTGGTATAATCAATGTGTACCAGAGAGGTAGACATTAAAAAGGACGGAGGAAAATCGAATATGAGAGTGACCCAAGAAGCCGATTACGCCATCCGAATGTGTCTGATCCTGGACAGCCTCGGAGAGAAAACGGGCGCGGCGCAATTAGCCGATCTTGCCTGCATAACTCCGAAGATAGCACTCAAGGTTCTGCGAAAGCTGAACGAGGGCGGCATGGTGAGATCGTACAAGGGCGCGCAGGGCGGCTACGAGCTCGTCCGCAACGGAGAGAAACTAAAGGTGCTTGAGATCATTGAATTGATCGACGGGCCGGTCAGGATCTCAAAGTGTCTTGAATGCGATCACGAATGCTCTAAAAATCCTTGCAAGACAGAGTGCAAGATGCACATTGCCTTTGATGTGATAAATCAAAGCCTGGTTGAAAATCTCGGCAAAATAACGGTCAGGATGCTACACGATAAAAACGTGAGCCACGCCGATATCGCCGATATTATAAATTTAAAAAAATAATTTTTTTACTTAAAAAGGAGATTTTGTTATGAAAAAGTTTGTTTGTCCTGTTTGCGGTTACGTTCACGAAGCTGATGAGATGCCCGCTGATTTCAAGTGCCCCGTTTGTAAGGTTCCCGGTTCCAAGTTCAAGGTAATGGATACCGCTAAGCTTGCGGCAGAGCACGAGTACGGCATCTACGCTAAGACCGTTAAGAACAACCCCGACATTTCCGATGCTGATAAGCAGTTCATCTTCGAGCAGCTTATGGCTAACTTCCAGGGCGAGTGCTCTGAGGTTGGTATGTATCTCTGCATGGCGAGAATCGCTCACAGAGAGGGTTACCCCGAGATCGGTCTCTACTGGGAGAAGGCAGCATACGAGGAGGCTGAGCATGCTGCAAAGTTTGCAGAGCTTCTCGGTGAGGATCTCGAGCCCAACATGAAGGCTACAACTAAGGACAATCTTGCATGGAGAGTTGACTGCGAGTTCGGTGCAACTCAGGGCAAGTTCGACCTCGCTGCATGCGCTAAGAAGAACGGTCTTGACGCTATCCACGACACCGTTCACGAGATGGCTCGCGACGAAGCAAGACACGGTAAGGCACTTAAGGGTCTTCACGACAGATACTTCAAGGGCTAATAACCATATAATTTATGGGCGGCGCAGAGTCGCCGCCCGCGACGGAGAACCCAAGCGGTTTTTGGTGTGGTGCAATTCCACAGTTCTCCTCTAAAATCTTGCGCAAAAAGGAGATCACTATGAACGATAAGATAAAGACCCTGCTCAACGAGCAGATAAACAAAGAGCTTTACAGCGCATACCTTTATATTGATATTGCAAATTACTATGACGAGCTCGACCTCGACGGATATGCAAATTACTACATGATCCAGGCGCAGGAGGAGCGCGACCACGCACTTCTGTTTATGAAGTACATGCAGAACAACGGCTACAAGGTCACTCTTGAGGCGATCGCAAAGCCCGACAAGAAATTTGAAGGCGTTATCGGTCCTCTTGAAGTTGCTGCAGAGCACGAGAGATACGTTACGAGCCTTATCAACGCTATCTATCACGAGTGCTACGAGGCGAGAGATTACAGAACGATGAAGTTCCTCGACTGGTTCGTTGACGAGCAGATGGAGGAAGAGGACAATGCGGATTCGATGATCAACCGCTACAAGCTCTTCGGAAGCGACCCCAAGGGTCTGTACGCGCTCGACCAGGAGTACGCGGGCAGAGTTTACACCGCGCCGAGCCTCGTTCTTTAAAATTAACAAAAAACCTTTGCTTGCTTGATTTGTTCAAGCGCGCGAGGGGTAAAATAAATAACAAAACAAACACTAAAAACAAATTTGAAAGGAATTTACTGATATGAAAAAATACGTTTGCCCCTGTGGATATGAATACGACCCCAAAGTAGGAGAGCCCAGCCAGGGAATCGCTCCCGGCACGCCTTGGGAGGACGTTCCCGAATCCTTCGAGTGCCCCATTTGCGGACTCGGTAAGGACGCTTTTGAGAAAGCATAAGTTTTAGAAAAGTGATACAAACAAACTAAACATAACAACCGCTCTTTGCAGACGAAAGGGCGGTTGTTTTTTCGCTCTCGGGGGGACTTTTTCTATAAAACTATGGAACTTTTGTGGAAGTTTTGGGTGCGTGAAAAGTGAAATGGAAGGGGAAATGGAGGTCCGAAAAGTGGAAGTTTTTGATACAAGGTAATTATAGCAAAAAAGCCTGCTCTTGCGAACAGGCTTTGGAAATTGTTTGCGAAAGTGTTGCGAACCACTTGACAAACCTGTATTACTGTGATATAATCAAGGTTAGGAGAAACGTTTCTGAGGATGATATTGCAGGTGAGCCTACCGAAAACGAGGCTTATATGAAGCTTAAGGCATTTGCCGAGACTGAAAAGAGCGGTGTTATCGCCGTTTGCGCAGGTATTGAGGCTGAGATCGCTGAGCTTGAGGGAGAGGAAAAGCAGATGTTCCTTGAGGATATGGGAATTGAAGAAAGCGGTCTTGATAAGCTTATCAAGGCAAGCTATTCCTTGCTTGGTCTCATTTCCTATCTTACTGCAGGACCCGAGGAGGTCAGAGCTTGGACTATAACCCGTGGAACTAAGGCGCCTCAGGCGGCAGGTAAGATCCACTCTGATTTCGAGCGTGGATTTATCAGAGCCGAGGTTATCGCATTTGACGATCTTGTTGCTTGCGGCAATATGGTTGCGGCTAAGGAGCAGGGACTTGTCCGCAGTGAGGGCAAGGAGTACGTAATGAAGGACGGAGACATCGTTCTCTTCAGATTTAACGTTTAATTTTAAATTTTGAGAGACAGAGAAAGCCTTTCGGGGTCTCTCTGTCTCTTGCGCTATAAATTGTGAAGTGGGAGACATGGAATGATTAAGCTTGACGAAAAAAGAATCAGAGAAAACATAGAAAAAAGAGTTTCTGACGATATTCTTTCTGGCAGAGTAGGCGGCGCGGCTATGCTGGTAAAGCAGGGTGGAGAGGCTATTTACAAGGGCTTTTTCGGTACTGCCGACGGAGAACGAGCCATAGACGAGAATTCGGTTTTCAGGCTTGCCTCCATGACAAAGCCAATAACCGCGGTGGCTATAATGAAGCAGGTGGAGAAGGGACTTGTGTCTCTTGACGATACTCTTGATAAATTCATCCCCGAATACGGCGAGATGGAGATCGGCAGAGTTGTTGACGGTAAAATAGAGATAGTCGGCAAGGCGCAGAATAAAATAAAGATATTGCATCTTCTGACACACACAAGCGGTGTGGGCTGCGGAGTTGTTGGTGAAGCGGTTTCAAGAGGAAGATCGTACCGATTCGGCGACACACTTGAGACGGTTGCGAGTGAATATGCGAAGAAGCCGATTGCCTTTGAGCCTTATGCTGCGCAGGCGTATTCGGGCAGAGTTGGCTTTGATCTGCTCGCAAGAGTCGTTGAGATCACTTCGGGAATGGCGTTCGACGAGTTTTTGAAAAAAGAAATTTTTGAGCCTCTCGAAATGCGAGATACTACGTTTACCCCGTCTAACGAGCAGTGGGAGAGAATGGTGCTTATGCACAAATTTGACGGCGTTAAGTCGGATTTTTCACCCGTTGATAAGGAGCATGTTTTTGAAAGCCTGCCACTTACATATTTTTGCGGTGGCGCAGGACTTGCCTCCACTATCTCGGATTATGAAAGATTTGCCGATATGCTCCATAACGAGGGCAAGAGCCGCGAGGGAGTCCGCATACTTTCCGAGAAAAGCGTGCGCCGTATGAAAACGGTTTCTGTTCCTTATGAGATAATGCCCCTGAGAGAAAGATGGGGACTTAGTGTGAGAGTAATCACCGACCCTGCCTACACCATGCCCGTTGGAGCATTCGGCTGGAGTGGAGCTTACGGAACGCATTTCTGGGTCGATCCCGAAAATGAAATAGTCGGAATTTATATGAAAAATTCGCGCTACGACGGCGGCTCGGGTGCATTGACTGCGGCTAATTTTGAAAAGGACGTTTATTTATAAAATAGAGGTATTTTGTTAAGAGAATGAGAAAAAAGAAGCATGGCGAGGAGAGAATACTCGCGTGCGCGGAGTTACTTATAAGCGATCCCACCGTGCTTAAGGACGATCCTCAAGCGGCATTTGAAGATAAGAGCCGCAAGCTTTGCCTTGAGATCGGCTGCGGAAAGGGTAATTTTGCCGTCGGTATGGCGGAGAAGAACCCCGATTGCAGCTTTATCGCTATGGAGAGAGTGCGCGACGTCTGCTGTCTTGCCCTCGAAAAGGCGATGGCTTGCAAGGAATCGAGACCCGATAATCTTCGCTTTATTATCGGTGACGCGGATAATCTTGAGGAGTGGTTTCCCGAGCATTGTATAGATGTGCTTTATCTGAATTTCAGCGATCCCTGGCCCAAGGCAGGTCACGCCAAGAGACGCCTGACACATAGAAACTACCTCGCAAAATATAAAAAGCTTTTGAAGGAAGGCGGACTCCTTGTCTTCAAGACCGATAACGTGGGACTTTTCGACTTCTCTCTTGAGGAGTTTGAAGAGTTTGGGCTTAAGATCGAATGGATGACACGCGATCTTCATAACAGCGAGAGAGCAGAGGGCAATGAACACTCTTATAAGGCGTGTCAGCATCCGTCCCGAAAGCGGATCCTGCTATTGGGAGGCTATGACCGCGCAGATGCTCGGCAGAACGCTTATCGGTGAGAGAGTGTGGGATATAAGTCGCACCATTGATCTGCTATCTGCTTTTCCCGAGTGTGATACCGATAGAATTGTTATTACGGGAAACTCTGGCGGAGGAACCGCGTCTTACTACGCCGCTTGCGTTGACGAGAGAATAAAGATATGCGCTCCGAGCTGCGCATTCTGTCCTTATCCCGAGTCGGTATTAAGATTCTATCATTGCTCGTGTAACTATATTCCCAACGCTTACAGATGGTTTGATATGCAGGATCTCTCCTGTCTTATCGCTCCTCGCCGCCTGGCAATTGTTTCCGGAAAATACGATACAGGATTCTTGATACAGGGAGTGAGACGAGGATTTGAGACTGTAAGAAAAATATATGAGAAGTCAGGAGCTGTAGAGAATTGCAGTCTTACCGTTACGGACAAGAAGCATTTTTGGTGTGAGGATACGATGTGGGCATTGATCGAATCCGAGCTGAACGCACTTGAGGAAAATTGTAATGAATAACAATCAGATAAAAGGAATATCCGTGCTCAATCCTGTGAGAGTTGACAGAGATATCTATATAAAATCGATAGACTATGCAATCATGCACGGATACAACCACATTCAGCTTATAGGACCGATACACGATCCCGTACGCGGAAACGTGGACGGAATGGTATTTTACAAAAAGTATTCTCGGTTTAACTCCTCAAAGGATGCCGATTACGTAAATCATTGCATAAAGGTAGTAAATGAAGTACTTGAAAAGTCGCACGCGGCGGGGATAGAAACGTATATGTGGCATCACGAGCTTGATATTCCCGACGGATTCTGCGAGGCTTTCCCGGAGTTGCTCAACGAATACGGTGACATTGAGGTGAGCCATCCGATACTCAAGGATTTTCTCGAGAACAAGCTTAAGGATTTCTTTGAGACTTATCCGCTTATGGACGGTCTTGTGATAACCTATTATGAAACCAAGGTTCCGCTGATGCGATTGAAGAACCAAAAGCTCTCCACGGCGGAACGAATGAAGTACGTAACGCAGCTGCTGTACGATACCTGCGCAAAATACGGCAAAAAAATAATAGTCCGCACCGATGCAACGCTTGAAGAGGACTACGTAACCTTGCTTAAGGTATATGAGCAGGTATCGACCGACATGGTGATAATGGACAAGTGGACACAGTTTGACTGGAGTCTGACTCTGCCGCCTAATCAGTTTATTCGCAACGTTGATAAAAATCCTCAGCTCATGGAGACGGACCTTTTCGGAGAGTATTTTGGAAAGGGAAGATTTCCATTGATGTTAAGGAAGCATATAGAGCAGAATTACGCTCATTGCGAAAAGTATTCTCCGTGCGGATACGTATCAAGGATAGACAGGAGCGGATTTTATCCGTGGGGAGAGGTGAACGAGGTCAATCTTGTTATCATGCATGCCTTGATGAGCGGCGAAAACGTTGATGAAGCGATAGACCTGTTTTTTAAAGGGAAATATGGAAAAACCGCTGATAAGGTCAGAGCAATAATGGAGCGGACAGAGGATGTTGTTCGGAGAATCCTTTTTCTCAACGGGTATTATTTCAGTGAGCTCAGCCGTTTCCCGACCTTGAATCACTCGAAAAACCATTTCTATTTTGAGATGATGAGAGAGAATTATTGTATTGCCTCTGATGAGTGGTTTGTTCCCGCTATGTGGAAGCGTGGAAATATAGGCAAGATATTTGACGAGATAGAGAGTGCAAAAAATGATGCCGCTATGCTTTTGCAAAGGGTGCTTGCTTTGAAGGATGAGATCGTGGAGGATGAATTTGCTGATCTTTATGTAAAGTTCAGAAATCTTGATCTTTGTGCACGTATATGGCGCGAATTGGTTGACGTATTCTTCTCATATGCAAGATACATTGACAGCGCAGCGCTTGAATATGAGAAAAAGCTTAAAGTTGCATTAGGAAGGCTTTCGGAGCTTGAGGCACTTGGCAAAGAACTTTTAGCTGACAGGTTTCATTGTGTTATCGGAGATAGATTTGACGGTAAGGTAAATAACAGAGACATGATCTCTGAATTTATCGATGAGGTCGAGCGCAGTTTTGAGTATGAGAAGTCTTTTTCCGGAAAATTAAACGGTGAGGGGCTTATTGACTATATCATCTGCGGCGGCGCGTGTGAGGGTCATAGACTTCAAAAGGAAGTGAATTTCAGCGACACCTTGATACGTGACGGGGAGCTTTGCCGTATTCCCGGGAACCGCAAGGGGCTTGAATGGAGCACTATAAACGCACACGGCTGGTTCAGCTACGAAATGAATATTACTCCGGAAAGTGATAATCTGATAACCGTTGAGGCGGGAAGTGATACTGATACTCTCTGCATGAAGGTGATTATCGGTAATGATGAGCATACCGTCAATATGGATGGCGGAGACAAACGAGAGATAGAATTTATTTACCGCGCAAAGCCGAACGAGAAAAAAGTGAGAATTCGCTTTGAAAAAATAAGTGCAAACGTTCCGTGTGTTTACACGGTAACAGTTAAGTGAGGAAAAACATGAAAAGAGAAAGAAAGATCAGAATAGGAATGTGTACTCCGATCATGAATTTTGATGAGGAGCACGTAATTATGCTTAAGGAGGCGAGAGTGAATTTCGCCACGATTTTTACCGACCGTTTTCCTGAAGGCAGATATGACGAAATACTTCGTGGTTTGATAAGCACGGTGTGACCTGCACGTTTCGTCAGACGGATGTGATGAAATACTATAAGGATGCCTGGATGCCTGATCTCGATAAATTGCAGAATACGGTGTTCTGTACCCATCCTTGCTTTATAGCATGCACCTACGTTGACGAGCCCGGAAGCGATCATTTCGAGGTGCTCGGTAAAGAGGTTGAAGAATTCAAGAAGAGGTTTCCCGATAAGATACCATACATAAATCTTCTCCCGATGTACGCAAACTCTGCACAGCTCAAGGGCGGCGCATGGAAATCCGCGATAGAATATTATAAGATATCCACGGATGAATACCGTGAATATATCGATGAATATGTGAAGAAGGTAAACACGGACTATATTTGCGTTGACGTTTACCCTTATCAAAGAATACCCGATCCCACATGTCCCGAGCGTTTTCCCGCGTACTATATTCCAACCGAGTACGCTGATTATTGCAAAAATCTTGAAATAGTCGCGGATGCATGCCGAAAAAGCGGCCGCGATTTCTGGGGAGTTATGCAGAGCTGCTCGTGGAGTAAGGGAATACGCGAGCCCGAGCCCTGTGAGATAGTACAGCAGTTTTACACGATGATGTCCTTCGGTGCTACCCATTTTGAGTATTATGTTTTTGCTCACAGACCAAGGCACAGCGGTTGTATGCTTGATGAGCGCGGCCATCAAACCAAGATATATTGGGCGGCAAAGGACTTGGCAGATGCTATTTACAGAATGGAGGACGTATATCTCTCCTATAAAAACGTCGGTGTATTCAACGTAAATTATTCTGATGAAGTTAAATATCTGGCGCTTGAAAATCCTTATACGGGGTTTGATACGATCAAGGAGATCGAGTCGGACACACCGCTTCTTGTCGGTTGCTTTGAAAAGGAGGAGGGCACGGGACACGCGTTTATCCTTGTCAATTACAGTCCTTTCAAGTCACCCAAGATATCTCATGTAAGAGTGAAATTGGATGGAAAGGTGACTCAGTATATAAACGGAGATCCTTGCGTTATGCATGGAGATAGCGGTTATTACGAATTTGTCCTTCCGCAGGGGCAAGGTGTATTCGTTACGGTGGAATAAGAGCCTTGACCCCCGTCTGCGGACTCGGTAAGGATGCTTTCGAGGTTGAGGAATAATCTTGAATAAAACACATTAAGGAGTAGGCTGTGGCTTGCTCCTTTTTTCGTTGTTTGGGCGCAATTGTAACTGAATTTATGGAACTTTTGTGGAAGATTGGGGGCTTTTGGATGAGCTGAAGAGGGCAAAAGTGGAAGTCTGAAAAGTGGAAGTTTTGTTGACATATATGTCTGTTTTTATTATAGCAAAAAAGCCCGTTCTTGCGAGCAGGCTTTAAGGATTGTTTGCGGAAAGGTTGCGAGTTGAATATGCTTATCAGCGTTAATTAGTATAAAATCGTGCCTTCTAGATCGAAGGCACGATTAATGATTTGGATACTGATAATATTCTGCTTTTGTTTTATTATAAATGCAAAACAGATTGACTTATAAGCTTTCAAGGAAGGCAAGAAGGAGAGCTTTTTGCTTGGGAGAAAGCTTGGAAAATGCCGCTGCTATTTCATCTGAATCTGTTTCTTCTTTGAAAAACTCTTGAATAGAAATGCTCATCGCGTCACAAAGAAGCTGAAGATGTCCGATAGTAATATCTGCCTGACCAAGCTCTACGCGTCTTAAATGCGTCTGAGACACGCCTGCTTTTTCCGCTAATCCGTTTTGTGTTAACCCACAGCGTTCTCTTAAGCTAATTATTCTTTTACTAACATCCATAGTTTTTCTCCTTGTTAGTCTTATAAGAATATTTTATCACGAAATTGCAGAAAAAATTATTGTTATAGGGTTGACAAATTAGTGTTATAGTGATATAATATTAAAACCGACAGGATGCCGGACGATTTTTAAAGGAGGAAATCTATATGGAAGAAAAGAAGGGCAATAGTACATTTAAAGAAAAGCTGTTTGCTAAAATCTCGCCGTTGTACGCTTGGCTGATTGTTGGTGGCGCGTCCGCGGTCGTGCTGATTCTTCAGCTCATTTTGATCTTCAATTCATAGAAGATATATCAAGACACCCAAACATTTAGAAAGGAAAACACTTATGAAAACAAACATGAAAAAGAAGGGCTTTACCCTCGTTGAGTTGCTCGTTGTAATAGCAATCGTCGCAATTCTCGCAGTAGTATCCGTTGTTGGATATACCGCATTTATCGACAAAGCGAATGAATCCAATGACAGATCTCTTGTAGTTCAGCTTAACAAGACTCTCATCGGCGGTGAGTTTGATGATCCCCACGGTGCTTTTGAGGCAGTGAGAGCATCCGGTTTTGACGTAGCAAAAATCGATGCTACAGCTAACAATCAGGAAATTCTTTGGGACAATACCGCAAAGGAATTCTTCTACACAGCAGACGATAGCCGTACAGGCGACATCTGGATCGTAGACGACGAGGTTAGCAAGACCTACAATACATATTACATTGGAACAGCTAACATTGAAATCGACTATGAAGCAAAAATCATTGTTTACACAAACGATCCCGCACTTACTATCGATATCAACGCGCCTAAGGCACATGTAGAGCATGAGGGTAAGGCAGGTTCTATCAACATAATTGCAGTGGCTCCCAATTCTTACTATGAAAACGGTTTGGTTAACGAGCTTAACGTTACAACAGGTAAGATCGTTGTTAACGGAGCGGTTGCAACCCTTAAGGTTTTGGGTGCAGCAGACGTTAATCTCGCAGCAGGTTCTGAGGCTGTTAAGGTTATCGTAAATGATGCTACTGCAACAGTTAAGGTTGATGCTGCTGCCGTAGTCGGTAACGTAGCAACCGAAAAGTCCGAGGTTCTTGGTAAGCTCGGTGACATTGTTGACGGTGCTGACGGCGTTATCGTTGATACAGTAGTTGATGCAAGCAATCTTGGCAATTTCGCAGGCGGCTTCGGCACTGCTGATTTCCCCTACATCATCGCAACCGCTGAACAGTTGGCTAACATCAGCAATCACTATGACACATACAACTACTACAAGGTAGCTGACGGTGTTACATCCCTTGACCTTACAGGTGTCGGCAACCTCAAGCTCAACGGTAGCTTCGACGGTAACGGCACAAATATTGTAAATCTTACAACCGCCCTCTTCAACACTGTCGGCGTAGTCGGTGCTCCCGCAGAGATGAAGATATCCAACTTTACTGCAACAACATACGCAACCGACGGTCGTGCGCTTGTAAGAAACATCTACAATGCAGGCAATACTATTTTCGAGAACGTAACCCTCCACGGTTATATAGAGGGTCAGTACAATATGGGCTCCTTCTATAATTACGGTACTGCTAATGCAGGTGGCACTAACGGTGCTGACTATACTGTTACCTTCGTTAACGCAAAGTCTGATGTAACTCTCGTTTGCACAAGCGGTAATGTTATCGGCGGTATGCTCGGTCACGGATATGAGGGTGCTAACTACAAGCTCACCATCAATATGGACGAGAAATCCGGCTACACAGGCAAGATGTACACAACAACCGGAAGTGATTGCTATCAGATAATGGCTATGTGTTCACATGCCAACTACGTTCTCAACGGTGTTGAGACCAGCAGATATGATAATAAGTATCCCTCGACAAAGCTGACTGTTGTCGCTCCCGTTGCAGGAGATGACGGATACACCGTAACTCCCGTTGAAGGTGCTACAAGCTTTGTAGTATATCTTAACAGCCAGCTGACAGCTTATGACGAGGATGGCAACAAGATTACGAACCTTTCCGGTATGACAGGTAACCTCTGGAACGAAACAGTATCCGCTACCGACGGTAAGGTATTTGATCTTTTCGAAAGCGCAGTTATTGTCAATGGTACCGATCACGAATACGGCTATGAGTTGAAGGACGGCGTTCTTACAATTTACTCCGGTAGAAGTGATAACTACGCATCTGGATGGGTAACCCTCCAGGTTAACCAGTATGATGCAGACGGTGACCTTCTTGCAACCGGCACTCTCAGAGTTCATACCTTCCATGAGCCCTCAGCAGAATAATTATTAACAACAATTCTGTTGTTGGTCTAATCAATATTAGCATTTTCATCCCCGTGGGCAATGCTCACGGGGATGATCTTTATCCGTGTAAATATGCACAAAAAATGCAAAATAAGTGAAGTGGACCCCATTTAGTTCACATTTGACTTTTTAACATTATATCACGCAAAAAATTCAAAGACAACTCTGATAGGTTAACCTTTTTAACTCAAATGAGCAAAATTATATTGTAATGAGATATTATTTCATTGTGGGGAGGACGTTCCCGCTGACTACGTCTGCCCCGTCTGTGGACTTGGTAAGACGCTTTCGAGGTTGAAGAGTAAGTTGAATTAAATGCGCAAAAGGAGCAAGCTGAGGCTTGCTCCTTTTTGCTTTCTTGTGAAAAATTTTAAGTAACAATAGCTTACTTGGGTGCATTTTCACTGGAATTTATTATGAAATAACGATATCCACCAGATCCTCGTATTCTTCCATGCTGGTCTCTCCCGCCAATACACGTTCCTTTGTGTGATTGAGAACAGTAGTCATATCGCGTTCAACGATCTCTCCGATCTTTTCACTGGTGAAATCATCCGACATAAGAATACTCTGGATCTCATCATTAAGTACCATGATCTCAAAAACGCCGATACGGCCAAGATATCCGGTTTGATTGCAATATGGACATCCGACTGCATCAAATATCTCTGCTTCCTCGCTGATCCCGAGCATATCCATTTCGGCTTTTGTAGTCATGCGCGCGGTCTTGCATTTGGGACAAAGCTTACGCACCAGACGCTGCGAGATAGCACCGAGCAGGGAGTCGGCTACGAGATACTTGGGAATACCCATATTTATCAGACGGGTAATAACACCCGCGGCATCGTTGGTATGTATAGAGGAGAAGACCAGGTGTCCCGTGATAGCGGCTCTCGTTGCGATCTGTGCGGTCTCTTCGTCACGGATCTCACCGATCATGATGACGTTGGGGTCCTGACGGAGGAAGCTTCGCAGTGCAGCCGCAAAGGTAAGCTGTGCTTTGGGGTTTACCTGAACCTGATTGATTCCAATGATCTCGTTCTCAACAGGGTCCTCAACCGTCATAATATTTGTATCCTCTTTGTTGAGATAACGGAGGAAGGTATAAAGCGTAGTACTCTTACCGCTTCCCGTGGGTCCTGTCAAAAGGATGATACCGTGAGGCCTTGTGATCATGCTCATGATGAGCTCACGTTGCTTTTCCGAAAAACCGAGCGACGCGATATCATTTGAATGAAACTGGCGGTTATAAATTCGTATAACGATCTTTTCACCGTGTATGGTTGGTATGGTTGATACACGAAAATCGTAGGGAATTCCGTTCACAGTCATACTGATCTTTCCGTCCTGGGGGACTCGACGCTCCGCGATGTTCAGCTCCGCCATTATTTTATAGCGCGCCAGAAGTGCGGGGAACATGTGTGGCATCAATTCCTCAATCTTATTTAGCTTGCCGTCGATGCGGAAGCGCAGGTAGATCGTAGTCTCAAAAGGCTCTATGTGAATATCACTGGCTCCGCGGTTGATCGCATCCTTCAATATCGAGTCGCAAAGCTTGATAATGGGAGCATCAATAGGGGTATTGGGGCTTGCCTCGGTAATATCAGAGGTCGTTTTTGAATAGTCGGTCAGCACGATGTCCTGCTGGATCTTGTTGTTCGCATAGTCCAGAATTCGCGCCATCTGCGTTGGTGGGCTGATAATGAACTTCAGCTTCTTTCCGCCATAGATCAAAAGCTCGTGGAATTCTTCAATGCGGAAGGGGTTGCAGCCCAGAACCGTAAGTACATCGCCTTCAAGTGCGAAGGGGACACCCTGGTATTCGATCAGCAGATCTCTTGGGTACTGCTTAACGAATTTCAGATCTATCTCAGAGAGCTGGCAGAAACGATACTCGTAACCGAGAAAATCCGCAAGAAGATGATAAAGTGGCTCCTCTTCAATGATCCCGCCACGTACGAGCTCAAGGTATATAGGCGAACCCGCTGCATCTGATCGCTCCAGCCATTCGGCAGCGATCTCGTCTGACAATGCCTGCTTTTCAATTAGGTAATTTGTAAAAAGTCGATTAAAAACCATAAGATCTTCTCCTTAAATGCTATTCATCAACGACATCATGGGCAGAAGCACCGCAAGAATGACCACACCGACGATAAGACCGAGAATTACGATCATGATAGGCTCCAGCGCGGCGATCGCCTTGGCGATGCTGGATTCCACGCACTCATCAAAATAGGAGCTTGTGGAGTTAAGCACGTCCTCGATGTTTCCGCTTTTTTCTCCAACGTCGATCATTTCGGTCAGCATCGTGGGGAATAGCTCGGTTGCCGCAAGGGAGGGAGCGATCCTTCTTCCGCGCTTGACCTCTTCTATAGTATAGCTGAATTTTTCACTGAACACGGCATTGCCAAGCATTTTTCTCAGGTTTTCGAGACAGTCCACCATATTCATTCCGCTTCCGAGCAGAATTACAAACGCTTTGGAGAATCTGGAAGTGATAAGGTTACGCTGCACCTTGCCGATAATGGGAAGATGAAACAAGAGAAAGTCCTTAACGTACTCGCCCTTTTTGGTCTTTGAGAGCAAAAAGAGCACAAATGCCAGCAGCGCAACTCCGGGAATGATAAAGATGATATTTTCCTGCATAAACTTGGAAATATCCATCAAGAGCTTTGTGATCCACGGAATATCTCCGCCGAGCTCGTTGATAGTAGTCTCAAACTGCGGCAGGACAAACAGTGTTACGAATAAGAGAACAACGAAGACCATCACCAAGAGCATAATGGGGTATACCATGGCAGATGAGGCTTTTTTCTTGATCTTTCGGTCGTTTTCATAGTAATCTGCCATACTGACAAGAACCCTATCAAGAGAGCTGCTAGCCTCTCCTATGGCGACCATATTGATAAAGAAGCGAGGAAAGACCTTTGGGTGTTTTGCAAATGCCTGCGAGAGCAGCACTCCGGATTCGATATCAAAATACACCGCTTGCAATACGTTGCGGAAGGTTGGCGTGTATTTTTGTGCGCGAAGAGTGTTAATACAGTCACTGATCGGGATTCCTGCCTTGACCATAACCGAGAACTGACGCAAAAAGCTGATTACCTCGTCGGGACTTACACGGCTGCTCACCGAGAAAAACTCATTTTTCTTTTTTTCTTTGATTATTGTAAGCTTGACGGGATAATAGTTATCTTTTTTAAGCTCTGCGCGCAGGCTGACGACATCGCCCGCTTCGCGCACAAGACTTTGTTTTTCGCCAAGCGAATTAAGAACAGTACAACGGTACAGAGCCATTAAAGCACCACCTTCCAGTAAAAATCAAGTAACTGATCTCCGAATATCGCCATAAGACCCATACCAAGCAAAAGGTACGGACCGAATGCGATCTCAGACTCTCTTTCCTGCTTGCCGAATTTGATCCTTAACAGCTCGATCACGCTTCCAAGCAGTGTGGCTATGAGAATAGCAATGAGCAGGGGAAACGCTCCAAGCATCAAGCCGCCGATCCCGACCAGCCATATATCACCGCTACCAAGCGCGTCGCGCTTAAGTATCAGCTTGGAGACAAGGGCAATAATGCCGAAAAATCCAAATCCCAGAGCCGCACCGCCAAGAAAGCTCCATATTGACTCATTCAAGGCAAGAACACGGTAAAGGGAAATAAAGAGAGCGATAACTCCGAAGATGATCAGAGTGACGTTGTAAATATCGTGTGTTTCATAGTCGATCGCGGCTACTATAAGAAACAAAAAGACTAAAAACAGAAGTGCGATAAAGATCGGAAGAGTATTCAGGCTGTCTCCGTACATAAGATATGCGCCGCAAAAGCCGATTCCGCCGAAAATTTCGCAAAGCAGGGAAAAAACACCGATCTTTGCCTTGCAGCTACGGCATTTTCCGCCGAGCGCAAGCCAGGATATGATCGGAATATTATCGTACGGCTTAATATCCTTGTTGCAGGCGGGGCAATATGAGTCGGGCTTGACTATCGACTGCCCCCGGGGGAGACGGTAAGCAACGACTCCGCCGAAGCTTGCGAATACAGCGCCGAAGATGAATGCAAAAACCGCTATCAATGGCTTAAGCTCAGTCATTGGTCTCCACCTCCGTTGAAATAGCGGGGACGTAGAGGTCATCTCTGAGATCCTCAATGCCGCGCTCGGTCAATTTCATATACCTATATACGACGGAGAAGGTGGAAACGATAGTGAGGCTCATTACAAAAGTAAGGATCATAACGATCGCGAGTACGTAGCCTTTTTTTGCCTTATTCGACATATCTTCCTCCTCCGTAATTAAGATCTTCAATAATTATCCGTCCGCTTTCGACGTGACGAATGCTGACGACAAGCTCCTCGTATCCGTCGCTGTTGGTGTCAATATAAGAATATGACAGGCAATATATCCTGTCGGTCTCGGACACAGCAAAATCATAGCCGAAATAGATCTGTCCTTCCTCCTGCGACTCGGGAAGCGAAAAATAATACATATCCCAGTTGCGATTATACACGTCGCCGTAGAAGGCGATATCGGTGCAGATCATCTCAAAGCGCAGGTATTCCTCCTGTCGCGCCGAGGTCTTCCGCATAACGAGAAGCGAGGAAAACATTGCTACCGAGATGATAGTAAACACGGCAATGGCAACCAGGACCTCCACAAGAGTAGTTCCTTTTTTCTTTTTCATCGGCGAGGATCCTCACTGCTTGGGGAGAGCTTTGGGAACGAGACCGTATTGCTGAGAAAGCGAATCGATCATAACGTAGGCACCGTCCTGGCGGAATCTCGTGGAGATGCGGTACAGACAAGGGGTAGATTCAAATCCGCGACGCTTAGTGATCGCGCACTCATAGCGGGTATTTTTGTACTGTTCGGCATCGAGTGCCATATAGAGACACACGCGCGAGCCTTTAATGTCAAGGCGCGCGTAGACCGTTTTGTCAACGTAAAAGGCAGCCGCCTGATCCGTGATCTGACAACGCATTCCGTCGTATGAGAGCAACTTTTCCGCAAGCTTTGTATATCTCTGCTTGATAGCGTCGGATGAAGCGGAATGACGCTCCGAGAAGGTTGAATTCATGACCTCGTCGCTCTCGACCTCGATCTCCGAGTCGGTATCCGCCGAATCCTGTTTCTCTGCCTTGTCTGAAGGTGTTTGGGCAGACGGCTTTACCTCTGTTTCCAGAATGCCGAGATCAATATTGATCTCCTCGTCGGACTCAACGTGATAGCGCTGAATTTTTTTATGTGCCAGCTCAAATTCGTGCTTGGAGATGACCAGGAGGAATTGGCTGATGATATCGCGTTCATTCTCAAACTCAAAATCGTAGGTGCTTATGAGAGTCTTGTTAGCGACGAGAGTAAGGGTGCAGACCTTTTTGCAAACGTAGATATTTGCGTAGGTACCGCCGTAGCTTGTCGACTGATTGTAGCGGAAGCCGAAGGGCTCAGTGACCTTGATCTTTGTGTTGAGCAGCTTTGCAAGCTTTTTGAACGCCTCGATAACGCGCTTGGGCATAAAGTAGATGTTGTATATGTAGCCCAGGGTGTGATGAAAAACGTTCGTAGCGATCACGAAGTTGGGGTTGACACGAGCCGCCTTTTGCTCCTTGGCGAGCAGGGGGTTAGCCTTAAGGGGACTCATAGGGGGGAGGGTAGAGATACTCTTATAGGTCTCCTCGCAACGCAAAAGCAGGGTGATGGGGGGTATCGCAGCGTCACCCACCTCGAACCTTATGCGGTCTGCGAGTGCCTCAATATTCTTGGGCACACCGTCCTCCATGATATAGTCTTCAAGCTCGATCATGAACGTGTTGGCGGAGGATCTGTTGTCGGCAGGGATACTGATCTTAAGGTATCCCGAGCGGAAGTTACAGTATTCTATCGTGCATGTATTCTGGGTCATGTTCATCCACCTTTCTTAGTTCCCGCAACAAAGCGGTAGGAGTCATCCTGAAAAACTAAATTACAATATATAAAATTCTCGTCGTCCGAGAACTCGATCTTCAAAATTTGGGTGTCCCGTGCAATGACGGTGTCATTGTGGAAAAGGGCGTTTTCTTGGTCGCTTACGATATATTCGGCTTGGGGGTTGCTTTTGTGGTTTTGAGATATGATATAATCCGCGATATTTTTTACGCGATAGCCTTCCGAGCCCGCCTGTATGAGCTCGTTTGTTGAATAGGAAATAAAGAGGGTAGTGCCGACGATCATAGTAGTGGCAATAGTGGCGCAGAGCATAGCGACAAGAAGCTCCACTAACGTAAATCCGCGCTTTTTATTTTTTCTTTGGCTCATTGTTGTCCCTCCTTTTGATTGAGATTGCTTGAGAAATTGTTTTGTAACTATTCAGCCGGAATGTAAAATTGCAGTTTATAGGGGTGTTTAAAAATTGCAGACAATTTTAAATTTTCTCACGGCTATAAATCAAACAGCATTTTAAAACCGTAGGGGAGGTGCTTGCTCCTCCCGTTCCAAAGCATTTGTTTCTTCTTTAGCCATAAGAGTTTTATAGATGTTCGCCAAGCGGGAGGAGCAAGCATCTCCCCTACGGTTTTTAGAGCAACGT
>JBGUSX010000008.1:0-4066 GCA_045132775.1 Eubacteriales bacterium
TTTGATTTTTGAATTTGATTGGTTCGAGTTCAAAAATCGGAGATCACGGGTACTTAGCTATGTAGCAAAGCCAACTCCTAAACATAAAAAATCCTTTCTGCTTTTTAGGCAGAAAGGATGCAATAAAAAATGGGCATGACAACAACAACCTAAAAAGCTGTTTGTCATGCCCTATCTCGATGGTCAGTGTTCTCACCCTTGCGGGTGGATATAAGCTCTTTTCCGGCTTGCTTTACTGATCTATGACCAGCGTGTCCGGCGGATGGAATGCTATGTACGAAACGTATTAATAGTTAATAATAGCTATTCGATTTTATTTGCTCACTCTTTTGAAAAGTGAATGAGGAACTTTTGGGAGCATTTGGGACATTTCAGTATAATCTTACTGCCTGTCTTTTCTTGGTGATCGGTCTTTAGCGCGATCACCGTTGCTATGTCTCCCATAGGCTTATCGCAGAGCCTACCACGTTTGCAAGAAGGACATCTGACACAATCGCTTTTCATGTCAACATCCTCATATACTTGCTGAATAAAAATCATACCGATCACTTCCTTTATTTTGAATTTGAGAAAAACTTCTCGACCCTTATTGATAAACTCCTTCCTGTTTAGATAAATAAAAGTGATCTTTTCTGATAGGAAGTGATTGTTATCTTACGGCTCAGTCATTTCCTCGACACTATTATACCAAAAGCCCCACGCAGAATTTTGTAATATTCTGTACCGTTATTGACAAAATTTTCTTGAAGTCGGTGATATAATGAGTCGGGCACCGTTTTTGTTCAGTAAATACTGAACACTATGGGTAAAAAAAGCCGTTTTATCGGCTTTATATCAGATGGTGGTTGCGCAGTCTGATTTCCATCGCCTGATTGGAAACGCCAAACTGTGCCGCCAACCGTGATACTCGGTCTTCGCCCGAAGTCCGATAAAACGCTTTTTTGACTTGGCTGATGGGAAGAAGCAAAGCACTTGCAAGCATATCTGCCTGAAGCTCTATTCTTCTATCTGCCTCTGAGCTTTTACTGAGGCTTTTCAGCATCGCTGCCGCATCACCAGTACCCGAATACAATTCTTGGTGAATAAGCCAGTGTGCAAGCTCGTGAGCTGCCGTGAAGCGATGTCTTCCACGTGTTCTGCATCGCAGAAGGCTCGCATCAAGAATGATCGTCCCACGCTCAACAAAGATGAGCTCATATCGCTTTTCATCCATATTGTAGATTGGGACATAGGCATCATCGAAGACGGTTTCGCCCAGGATACGTCCATTGTTGCGAATGTACTGGTATTCCAATGAGAGTCCCATGCTTTCAATAATATCCTCGATGGGAACCTCCTTGGCATCATAACCGCTAACAAGACTCTCGTCATACTTTTTCAAAGTGTTCCTTGCGATTGCTTCGAGGAGCTCTGGTCGCAAGTATTTGATTTCGATCATTATTCGCCCTCCTGTTTCTTCCTCCTACGCGCCTCGAGGCTGGCTATAAACTCTTGCCATTCCTCGTCAGTTGCGTCAACGTCCTTCGCCGTTCTGAGTGCGATTCGGACAATGTCTCTTTCCATTATGTAATCCGGCAGATCCTGTGACACCACGGTGCTGTTTTTAGCTTTCGCCGCAAGATCGTAAAGCATCGCGGTATCTGCTTCATTGAGATGGAGCTGTCTTGCTATGCTTGAAACGACATCGTCTTTCGGGGCGGGCATACGGTCGTTTTCAAGGTTAGAAAGATACACCGGAGATATTCCAACTTGTTCAGCAAATTTTCGCAGAGAGACGCATCTCTCTTTTCTTTTCTCTTTTATGAATGTTCCAAATGTGTGATTGATCTTCACGGAAACACCCCTTTCTCATTCGCGTTCAGTGTTTACTGAACACTGTAACCATATTATACACGAACATTGGTTCGAACACAAGGGGTTTTTGAAAAGTCAAAAAAAGGTGGGCGTATTTGCGCCCACCTTTTTCATCAGATGTTGTTGTATGCTTCTTTTACTCGATTCAAATACTCTTCTTTCACACTTTGTGGCTCGATGATCTGTATCTTTCCGCAGTAATTGAACACCCACGAAAAGAACGGAGGGCCAACAGCGATTTCTGCGGTCACCATAAAGGATTTATCGTCGAGCAGGTGTGTTTCCACGTCTTCACCGAAACGGTCTACAATCGTCTTCATGAGGCTGTTATCGCATTTCAGCTTGACGATGCTCCGAGTTCCGTCGTACATCATGAAGACCTGTTCGCAGTATTCTTGAATGTCATAATCGTCCGGTCTTGGATGGTACTCGACCTCCGAGAACTTCGGGCGATGCATTCTGTCGACACGGAACTTGATGACCTTCTTATACTTTTCTATCCAGCCAAAAACATAGTAGCTGTCATTGTTCCACACAAGGTCATATGGAGAGAAGCGATAGGTGTATCCATCGTACTTCAAAACCTTTTCTTTTCTCGGTGTGTACTCTATGTATTGGAATTCTACCGCCTTATGCAATTGGATGGCAGACTGCAGCAGATCAACCGTATAATTGACAGTTTCATTTGTGGTCTTAGCTTTACCTTCAACGTACAGACGTCGCTTGAGCTGCTCTGCCTGATGAGGACTTGCCAAGGAAGAAACCTTTTCAATAAGAGTCAGGCTCTTGCTCTCTGAGATAAACTTTGCCGCCTGGATCGCATCCACGATCATTTTCAGCTCGGCAAGTTCGAGCGATCTGCTGCCGATGAAGTATTGGTTCTGTCGGCTCTTATTGCAGACAATGTCAAATCCGCTATCCTGGAGATCCGCAAGATCCGAGGCAACCGTCTTTCTATTCGTGTGAATTCCACACTCTTCAAGATGAGCAAGGATATCTGTTATGATCGCAGGATGTTCCTCGTCGGTGTGATCCCACAGGTATTTCAGTATGTGTAACGGTCTGTTCTTGTCTGCCATATTCGTTCTCCTTCGGAGGAATTGTTTTTAACAATATTATATCATAAAATTGTGACTTTTTCTACCCATTTGTAAGGGCATCACATTTCTGTGATGCCCTTAGATATTCTTTATTCGGGAATCAGCACATCTCCACCGGAGATTTTCACCTGAGATGCAGAGATTGCACTATCAATTGTATTTGCTTCGTCAATTTCACCCTCAAATGTGATCTGCACGGTGCTGCCAACCTTGATGATCTCGTGATCAACGTAGCGTGAAATGCGCAGGTCATTCAGCAAGACCTTGTATGTGGTGCCATCAGACGGGTTATTACAGAGCACTGTGTCATCGATCAAAATATATTCGTCGGTGACCTCTACAACCTTGCCGACAATCCGGTTTTGATACGGTTTATATTCTGCTTCGGAAGAGTTTTCTTTCGCGTATTTAATAATCTTTCCGGCTGCATCCTCGCCGATATTGAAGAGGTACTGATAACTGAACGCATTCGTCCAAAGATAACCGTCTGCCGTAACGTACATTGCGACACGATACACTCCCAATGTCTCAGAGGTTACTGTGAAGCTGAGATGATCCCTCTTGTGAACTGTCCATTTATCGTCTTCAACGAAATCTGCATTTTTACAACCGGCAAGCACTTCCCACACGTAATCATCGCTTTTCAAAACATAGTGGTTCTTGTTTGGGCCGTCACCGTTTTCAGAGAACTCGTTTAGCTCAATCACTTTCGGCAGATCTACTAAGTTGAACAATTCGCCCAAGGTGCTTGGAGGAGCATACTTGTCATTCTTGAAGACGTAATACTTGCCCTCCATTTTCACTGCAACAAACTGACTCTGTGCAACATCCTTCAGCTTATATACTTCAAACTCTTTGGTGTATTTCTTACCACTATTGATCTCGTCATATCCTACCACGGTGTGGTTACCAATGATCTCGCCAACGTGCGAAGCCGATACCTCGCGTCCTCTGCCAAGGTATTCAATGCCATCAAATTTCAGTTCCGTGTATTTTTCATATACTGTCTGATATTCCCACGGCCAAATAATTGCAGATTCCCCCGCCTGGATGAAGTCCTTATATTTATTTGTTGTACCTCCATCACCGCCGAATAACGACGGCAGGATCGC
>JBGUSX010000009.1:0-13263 GCA_045132775.1 Eubacteriales bacterium
AACGTCACTTTAAAACCGTAGGGGAGGTGCTTGCTCCTCCCGATCTAAAGCATTTGTTTCTTCTTTAGCCATAAGGGTTTAATAGTCGTTTGTTAGCGGGAGGAGCAAGCGCCTCCCCTACGGTGTGTGAGTGACGTGCGTTTGGTAGCCGTGGCGGTAATTTAAATCGTTTGTCCAATAGCAACAGACCGCCAAATCAAAATTTGAATGTAAAAAAAGACTCCTGTCGGAGTCTCTTTTTACTGTGCCGCGACCTGCATTGAAAGCGTGCGGAGCATTGTACCTGCGGTGTACATTGCGTTACCTACTCGCTTTACCATTCTGCGTGCCTTCATCTTCTTGGAATTCTTCGCGAATCCAAAAACCCCGAGCACCGCCGCCACTACTGCCGCGGAAATCAAAAGAATCTTTTTAAGCATAAAAATATCCTCCCCAATCTTTGTGTAATAAGATTATTTACAAAGTGGGGAGGATATATTCATTTTTCGCCGCCGTTTTTCATAAGAGCTTCGTAAGACTCTATCGCCTCGCGCACGATCTCGATGGCATCCTTGTAATCATAAAGCTCCTTTACCGCGGTCTGCTTGTTTTCAAGCTGCTTGTAGACCGTGAAAAAGTGCATTATTTCGTCAAAAATGTGCCGTGGCAGCTCGTTTATCGAGCGGATACCCTTATAAGTCGGATCTGACAGCGGAATGGCGATTATCTTGTCGTCGATCTTTCCACCGTCTATCATTCGCATCACACCGATAGGGTATACCTCAACGAGTGTAAGTGGGAATATCTGCTCGGCGCATAGGACGAGCACGTCAAGAGGGTCTCCGTCGTCTGCATAAGTACGGGGGATGAATCCGTAGTTCGCGGGATAGTGAGTCGCTGTGTAGAGGACTCGGTCAAGGCGGAGAAGTCCGCTCCTCTTGTCAAGCTCGTATTTACAGCTGCTGCCCTTTGGGATCTCAATAACCGCGGTAAATCGGTCGGGAGTTATCTCCTCGGGGGATATGTCGTGCCAAATATTCATATACTTCTCCTTTCGTTTTTATGAGATTTTTACTTAACGTAGTCAAATTCAAAGCCGTAGATAGATACGGTATCTCCGTCCGAGCAGCCTTTTTCTTCAAGAGCCTTGAATACACCGCTCTTGGAGAGGACTCTCTGGAAGTAATCAAGAGATTCGTAGTTATCGAAGTTGATCTGTCCCATAAGGTTATAGAGCCAATCGCCCTCGACGATAAATTTCTCGTTTTCGCGCGTGATGACAGTTTCCTTGCCGCTCTGGACGTATGCGTCGGTCTCGTCGTACTCTCTTTCGTACACGGTGATGGGGGGGAGGGTATTGAGTCTGCGCTCGACCATGGTTATCATCTCGTCGAGATTTTCGCCCGTGTATGCAGAGATATACATCATCTCCCAGCCGTTTTCCTTGACGAAGGCTTCGAATTTTTCAACGTCAACAATATCGCGGTCGAGGGAGTCGACCTTGTTCGCAATGATTATCTGCGGACGCGTGGCAAGCTCGGGGCTGTAACGCTCAAGCTCGCGGTTGATAGTAATGATATCGTCGGTAGGGTCTCTTCCCTCAAATGCGGAGATGTCAACGACGTGAAGAAGAAGCCTGCAACGGTCAACGTGGCGCAGGAAGGAGTGTCCGAGTCCTGCGCCGTCTGCCGCGCCCTCGATAAGTCCGGGGATATCCGCGGCAACGAATCCGCGCTCGGGACCCGTCGAAACGACACCGAGGTTGGGAGAGAGGGTGGTGAAGTGGTAGTCCGCGATCTTGGGCTTTGCGGATGAGATTACCGAGAGGATGGAGGATTTTCCAACGCTCGGCATACCGATAAGTCCTACGTCCGCTATCATTTTAAGCTCCAGAACGACCTCTTTTTCTTCGCCGAGAGTTCCGTTCTTTGCAAATCTGGGAGTCTGGCGCGTGGGGGTGGCAAAATGCTTGTTACCCCAACCGCCGCGGCCGCCCTTACAGCAGATATAATCCGCGCCGTCGTTTTCCGACATATCGTGGATTATCTTTCCGCTCTCAACGTCCTTGATGAGCGTTCCGGGTGGGACGAGGATAACGAGATCGTCAGCACTCTTTCCGTGGAACTTCGATCCCATACCGTCTCCGCCGTTTGCGGCAATGAATTTTCTTTTATAACGGAATGCAAGCAGGGTATTAGAGCCGGGATCGACACGGAAAACGATATTTCCTCCGTTTCCTCCGTCACCGCCCGAGGGTCCGCCCGCAGACACGTATTTTTCTCTGTGAAAGGCAATGGCACCGTTTCCGCCGTTGCCCGCCTTGAGATAGATCTTTATTTTGTCAATAAACATATTTTCACTCTCCTTTCGGGAGAAATAAGACTTTTATTTGAATTTGTCGATGTTTTCGATGGTGTATGAGAGCATTTTTTCTTCAATATGCTCTTTTTTCGCTTTAAGGTACTCCTTAAAGCTTTCGGAATTGTTGTTTTCGGGGGAATATTCGCAGAAAAAGCCGTTTATGCCCGTGGCAAGCTCATAGTCTTTGTTTTCGCGAAGATATTTCGAGAAGATCTCGGCACACTCTCTGCCAAAGCCGAGGAAGGTCCCCGCATCTATCCCGCCCTCGCCCGACGCGAGCTCGCAGAGTATCTCGTAGCAGAAGAGTGGCTTGAAGTGCTCGGGAATGTGAGGATTTTCGTCAAAGAGCTCACCTACGTAAAGCCTGCCGCGATGCTTGAAGATGCTCATAAACTCGCGAAGCTTCTCGCGGACGCGCGCGACTGTAAGCTCACGCACCTCAATGTCCTTTTTCTCGCGATGATCGTAGAGGAAGAAATTTCTTCTCGATTTCATCTCGCGTCCGAGCGAGACGGTGCCGAGGATGATTATTCCGCATATCACCGAAATAAGACTTGCAGCTCCGTAGAGAACGGTCTGTAGAAAAGCATCCTCTACCTTGGTGTAGGAATAGCAGGCGAGCACGATTCCTCCCGCAACTCCGACCGACGCGATCTTTATCAGCTTCATTCTCGCCTCTGCCATAGCGGCATCGCGTGCATTCTCCCTATCTTTTTTGTTCTGGTCCATACGCTTACCTCGGGAAGTTTATTTGTTATTATCCTCACCGCGCTCGCGGATGATGATCTTTATCGGTGTGCCCGAGAAGCCGAAGGTCTCGCGCAGGCAATTTTCTATATATCTCTGATAAGAGAAGTGGAAGAGCTCGGCATCGTTACAGAAGATAACGAAGGTGGGGGGTGCGACGCTGATCTGTGTCATGTAGTAGATCTTAAGGCGCTTGCCCTTATCCGTGGGGGGCTGAACGCGCATCTGCGCCTCGCCGAGAACCTCGTTGAGCATACCCGTTGAGATACGGGTGTTTGCCTGATTGTGCACGTAGTTTATGCGCTCGTAAATATTGTCTATACGCTGTCCCGTTTTTGCGGACACGAAGATGATGGGCGCGTAGGGCATATATGAGAGGTGCTCGCGTATCTGACGGGTAAACTCGTTTACAGTGGAGTTATCCTTTTCAATAGAATCCCACTTGTTTACGACGATGATGCTCGCCTTGCCCGAGTCGTGCGCGATTCCTGCGATCTTCTCGTCCTGCTCGGTGATTCCTACCGAGGCATCGATCATAATAAGGCATACGTCGGCGCGCTCTACAGCCATGTGTGCGCGGAGAACGCTGTATCTCTCGATGTTGTCGTTGATCTTGGACTGACGGCGGATTCCCGCAGTATCGATAAGGGTAAATTTGCCGTGATCGTTTTCAAGCTTTGAGTCAACGGCATCGCGCGTGGTTCCCGCGATATTTGAGACGATAAGTCTCTCCTCGCCGAGCATACGGTTGATTATCGAGGATTTTCCCGCGTTAGGCTTACCGATAACGGCGACCTTGATTGAATCGTCCTCTTCTTCCTCGTAGTCCCATTCTCCGACCGCCTCAACGCACGCGTCAAGCAGATCTCCGGTTCCCGAGCCGTGAACAGATGAGACCGCAACCGGCTCGCAGTCGAATCCGAGCTCGTAGAACTCGTAAAATTCGTAGGGAAGATGACCTACGCTGTCGCACTTGTTTATGCAGGGAACTATCGGCTTTCCGCTCTTTTTGAGCATGATGGCGATGTCCTTATCCGACGCGGTGAGTCCTGTGCGTACGTCGCACATAAACACGATAACGTCCGCGTCATCGATCGCCACCTGCGCCTGAAATTTCATCTGCGAGAGGATAACGTCGTTGCTCTTGGGCTCGATTCCTCCCGTATCTATAACGCTGAATTTTTTGCCGCACCATTCTGTCTCGCCGTAGATTCGGTCACGGGTAACTCCCGGCACGTCCTCAACTATCGAGCGACGCTCGCCTATGAGCTTATTGAAAAGGGTGCTCTTGCCCACGTTCGGGCGTCCAACTATTGCAATAATGGGTCTTGCCATTTTTTATGTCCTTTCTGTGCGGGGCTCTGCCCCTGCACCCCGCCAAAACCTTTTTTAAGGAAAAAGGTTTTGGAATCCAAAAACCTTCAAACAAAAAGGAATTTAGGATCTTCGAGTGATTGAATTTTGGTGAATTATTTTTTAAAGCCCGAGTACGTCGCGGATAAATTGCGCTCCGTCGTTGTGTCCGGGTCTCGCCTCAACCCCTAGCTTGTCTGACAGCTCCTCGGGCGACATATCGTCAAGGAAGAGGTCGCCGTCGGCACGGAGTGAGTTTTCGGGGAAGAGGAGGATGTCGCCGAGCGCCTTTCCTTCAAGCTGGGAAGCCATATCGCCGCCCGTCAGAAGTCCTGCAACGGTTATGCTCTCACCGAAAAAGTTATTTTTGATCTTGTATACGTTTACTTTAAGTCCTTCGATCTTTTCTTCAAGCTTGAGTGCCATTGACTTAAGCAGGCAATATGCCGCCTCGCCTGTGGCGATAGACACGGTACGGGGAAGGGTAGCTTCTCCGATATACTCGTCGATGTATTCAAGCTCGTCGTAGAATTCGGTCAGTGTCGAGGTTATCATTCCGACACCGTTTTCTATCTGCGGATATCCGTCGTAGAAGTCCTCGTCGGGAAGTGCTCGCTCCGCCTTGAGATAAAGCTCATCGGCAGGGTAGAATACGCGGACACCGTGCTTTTTCTTCATTTCGTCGCCAAAGCGCGCGATCTGATCTATAACAGACGCGGCTTCTTCCTTTGAAAATTCTTCAAGGGGATAGAGCTTTTCGCGGAATTTTGTTAGTCCCGCGGGTACTATAGACACGCTCTGCATTGCAGGGAAAAATTGGGAAAGATCGCGAAGTGATCGGTCAAGCTCCTCGCCGTCGTTTATGCCCTTGCAGAGTACTATCTGACCGCAAAGTGATATTCCCGCATCCGCAAGCCGTTTTATATACGAGAGCACCTCACCCGCGCGCTTGTTGTGCATCATTTTCACGCGCAGCTCGGGATTTGTGGTATGAACCGAGATATTTACGGGGGAGATGTGCATCTCGATTATGCGGTCTATATCCTTGTCGTGAAGATTTGTCAGTGTGATGTAGTTTCCGTGCAGGAAGGAGAGACGCGAATCGTCGTCCTTGAAATAGAGAGTCTTTCTCATTCCGCGCGGAAGCTGGTCAATAAAGCAGAAGATGCACTTATTTTCGCATGAGTGCTTTTTGTCCATAAGGGGAGTCTCAAAATCAAGTCCGATATCGTCGTACTGCGACTTTTTTATCTTGACCGAAAGACTCTTACCGTCTCGCAGAAGAGAGAGCGTGACCTCATTCTCCGCAAGGAAAAAACGGTAATCGAGAACGTCGTTTATCTCTCTTGAGTTTATTGCAACGAGAATATCGCCGCACCTGACACCCGCTTTGTCGGCTCGGCTCTTTTTTGCGACAGCTTCAATTCTTACCATATCTTCTCCTTTCCGCAAGAGCGCATACTGCTCGCATTATAATCCAAATTACATTATATCATAAATTTTTTCAAATTGCAAGGGGTTAGCGTCTTTTAATCAAGGATAAAGAAATAAGTAACGGATATTTTCTACACACTACAGTTCATTAATAATAGAACCATCACTTGACAAATGATGGGAAATATGCTATACTTATAACACAAATGTATAAAATTGGAGGGGTTATCATGAATTTCATTCAAAAACAGCAGTTTTACCTGTCGCAGAATGTATTTAGATGTCGCTTTCAATGTGAAAGAGGGCAACTACAAATTGTAATATAAGGGCGCATAGGTAGAGCTGATTTGCAGACTATTTATGTGCCTTTTTGATTTTGTTATATTTTCGAAAGAGGTGTACTAATATGAATAAAATTATCTCATTTGTTTTGCTTGGCGCTTTATTGCTTATGTGTTTTTCGGGGTGTGCGACTTGGGGCAGTTTAAATGGTGACACAGGGATAAATCAAGGAAATACTGTCGATACAAATAACAAAGGTGGTGATATTCCTGTTATTCTTGAAGGTGAATTGGATAAAAACAGCGATCTTGTTGTTACGTTGGTAGCATATTTAGATCAGTATATGACCGATTACGAATTAATCGGCAGAACTTTTTCTAAAAAGATTGATGATATTAAAGCCGGAATACAGCCTTTACACGTCGCTTTTGATCCGTCGAATTATTATTTTGTTTGCGGATACTATAATTCTTCTTCCGAGTACGGAGATATAGGCTATCGTAGCTGCAACGAATATACTTGGGTTGGATACAAGAACGAGTCGGATGTCAAAGAATATTATAGTGATATGAAATGGGCTGTCGTGTTTCAAATAAATAAGGCTTTAACCATCGCAGATATTGTATCAGGAGAAAAAGACGTTCCGACTATGGAGCATTTCCAAATATACACGCCAATGTTTGACAACGGAGTCAATATTGCCGCTCCATTTATATTTGACGATACTTTTATTTATTTGAATTACCCGAATTGCTACTTAAACCGATTTTCTCAAAGCAACAGCACAATGTATTACTGTAAGTCCATTTATTATCATACAATGAACACGATACCTTGCGTTTATTTGGATGGTGACTGCCATCTTTCTTTCCATCTGTACACTGTCTATTCTGATGCGGAACGCAGCGAAGCAGACGATTATACTTACAGCTTTGGTCAATATTACGACGTATTGATGAGTTTAATGGTAAAAGACAAATATAGTATTACTGACGAGAAGGGCAGAGAAAATTTCTATGGAACAATTATGGTTGACGATTTTGTAAATAATATCTTAAAATAAAATGCAATGATTTTTTTAATTAAGGAGGTAAATGATATGAAATTTAGAAAAGGTTTTCTTGCTTTCATTTTAACTTTGGCAATTGTAATGAATTTAATAAATGTTATGGCAGTTCCCGCTTTCGCACATAATACGATGTTAGACGTAAATTATGATGATTGTGTAGATTATATAGGTGATGGAATTAATGAAATGTGGTATGCTTTGCAAGATGATGTTTATGGCGTTCATTATCCTCACGAAGTCTCTACAATAACGTATCGTTTTGTAGATGATCCAGCAGCAGGATACTCGTGGACTCCCAACGGCAAGAGCAGTTTAGTTGGTGAAGAAATTAAATCTGCGTTTGCCGCTAGTATGGAAAAATGGAATAATGTTTATTTTTATTCCTACAATGCTGATGGAACAATAACAAAAAATAAAATAATAAATGTAGTAGAGGTTACGCAGGGAGAAGCAAATATAACAATATATCCTGCAACTATTAACGAACTTGAAGGCGCTGCTGCACAAGTTATTCCGGATGGGTATGTATGGATGATTGAGGATGAACCTATTGCCCATTACCACGCACCAACGTGGAAATTGGATGTAAATATTGATGCTTTTTATGATGATTCACCTTTTGCTTCGTCTGCGGGTTTGTCAAGTTCGGACATAGTTATGCTTAAAGCAAATACAGGTGCCCATGAATTTGGACATGTTCTTGGATTGCTGGATTTGGATGATAAGAATTTGTGTAATGCAGATGACTCTGATTGGCATCATCATGAAGTGTTGATGGGATATGGTGAACCCATTAATCAAAGGTCAGCTGATATAACATATAAAGATATAGCGGGAGTCGCCATAACAAGAGGATTCCATACGGATAGTGATCACAAATGGCTTAATTGGGGTTTGCAGAGCGATGGAAAATATAAACTTGTGTGCTCAATCTGTAATGGCGTTAAGAATGTTGCTAGTTTAAGTGGTTACACGTACCAAACTTATGGAGCGTGCGGAAACAATCACACTTTATCTGGTGGAAATATGATGGCAGTCGCGAGTTACGGAACAAAGGATTACTACAAATGTGAGTATTGCAGATATGTTGCTCCGTTTGATTCTAATGTAACACAAAATTATAGCAAAACAAATCATAACAGTTCCCTTCATAAGTGTGTGAATAACGTTAACGGATTGGAATATACATTCTACGAGGAACATGTGCGCGATGCGTATGTATATGTAGATAATTATAAACACACACGTAAGTGCTCCTGTGGAACGGGAGCACAGACGGAAAACCATACTATTTCAGCATCGGATTTAACTGGTAGGATTTTTGCTCCTTGTACAGGATGCGGTTATCTTATTGACTTGCGTGATGATTATTACAATTCAATAGCATCTATCACTCAGGTATCTATCAACGGCAGTTATATACTTCCCAGCGGAATCGTTGTTTTGGTTGATGAAGATGTTCAGGCGTATTTGGATGGAACGTTAACATTCTATCATCCGGACGATATTCCTACTACGCAGTAAAATAAAAAACAAAAGATAATACGGACATTATTCCTTCGGGTGTCGCTTTTGCGACACCCTTTTTGTATAAAAAGATGGGAAAATTTCAAAAAAGCCCTTGTAAAAGGGGGACGGATATGTTATAATGTAGGGTGGTTGATTTTGTTTTATAATAAGATTATATATAAATTTCACTTGTGCATAGGTCCCGATACGCGTACCCGCCGCAAAAAAACGGTATAGGTATGCGCTTTGCCTATGTGAAGGAAAAGGAAGAGGTTTGATTTGGAAAACACTATGAAGCTCAAGTCGGGAGCTACTATCCCGCACTTATCGCGCGCCGAGGCGGATAAAAAGCATTATCTGACCCGAGGCGTACTCACGCAGATGCACCTTATGCCGAACGGCGACCCCGCGGCTTTTGACACCGCGGAGGACGGAAGCATAATCTACTACTTCGATCCCAATAAGGTCGTTGAGGCACCCGTCGAGCAGTGGTATTTCCCGAGAGCGAGAAAAGAGGAAAAGTCGCTCGACAGCGGAAGCGTGATAGAGAGAATGAGCATCAAAAGGGCGGCATCCTGCGGCTATTACACCAAGGAAAGACTCGCACAGATGCACTACGAGACCGTCGAGGAGCCCGTCGCTTTCACCGTAAAGGGTGACGGAACTACGCTCTATTTCTACGACAAGAAGACGGCTATCCGTCTCCCCCTGCCGTGTGTTAAGTGCGGTAAAGACGTAAGATACCGCAAAAAGCTCTGCCGCGCCTGCTACGAGGAGGACCTTGCAGAGAGACGCGCAGAGGGTGATATCCACAGAAACGCATTCTACGGAATGGATAGGGAGAGGGTCATATTCTTTGACCTTGAGCTTACGGGTGTGTATAACCACGACGAGATAATCTCGATTTCCATCACGGACGCGACGGGAAAGGTGATAATGGATACCTTCGTCAAGCCCGCGCACAAGAAAAAATGGAAGAACACAGAGAAGATCCACGGTATCACTCCCGAGATGGTCGCAGATGCGCCCATGCTCGACGAGCTTATCCCCGAGATAAAGATCATCTTCGCAAATGCCGATAACATCATCGCCTACGGTGTTTCGACTGACTACAGCCACATAAAGTACATATACGAGACCGAGGGCGAGCGCGAATGGCTCAAGGAAAAGACCCGTTGCTGTGCAAACGAGTTCGTCCGCTACGCTCACGAGCATCTGCCCGACCTCAATCATGCATCGCTCACCGATGCTATGGCGGCACTCGGAATTGAGTGGGACGGAATCGCGCACACCTCTATCGCAGATACGATAGGATGTATGAAGGTGTGGGAAAAGCTCTTCCCGAACTACTACAAGAGCGCAGAGGAGGAATGACTATGAAGGAAATTTTACTCTGCAAATACGGCGAGATAGTTCTCAAGGGAGCGAATAAGCGTTATTTTGAGGACATTCTCTGCAAGGAGCTTCGCAAGAGAGCGAAGAAGCACGGAAATTTTGAAATTTCGCGCGCACAGAGCACGATATACGTAAAGCCGCTTGACGATTTCTGCGACATCGATTCGATGTACGAGGACGCACTCAAGGTGTTCGGAATCGCGGCTATCGGACGCGCGGCGGTGTGTGAAAAGAACATCGACGACATTAAGAGAGTCGCAAGGGAATATATCCCGCAGTTTCTTGAGGGCAAAAAGAGCTTCAAGGTGGACGGAAAGAGAAGCGACAAGACTTTCCCCTATAATTCCATGGATCTCGCGCAGATAATCGGCGGAGAGATACTTGAGGCGACGAGGGGCAGGGTGCGCGTTGACGTTCACAATCCCGAGATCACCGTTAAGGTCGAGATAAGAGAGCAGGCTGCTTACGTTCACGCAGGACAGATGAACGGCGCGGGCGGACTTCCCGTAGGCACGAGCGGTCACGGAATGCTTCTTTTGTCGGGAGGAATCGACTCCCCCGTTGCAGGATATATGATGGCAAAGAGGGGGGTCAGAGTCGAGGCGGTTCATTTCGAATCCTTCCCCTACACAAGCGAGCTTGCACGCGACAAGGTGATAAGACTTGCACGCACGATAGCGGCATATACGGGAGATATATACGTTCACGTCGTGTCGCTGACCAAGATACAGGAAGAGCTTGTTAAGCACTGCGACGAGGATTATTTCACGCTTCTTTTGCGCAGATATATGATGTATATCGCTTCAAAGCTGGCGGCAGAGCACGACAGTAAATGTCTTATCACGGGCGAGAGTCTCGGTCAGGTCGCGTCGCAGACCATGGAAGCGATCGCGGTCACCGACAATGCGTCGTCGATCCCCGTTTTCCGTCCCTGCATAGGAATGGATAAGCTTGAGATAATCGATATCTCAACGAAGATAGGCACGTTTGATATCTCGATCGAGCCTTACGAGGATTGCTGTACGGTATTTACCCCCAAGCATCCGAGAACCAAGCCCCAGCTTGAAAAGGTGCTCGTTGAGGAGAACAAGCTCGACTTCAAGGCTCTGGCGGACGAGGCGATAGCAGGCGCGTACACGATACGCGCAGAGGCATACTGATAACAAGAGAAATCTAAGAAAAAGAGGACATAAAAATGGCAGAATTTTTAACTAATCAGGACAAAAGGACCTGCTACTGTGCCGAGGTAAACGAGGCGCAGATAGGTCAGGAAATATGCGTTATGGGTTGGGTGCAGAGACAGAGAGACCTCGGTGCGCTCATATTCATCGACCTACGCGACAGAACGGGTATAGTTCAGCTCGCGTTTGACGACAAGACAGACAGAGAGGTTTTCGACAAGGCATTCTCCTGCCGTGCAGAGTACGTGCTTTGCGTTCACGGAACGGTACGTCCGAGAGGCGAGGGCGCGGTAAACCTCAATATCCCCACGGGTAAGGTAGAGATCTACGTTGAGAGCATGAAGGTACTTAGCGCAGCGCAGACACCTCCCTTTGAGGTCAGTGATTCGAAAAAGGTAAAGGACGAGACGGCTCTCAAATACCGTTACGTTGACCTTCGCCGTCCCGAGCTTCAGAAGAATATCAAGATGCGTCACGATATCGCTCGCGTTGCAAGAGAATACTACTACGAGAACGGCTTTTACGAGATCGAAACTCCTATGATGATAAAGGCTACTCCCGAGGGCGCGCGCGACTATCTCGTTCCCTCGAGAATTCACAAGGGAAGCTTCTATGCGCTTCCTCAGTCTCCCCAGATCTACAAGCAGTTGCTTATGCTTTCGGGCTTTGACCGCTACATTCAGCTCGCCCGTTGCTTCCGCGACGAGGACCTGCGCGCTGACCGTCAGCCCGAGTTTACACAGATCGACCTTGAGATGTCCTTCGCAACTATGGAAGACATCATGGCTATGAACGAGGGCTTTATCAAGAGAGTGTTCAAGGAGGTTATGGGACTCGATATCGAGACTCCCATGCAGAGACTCACCTTCGCCGAGGCAATGGAAAGATACGGCTCTGATAAGCCCGATACAAGATACGGTATGGAGATACAGAACATCTCCGACGCGGTCAAGTCGAGCGTGTTCGTAGTATTCAAGGGCGCTATTGAGAATGGCGGATCGGTTCGTTGCATCGTTGCAAAGAATGCCGCAAGTGTTCTTACAAGAAAAGAGATAGACAAGCTCACCGAGCACGCAAAGGGAATCGGTGCCAAGGGTCTTGCTTACGTCCGTTGGGCAGACGAGGCTCCCAACTGCTCCTTTGCAAAGTTCATGACACCCGAAGAGCTTGACGCTATTTATTCGTCCGTTGGCTTTGAAAAGGGCGACGTTATGCTCATCTGCGCCGATAAGGACAAGGTCGTTCTCCCGACTCTCGGCGCGCTTCGTCAGATCGTTGCAAGAAAGCTCGATATCATTCCCGAGGGCAAGTTCAACTTCCTCTGGATCACAGAGTTCCCCTTCTTCGAGTGGAATGAGGAGACAGAGCACTGGGATGCTATGCATCACCCCTTCACAATGCCTCTTGAGGAGTGCCTGCCTATGCTCGAGACCGATCCCGGCTCAGTGCGCGCAAAGTGCTACGATATGGTACTCAACGGAACCGAGCTTTTGTCCGGCTCTATCCGTATCACCGACTGGCAGCTCCAGGAAAAAATGTTTAAGGCATTAGGACTCACCCCCGAGGAGATCGAGGCGAAGTTCGGCTTCCTCGTTGAAGCGTACAAGTACGGAGCACCTCCGCACGGCGGATCGGGTATGGGACTTGACCGTCTCGCAATGGTAATGAGCGGTGCTGACTCTCTGCGCGACGTTCTTGCATTCCCGAAGGTGCAGAACGCAAGCGAGCTCATGTCCGGTTGCCCCGCACCCGCAGACGCAAAGGCTCTTGCTGACCTTTCCATCGCGGTTATCGACCAGGAATAATATCATCAAGGGAAGCCCTTTGCAAAATAGGCTTCCCTTGTTTTTATTTGCTATTGACAAACGTAGTTGTAAGTGATAGAATAATTGTAAATTCAAAACGATAAATTGCAATTTATCGAACGGTCTACAATGTAGGGCGGGGGCTTGC
>JBGUSX010000010.1:0-15915 GCA_045132775.1 Eubacteriales bacterium
CCTGTCCCCCAGCCAAACAGAAAAGCCACCCGATGGGGTGGCTTTTGTTTGGCTGGGGCACAGGGATTCGAACCCCGGTAATGACGGAGTCAGAGTCCGTTGCCTTACCGCTTGGCGATGCCCCAATATTTTCAACGCTCCATATTATAGCAGAAAAAAAGAGCTTTGTCAATACCTATTTTCAACTTTTTTTGAAAAATTTATTCTTTTTTTGAAAAAAATCATTTTTGGGTTTACAACTCAATAAATTTGTGGTACAATACATTAGCAAATCAGTAACTACCCGTGGCTCAGCTGGATAGCGCGTCAGACTCCGACTCTGAAGGTCATCGGTTCGAATCCGATCGGGTAGGCCAGACAGACAGGGGGTGCCTCGGCATCCCCTGTCTGTCTGCTCACCCGATCGGCTCATTTGAAACGGTTCTCCACAATCGCGCAGCGATTTGGAATGTGGTTCGAATCCGATCGTTTGAGTTCTCCACCTCGATCGGCTCATTCAAAACGGTTCTCCAACCGCTTGCGGTTGGAATGTGGTTCGAATCCGATCTACGATACAGCAATATAGTGCAAGTGGGTAAATTGAATGTTAAAATTAGTTAAAATTAAGGTTTTATAAAGGTTTTTAGGCGCTTTTTGAGGAGAGCGTGATATTGGATTTTTCTCCTCTTTTTTTGTTTTCGGGTGAAAAAGCGGCTTTTGGGGGTGAAAAGCGCGAAAAGTTTGAACTATATTGCTATGAGACCTTCAATTTGTGGGGAAAATGTATATATACATTTTTTATGCACGATTCTGGGCGTTAATTGCATATTTATTCATTTATTTATTTGCCGCACCTTAAAGGGCGGCAAATTGTTTTTTAACTAATTTCTCTATTTACATATTCCCGATTTTGTGTTATAATAGATCAAATGAAGTACATATACTGCGAGTCAACGTATTTTTCTACGAGAAAGGAAATAACTATGATAACCTTCAAGGAAGCAAAAAAGAATTTCGGTTTCGGCTGTATGCGTCTGCCCTTACTTGATGGCGGTGAGGTCGACACAGATCAATTTTCCAAAATGGTCGACGCCTTTATCGGTGCAGGCTTCAACTACTTTGACACCGCGCACGGATACCTCGGCGGCAAGAGCGAGACGGCACTGAAAACTTCTCTCACCTCCCGTTATCCGAGAGATGCGTACGTGCTTACAAACAAGCTCTCAAGCAATCATTTTGAAAAAGAAGAGGATATCCGTCCCCTGTTTCAGAGTCAGCTCGAGGCTTGCGGAGTCGATTACTTTGACTTCTATCTGATGCACGCGCAAAACAGCAAAAATTTTGAGCAGTACAAGTCTGCTCGCGCATACGAGACTGCGCTCGAGCTCAAAAAAGAGGGCAAGATCCGTCATCTGGGCATCTCCTTCCACGACTCTGCCGACGTGCTTGATATGATACTCACGACCTACCCCGAGATCGAGATAGTTCAGATCCAATTCAACTACATAGATTTTGAGGACGAGGGCGTGCAGTCGCGCAAGTGCTACGAGGTCTGCCGCAAGCACAACAAGCCAATTATCGTAATGGAGCCCGTCAAGGGTGGAAGTCTCGTTTCTCTTCCGGCGGAGGCGGGTGCGATCCTCGACTCGCTCGGAGGCGGCTCTCACGCAAGCTACGCTATAAGATATGCCGCAAGCTTTGAGGGTATAGAGATGGTCCTCTCGGGAATGGGTAACATGGATATGGTGAACGACAACATCTCCTACATGCAGGATTTCAAGCCTCTTTGTGAAAAGGAATACGAAGCAATTGACAAGGTCGTAAAGATCATTCGTTCCCGTCCGCTTATCGCGTGCACAGACTGCAAATACTGCACGGAGCGTTGTCCGCAAGGCATCCCGATCCCCCAGCTTTTTGCTTGTATGAACGACCACACAAAGCTCAACCTCTGGCGAGCAAATTACCTTTACAACAAGTACACCGCCGAGGGCGGTCGAGCAAACGAATGCATCGAGTGCGGAGCGTGTGAAGCGGCTTGTCCCCAGAAGCTTCCAATACGTGAGCTTTTAAAGAATGTCAGCGCACAGTTTGATAAATAATTTGAAATTTTGATTTGTCGGTGTGTTAAGCCTTCCCCAGCGGGGAAGGGGGACCACGAAGTGGTGGATGAGGAGGTCGCTTTTTCAAGGGCTTCACGTCCTCTGATTACCTTGTTTCGTTGCAAAAGAATCCTTATGACACAAGACAAAATCCACGATACACCAGGGGCGCGCATCCTAATGGCGACCTCCACAACCACCGCTAGCGCGGTCCCCCTTCTCCGCTGGAGAAGGCTATTCGCTAAATTGCAATTTACCATTATCACAATACCATAATCATCATTGGAGGATAAAACCATGTCACTTACACAAGAACAGATAAATTCAGTAAAAGGCAGGGGCTTTCTGCGCAACAGGGGCACCGAGCTTTTCTCGGGCAGAATCGTTGCGCCCGGAACCGTTTTCACTGCCGAAAACTTTAAGAATATGTCTTCTCTTGCCGAAAAATTCGGCAACGGAAAGCTCATCTGCACCTCCCGTCAAGCAGTCGAGATCCCCGGCATCCCTTTTGAAAAGATCGAGGAAGCCGAGGCTTTTGCGCACGCTCACTCTCTTATCTTCGGCGGCACGGGTGCAAAGGTCCGTCCCGTTACCGCCTGCAAGGGTACGACCTGCGTTTACGGTAACTTTGACACGCAGGCGCTCGCGCGCGAGATCCACGAGAGGTACTACCTTGGTTGGAATAACGTAAAGCTCCCCCACAAGTTCAAGATCGGTGTGGGCGGCTGTCCCAACAGCTGTATTAAACCCAGCCTCAACGATTTCGGCGTTGAGGGTCACAAGAACCCTCTTTTCAATTCCGAGCTCTGTCGAGGCTGCCGAGTCTGTGCAATTGAAAAGTCCTGCCCCTCAAAGGCGGCTCAGGTCGTTGACGGCAAGCTTGTCATAGACTCCGACAAGTGTCTCTCCTGCGGTGTCTGCACGGGCAAATGCCCCTTTGGCGCGATCTCGCACGAGAGCGAAACTCTCTATCGCATCTACATCGGCGGCACCTGGGGCAAGAGCACGAGAATGGGCACTCCCCTCTCGCGTCTCGTTCATGAGAATGAGGTCCTTCCCATTCTCGAAAAGTCGATGCTCTGGTTCAAGGAAAACGGACTGCCCAAGGAGCGCTTCGGCAAGACGATCGACCGCTTGGGATTCGAAAACGCAGAAAAAGAGATCCTCGGAGACGAGATACTTAACAGAAAAGACGAGATCCTTTCAAAATGAAAAGATCATTCTGTCTGATCCTTTGTCTTATTTTACTCCTCTCGCTCGTTGCGTGCGCGGGGCAAGCTCCCCAAAAGGACGAGGGCTACACCTTTAAGGACGACCTTGGGCGCGAGGTAACGGTCACAAAATCCGACAAGATCGCCGCCTGTCACGCATCCTTTGCCGACTGTTATCTTCTGTCGGGAGGCAGTCTCTCGGGAGCGACCTTAGACGCGGTCGAAGACCACGGACTCGACGTGGGCGATGCCGCTATCATCGGCACGGCAAAGACCGTAAACAAAGAAACCCTTGTGGCATCGGGCGCGACCGTCGCGCTTCTCTCCGCCGACCTTGTCGCTCACCTTGAACTCGAGACCTCGCTTGAGAGTCTTGGGATCAAGTGCGTATATTTCAAGGTCGATACATTTGATGATTACTCCCGCGTGATGAAGCATCTTACCGCAATGACCGGCAGGGACGATCTCTATGCCCGTCACGTAATTCTCGTCGGCGAGAGGATCAACGAAATAAGATCAAAGATCCCCACCGGTGAAAACCGCTCCGTCCTTCTGATGCGAGCCTACTCGTCGGGAATAAAAGCCAAGAGCGACGACAACCTCGCGGGTCTTATCCTCCGTGAATTCGGGCTCTCAAACCTTGCAGATCAAGACAGCTCGCTTCTTGAGGACATGAGCCTTGAGCACGTCGTTGCATCTGACCCCGACGTGATATTTGTGCTCACTATGGGCAACGAGTCGTCGGCTCTTGCCTATCTTGAGACAAACGTCGAATCAAATCCCGCTTTTTCATCGCTCACCGCGGTGAAGAGCGATAATTATCACGTTCTCCCCAAAGATCTTTTCCACTACAAACCCAACGAAAGATGGGACGAAAGCTATGAATACATCGCAAAGCTCCTCTACCCCGAGATCTTCACAGAATAAAAAACGCGCGGTATTGCTTATCGCGCTTTTTCTGCTTTGTCTGTGCGCGTTTGCGCTCGCAATTTCGGTGGGAGCTGCCGACATCAACGTATTTGATGCACTTTCTGCTCTGATCGGCGGAAAACATGACGATACGAGCCTTAAGATACTGCTCCACATAAGACTTCCGCGCGCCACAGGTGCTCTAGCCGCAGGCGCGGCACTTGCGGTGTCGGGTGTGATAATTCAAGCCGTGATAAACAACCCAATGGCTGCCCCCAATCTCATCGGAGTTAATGCAGGCGCGGGCTTTTTCACGATAGCAGCGATGGCACTCTTCCCCTCTTTTATCGTCTACCTCCCTCTCGCCGCCTTTATCGGTGCGCTCCTTACTGCGCTTCTGATATTTGCCATAAGCTCGGTGACGGGTGCGGGCAAGATAACCGTAACTCTTGTCGGAATCGCGGTCGGGAGCATACTGACTGCGGGAATAAACACTATAAAAGTTCTTTTCCCCGACAGCGTTTACGACGTTTCGGGATTCCTCATCGGCGGACTTTCGGGTGCGACAAATCAGACCGTTCTCCCCGCCCTTGCGGCAATAATCCCCGCGCTGTTGATAGCCGTCATCTTCTCGCGCTCGCTCGACGCGCTCTCGCTTGGCGAGAACGTTGCCTCGGGCATCGGGGTCAACGTGCGGAAAACCCGACTTCTGTGGCTCACCCTTGCAGCCCTGCTCGCAGGCGCGGCGGTCAGCTTTTCGGGACTTATCGGCTTTGTGGGTCTCCTTGTGCCTCACATAATGCGCAGATTTACAGGCGGAAATCACAGATTTCTCATCCCCGCCTCAATTCTCGGCGGCGGTGCGTTTCTGCTTTTGGCAGACACTCTTTCGCGCACTCTTTTCGCCCCCTACGAGCTCCCCGTCGGGATACTTATGTCGCTGGTCGGCGGTCCCTTCTTTATCATTCTCATTTTGAATCAAAGGAGGGTGAAAAAATGATAAAGATCAACGATATTTCTTTTTCTTACGGAAAAAATAAGCTTATCGAGTCCCTCAGCCTCATTCTGCCCGATTCCTCGCTCACCGCGATCGTCGGTGAAAACGGAAGCGGAAAAACAACTCTCCTCTCGCTTATTTCCCGAGAGCTTTCACAAAGCTCGGGCAATATCGAGATCGACGGCTCGGACACGCAAGAGATGAAAAGAGACGAGCTTGCGCGCAGGCTTTCTGTCTTTCCCCAAGGCAGAGAGACACCCGATATGACCGCTCTTGAGCTTGTCACTATGGGAAGATACCCATATATAAAAGGTAGGTTCACAACACCGCAAAAGGACGTCGATATCGCTCTTACGTCTCTCGCCCGTGCGGGTGCGGACTCCTTTGAGTCAAGGCGGCTCTCTTCTCTTTCATACGGTGAAAGACAGAGAGTCTATCTTGCAATGCTGATAGCACAGCAGACGCAAAATCTTCTGCTCGACGAGCCGACAAATTATCTTGACATTTCCGCAAAATATCAGACTATGGAGCTTCTCACCTCGCTGAAAAACGAAGGCAGGTGCGTAGTCACGGTCCTGCACGACATAACGCTCGCGCTCGCTTATGCAGACCGCATTGCAATTATGAAGGACGGTAGTCTCGCAGTCTTCGACACGCCGGAGGCGATATTTGAAGGTAAATATCTTGAAAAAGCTTTCGGCATAAGGATAACTAAATTTGAAAGTGACGGAAGGTCCGTTTACCTCACAGAACCGAAATAAAAATACAGATTTGGATTTTTCTCTCTCTTTTGAGTCAACAATAGCAAAAAAAGGAGTACTGATATATGAAATTCGCATTTTTCGATGCAAAAAGCTACGACAAGCCCTCGTTTGACAAATACGGAAACGCGGCAGGAGTAGAATTCAAATATTTTGAGACCAAGCTCAACGAGGACACGGCGGAGCTCGCGCACGGATATGACGGAGTCTGCGTTTTCGTCAACGACACCGTAAACGCCGCAGTCATAGACAAGCTCTGTGCGCTCGGTGTCAAAACCGTCGCTCTTCGCTGTGCGGGATACAACAACGTAGACCTCAAGCACGCGGAGGGCAGGATAAACGTGGTTCGTGTTCCCGCATATTCGCCTTATGCGGTCGCAGAGCACACTATGGCGCTCCTCCTCACCTCTGTCCGCAGAATTCACAAGGCATATATCCGCACGCGAGATTTTAACTTCAGTCTTGCGGGAATGACGGGCTTCGATCTTCACGGCAAGACGGTGGGAGTCATCGGCACGGGAAGGATCGGCAGAGTCTTTATCGATATCTGCCGCGGCTTTGGTATGCGTGTGCTCGCCTATGATAAGTTTCCCGCAAAAGACCTTGACAACGGAGATACCGTCCGCTACACAGATCTCAACACTCTTTTCACCGAGAGCGATATTATCTCTCTCCACTGCCCACTGACCGAGGACACATATCACATTATTGACGAGAGATCTCTCGCGCTTTGCAAAAAAGGTGTTGTTCTGCTCAACACCTCCCGCGGTGCGCTCGTCGACGCAGACGCGCTCCTTGCCGGAATAAAATCGAGAAAGGTCGGCGCGGCTTGTCTTGACGTTTACGAGGAGGAGGCTGATTTCTTCTTCGAGGACTTCTCGGGGCACATCCTCGAGGACGACACCCTTGCAAGACTCATCTCGATGCCAAACGTCATCGTTTCCTCACACCAGGCTTTCCTTACCGAAGAGGCTCTTTCGAACATCGCAGAGACCACGGTGAACAATATCATTGAGCTCAAGCGCAACGGAAGCTCGGATAATCAGCTCCACTCGCATTAAGCTCAGATCCGCCCAAATTATTAAGAAATATGAAATCCTCGGCGCAGGCTTGATTTCCGATTTTCAATGTGCTATAATGTCAATGACACAGACGTAGCGCACGGAAACACCTGCGCCGCTTTCATTACACCAAAAGAAAGGAGAAAAAATGGGCATTTTCGCAAAATGGCGCGAGCGGTACGCACCGATACGCGCAGGTGTGGATTTTTTGAAAACCCCTTGGTATCCCGTCCTGTTCGCAATTCTTTGTATCCTCGGCGGAACACACGACCATACCGTCTACGTTCCCGTGCTGTGGATAATGACGGTCATTATTCTCTTTTCTATTCTCTTTACAGATGACAACAAGGTGTTCCTGACCCCTCTGCTTATGATCTTCTTCACGCTCGGTCAGGACACGGCGCCTGACGCTTTTCTGGAGTCAGACGGAGATATGCTCGCGTTTATGGACGGCGGCGCATTCGTGCAGGTTATCATAATCTGCGTCATCTGCGTGGGCTCATTTATCGTAAGGCTGTTCGTTGACGGCTCGGTCGCCTCGTTTTTTAAGCGCAAAAGGCACTTTACATGGGGCATAATCTTAATGGATATTGCTTTTTTGGCAAACGGACTTTTCAGCCCCGTGTACAGCCCGATAAATCTCGGTATCGGCGCGTTTCTGGCTATGGGATTTACGATAGTTTATCTCCTGGTCCTCGGTATGCTTGAAAGATCAGAGGATCCCGTGACTTATGCATGCTATGCGATGCTTGCAACCGCGTACGCGGCTCTTCTGCAGATGCTCACTGTCGTCGTTAATCTTGCTATAGAAGGAGATTATTTTATCTTCTTCAAAAGTCTGGGCGAGATTGTTATCAACCGCAGCGAATTCACTCTCGGGTGGGGTGTTTCCACTGTGGTAGCGGCGGTGTTCGTTCTCGGCATCCCTGCTGCGATGTACCTTGCTAAAGATCGCAAATGCAGTCTTTTTTCATACATTTCGGCAATTTTGTTTATTCTCGGCACTCTGTTGATCAACGTTCGCTCCGCTATGGCGGTTGGCGTTCTGACCTTCGTGATCTTTGCCGTGTGGCTCTGCTTTAGCGGCAAGAACCGCAAGCTTATGCGAATTTATCTCGGTGCAAGCGCGGTAATAGCAATAGCTATGCTGATACTCGTTCATCTGTTTGTCGCTCCACTTTCCTCGATCCTGGAGAAGCTCTCTTCTCTTTTGCGCTTCTCTCTTGACTTGGATTCGGGCAGAGGCAAGCTCTGGGCAAACGGAATATCGGATTTTCTGTCTTCGCCCGTCTTCGGTGTGGGATTTAACGACGGTGCCCTTGAAGGAGCCGCAAGGCAAAACAACTTTTTCAGCAATATGTATCATTGCATATTGGTAGAGATCCCCGGTGCTATGGGAATCTTCGGGTGCTTTGCTTTTATCGTTCATGCGGTGCAGCTCGCGCTTCTCTGCTTCAAGCGGTTCTCTCTTGACAAATTGCTCCTTCTTTTCATACCATTGATGATAATCGGCGCATCTCTTGTCGACAATTTCTTTTTCTATCTGCATTTTCAGATCTTCTACGGTGCATTCCTGGCAGTTGCGGAAAAATTTAACGACTGCAATGAGCAAATCGCGTTCTAATTGTTTGTGCAAATCGGTTGACAAACTCCGCGACATATGCTATAATCAGTAGTTGGAATACAAACTGATACGGAAGGAGATCTTTTATGGATCAAAATACAAACAGTATTACTCTTGCCGACGTTCTCAGATTATTCAAGGGTAAATTAAAAAAGATAGTATGTATCGCCCTGGCGGTGGGCATTTTAGCCGCATGCCTCGGTTCAGTTCTTTTCTTCACTGAGGAAGAATACTCGGGATCGGTGCTCATTTACATATACCCCGCCGACACCACTTATCTTGTTTTGAATCTCTTGTCCTCGGACAAATTCGCCGAGGCTCTCTTGCTTGACGAATACGGACTTCCCAACAAGGAGGACTGTGACGAGGCGGAATACAATGCCGCGCTGGAGGCTGCAAAGGCATATTATGCCGCAAGAGAGGCAAAGAAAGAGCTGGCAAGGGAAAATGAGCTATTCGCTTATTCCTTTGCGTTCATAGAACAGCATTACAACTCGTTGAACGAGGAATACACCCGCATCGCCGAACTGCTGGCAATGTATAAATCCACCCCCAGCGAGAACGCACCGCTTGATCCCGGACACATCGAAGCAACGCAAAAATACGAGGCTCAGCTTGATGCGGCGGCAGAAGCAAGAAACGAATATAAGGTCAACGTCAGAGACGTAGAGGTCCAGAAAAAACTCGACCTTGAAAAACGAATTGCCGAGGCGAACAGAGCCCTCAAGGACGCGAGAGACGAATACGAGGAACTCAGCGAGGTAGTCCTTTCAAAATGGAGAAAAGACCCCAAGGTAGAATCCCTGGCAAGAGCAATGAGCGCAGCGGTATCCTGCGAGTATGAAAAAAACCTCTCTTCCGATGACCTCGAACAGATCAAGGACGAGGAACTGCTCGTTGAAAGCACCAACACCAATATAATCAAGATCAGTGTCTCCTCAAAGATTGGTCGGGAGTTCGTCGCAGACGTTCTCGACCGCATTATAGAGAAGTCGCCCGATTTCGTTGAGAGAAGCATTGAAAAGGCTCAGAAGGTTTCCGAGGCAGAATGCACGGTCCTCAGCACATTCGCACATCCCACAAACTCATCAAGCTCAAGCATATATAAGAATATCGCGATCTACGGAGCGATAGGCTTTGTTGCATACTTTGCAGTTCATGCCGTGGTCGTTGTCATAGTCGGGCTTCTCCCCCCCGATCTTCAGCCATCCAAAAAGACCAAAAAAACTAAAGCGGATAAACAAGAAAGCGAAAACGCCGCTTAAGAGTATCTTAATCACCCTTGACACAAGTTGAGGGTGATTTTTTTATCATTTCTTTGATAATAAGTACCGTTGTTCATCGTGAATTTACACTTGGGAAATGCTTTTTCTATATTTTTTTTATAGAATAAATGTATATACGGTCGTTTTGCGACACATTTACGTAAATGACAAAGCATGCCTTATGGGCAGAAAGGACAATTATGGGCATTTTTGAAGTACTATCTCTTGTTTGCGGTCTTGCTCTCTTCCTGTACGGAATGGACGTTATGGGAAGCGGTCTTAAAAAGAGCGCGGGCAGAAAACTGAAAACCATTCTGGGAAATCTGACGTCGAGCAAGCTCAAGGGCTTCCTTTTGGGACTTGGCGTAACCGCGATCATCCAGTCATCATCGGCAACTACGGTAATGGTAGTCGGCTTCGTTTCTTCGGGAACAATGCTGCTCTCTCAGGCTATATCCGTTATTATGGGCGCGAACGTCGGAACAGCGGTGACTGCCTGGCTCACGGCTCTCAACGGAATAGAGGGCGGCGCAGAGGCAACCGAGTGGCTCAACTACTTAAAGCCCGATGCTTGGATGCCGATCCTCGCATTTGTAGGTATTGCCCTTATAATGTTCTCCAAGAAGGACAAGCAGAAGGATGCAGGCTCAATTCTTATGGGCTTTGCGGTGCTTATGGTCGGAATGTCTCTTATGTCCGATGCGGTTGCAGGTCTTAAGAACGACCCCAACTTCACGCAGATACTCACTCTCTTTACAAATCCCGTACTCGGTGTTCTCGCAGGATTGATACTTACCGCAATAGTACAGTCCTCGTCGGCTTCGATAGGTATTTTGCAGGCACTGTCTGTGACAGGTGCAATATCCTTCGGAACCGCTATCCCGATAGTCCTCGGTCAGAATATCGGCACCTGCGTCACCGCAATGATCAGTGCCATCAGCGCAAATAAGAACGGTAAAAGAACAGCCGTCGTACATCTCACCTTTAACGTGATAAGCGTTATCTTCTGGCTGTGCATGTACTATCTTGTCGGCTGGATCCTTCAGATCGCAGGTGTGTTCGACGTATTCGCGCTCGCAAACGGGACCGCGATCGATATGTTCGGTATCGCAATAATTCACACCGTGTTCAAGATCCTTGCTGTCGCTCTTATGTGGCCCTTCTCAAAGCTTCTTGAAAAGCTTGCAAACGCTATCGTGCGCGGCGACGACAAGAAGGGTGACGAATATACCCAGATGCTCGACGAGCGTCTGCTTGAAACTCCCTCCGTTGCGCTTGAGAACGCAAGACGCGTTGCCTGCCGTATGGCAGAGCTCTCTATCGGCTCTCTGCACAAGTCCCTCGCGCTATTCGAAAATTACGATCCTAAGCTCGCTCAGGAGATTCGCGACGAGGAGGACAGGGTGGATATCTACGAGGACGTTCTGGGATCCTATCTTGTAAAGCTCTCCGCAAGAAGCCTTACCGAACGCGACAGCGTTGAGGCGACGAAGCTCCTCCACATGATCGGAGACCTTGAGAGGATCTCCGACCACGCCGTCAATATCGTAGAGTCGGTTGAGGAAACTCGCGACAAGAACATTTCCTTCTCCAAGTTTGCAAACGCAGAGCTCGCCATGCTGCGCGGTGCGGTTGACGAGACGCTTGGGCTTACGCTTGACGCGTTTATGAACTCTGATTTCGACAAGGCTTCGCTCGTTGAGCCTCTTGAGCAGGTGGTCGACTATCTCCGCGATCAGATCAAGCTCCGTCACACGATAAGACTTCAGAAGAGTCTGTGCTCTATCGAGCTTGGATTTATCCTCTCGGATATACTCACTAACCTTGAAAGAGTTTCCGACCACTGCTCAAACGTTGCGGGATGTCTTATTGAGATGTCGAGACACGAGACTCTTGATATTCATAACTATCTCCACGGTGTCAGAGAGGATGGCGAGGAATACAAGGCAAATTACGCAAGCTATATGGAAAAATACGCGCTCCCCAAGGACATTTACGGGGAATGATCAAGTTAAAATAAATTTCAAAATCCGCCGAAGATTTCGGCGGATCTTTTTGTTGGTAAATTGCAATTTAACGAATAGCCTTCTCCAGCGGAGAAGGGGGACCGCGTAAGCGGTGGATGAGGAGGTCGCTTTTTCAAAGGTTTCACGTCCTCTGATTACCTTATTTCGTTGCAAAAGAAACCTTGTGCCACAAGATAAAATCCACGATATACCCGTGACGCGCGTCCTAATGTCGACCTCCTCATCCACCGCTACCGCGGTCCCCCTTCCCCGCTGGGGAAGGCTATTCGACAAATCAAAATTTGAAAACCTCGACCCGCCATCCCGTTGACTTTATGCCGATAATATGCTAAAATAAATTATCAAAACATTTTTGGAGATGATCTTATGAAACAAAAAACTCCTCTGTCAAGAAAATTCTGGACAGCTCTCGTTCTCTTCGGTCTGATGGGTCAGGTCGCGTGGGTCGTTGAGAATATGTATCTCAACGTATTTATCTACGAGATGTTCAACGCGTCCCCCGAGGACATATCCGCAATGGTCGCGGCAAGCGCGGTAACCGCAACGCTTACGACCGTGCTCATCGGTGCGCTCTCCGACCGCATCGGCAAAAGAAAGATATTTATCTCGGCAGGCTACATACTTTGGGGACTTTCTATTCTCTGCTTTGCACTTCTCTGCACAAACAGGATCGACCCCGTAGCCGCTATGACAACGAATATTACCGCGGTGCTCGTTACCTTTACCGTGATACTCGACTGTGTAATGACCTTTTTCGGATCGTCTGCAAATGACGCAGCATTCAATGCATGGCTAACCGACTCTACCGACGACTCAAACCGCGGAAGTGCCGAGGGTATCAACGCAATGATGCCACTTGTGGCGATACTAGTCGTGTTCGGCGGCTTTATTCCGCTTGACGGAATGGACAAATACACCCGCTGGCCCCTTATCTTCACGATAATCGGAATTGCTGTCATAATCGTCGGAATAATCGGCTTCTTCGTTATTGAGGACAAGAACACAAAAAAGAGCGAAACGGGATATTTCAAAAACGTGATTTACGGCTTCCGTCCGTCCACTGTGCGTTCAAACGTATCCTTTTACGTTTATCTCGCTCTCTTTATCATCTTCAACATCTCGATACAGATATTCATGCCCTACCTCATCATCTACTACGACAAGAGCCTGGGACTTGGCGGCAGCTACGTGTTCATTATGGCTCCCGCAGTCATCATCGCGGCGGTCGTAACTGCGATCTGGGGCAGAGTCTATGATAAAAAAGGCTTCGGTTTTTCGGGAGCTCTTGCTCTCGCCTGGCTCGCGGCGGGATACGTTATCCTCTTCCTTTTCACAAACACTGCCCTTGTATTCGTCGGCTCACTGCTTATGATGTGCGGATACCTCTCGGGAATGGCGGTATTCGGGGCAAAGATACGCGACCTTACACCGCAGGGTAAAGCCGGAATGCTTCAGGGCGTGCGCATCTTCTCGCAGGTGCTTGTGCCCGGTGTGATCGGACCATACATAGGCTCGCTCGTGCTTGCAAACGCCGACACGATCCTGAACGGCGACGGTACAGAATCCTTCCTGCCAAACTCCAACATCTTCCTCGCAGCTCTCGTTCCGATAGTTATATTGGCAATATTCCTTGCGATATACGGTGGCAAAAAGAAGCCCCGCACGGTAGATCTTACGACTCCGTTTGAGGACAAGGAAACACAAAGCACCACCTGGGACGAATATCCCCGTCCGCAGATGAAGCGCAGCTCCTATCTCTCGCTTTCGGGCGAATGGGAGCTCTTTGTCAGAGGTAAAAAGGGGGACGAGTCGCTTGGAAAAATTACCGTTCCCTTTCCGCCTGAGTCAAGGATCTCGGGAATAGAAAGACAGCTTAAAAAGGGGGAGAAGTACATTTACACAAAGGTCTTTTCTCTTCCCGACGGTATTAAAAACGACAGATACCTTCTCCACTTCGGTGCGGCGGATCAGATCGCAAGAGTTACCCTCAACGGAAAATATCTCGGTGAGCACGCGGGCGGTTATCTTCCCTTCTCCTTTGACGTGACGGAGTCACTTGAAAGCGGAGAAAACGTCCTCACGGTTGAAATTGAGGACGACCTCGACCGCGATCTCGCATGGGGCAAGCAGAGGCGCGACCGCGGCGGTATGTGGTACACCCCCATAAGCGGACTCTGGAAGCAGGTATGGCTTGAGGCTGTTCCCGAAAACTATATTACGGGCATCAGGATCACGCCAAGCCTTGACAGTGTGAAAATTGAAGTTTCGGGCGGCAAGAGCGAAAAAACGATAACCTATCGCGACGGAGACACAGAGAAAACGGTTGAATTTTCAGGTGAGAGTGTGATCATTTCTCCCGAAAACGTGGTAAACTGGACTCCCGATGATCCGCATCTTTACTTTTTCTCCCTTTCGGACGGGTGCGACAGAATAGAGTCCTATTTTGCCCTCCGTACCGTCGACATTGAAGAGAAAGACGGCAAGAGCTACATTTCCCTCAACGGAGAGCCGATATTCTGTCACGGTCTTCTCGACCAGGGCTACTACCCCGACGGAATTTACACCCCCGCCTCCCCCGACGGTCTTTTGTACGACGTGAAGAAAATGAAGTCTCTCGGCTTCAACATGCTCCGCAAGCACATCAAGATCGAACACGAATTATTTTACTACTTTTGCGACAAATACGGCATGCTGGTATTTCAGGATATGGTCAATTCGGGAGATTACAGCTTCCTTATCGACACCGCTCTGCCCACGATAGGCAAAAAACACGGTATCACTCACAAGGCAACCTTGCGTCGCCGCGAGCATTTCGAAAGAGATTCACGCGAAACTCTCGACCTGCTCTACAACCACCCTTGTGTCGTCTATTATACGATCTTCAACGAGGGATGGGGGCAGTACGATGCCGACCGCATCTATAAAGAGCTCAAGGAATACGACCCTACGCGCATCTACGACGCGACTTCGGGCTGGTTCATTGAAAACGAAAGCGACGTTACGAGCGACCATATCTACTTCAAGCCGATAACCGAGAAAAATCTCTCGCAAAAGCCCTCCCGTCCCTGCGTGCTTTCGGAATTCGGAGGTTACTCCTGCAAGATAGAGGGACACTCCTTCAATCTTGACAAGACCTACGGCTACAGCACGGCAAAGACGATGGATGAGTTTACCGAGTCGTTTTCCTCTCTGTACGAAAACGAGGTCATCCCTGCGATATCCCGCGGACTCTGTGCAACCGTTTACACGCAGGTCAGCGACGTTGAGGACGAGACGAACGGACTTATGACCTATGACAGACAGATCTGCAAGGTCGATGAAGGCAAGATGCAAAAGATCGCCCTTGATCTAAAAAATGCTTTTGAGGAGGTGACAAAATGAAAACGCGAATACCGTCAACGGTCGTGATCTCAATTTTCGTGCTTATAAACAGCTTCTTCATGTTCTATCTGCTTCTCCCGATGGATATTCGGGGACTGCTTGAAAACAGCGCGGGATCAATACCGAACGATGAAAATATGGGAATGATCGCAATGGTGCCTCTGTTACTTGTCGGCGCGGTCGTCGTATTCTTCCTTTTCTGGATGCTCGCGATCGCTATTACACACGCTATCTGCCTTATCTTTACGATCAGAAATCGCCGATCGCCGATAAAGAGCGTTCGCATAATAAACGTTGTTCTCACCGTAGCAAATATTGCGCTTGTTGCGGCTCCGATAGTTAAGATATTGATCTACTATTTGACTTAATGGAACATCTCCCCTTGTTCGCTGACAGGGGGAGATGTTTTGTTTTCAAATTTTGATTTGGCGAACTGTTTGGTTTATCTTCACGGCAACAAATTTCCTTTTCGGGTTCGCTTTGCGTCCGTAGGGGAGGTGCTTGCTCCTCCCGATCTAAAGCATTTGTTTCTTCTTTAGCCATAAGGGTTTAATAGTCGTTTGTTAGCGGGAGGAGCAAGCGCCTCCCCTACGGTTTTAAA
>JBGUSX010000011.1:0-5969 GCA_045132775.1 Eubacteriales bacterium
TGTGGCATAAGGTTTCTTGTGCAACGAAACAAGGTAATCAGAGGACGTGAAGTCCTTGAAAAAATGACCTCCTCATCCACCACTTCGTGGTCCCCCTTCCCCGCTGGGGAAGGCTTAACAGACCGACAAATCAAAATTTGACTTTTTTTAACACAGATTAGCTGATCGTTTTTCTACATATCGGACTTTGTCCGTAAGCTTTGGAGGAACGATGAAAAGGGTTAAAAAAGAGAAAAAAGAGAAAAAAGGGGATAGAGGACTAAAAAGGCTTGGCATTGCCGCGCTTTTGTCGGTGGTTTTTTGCGGTCTTTTGGGCTTTGGTGTTCTTTACTATTATTTTGCGCCGAGGGATAGCGGCTTGGTCGTATTCGAGGTGCCTGGGTTTGTGGGTCTTGATGAAAGCGGGATCGGCGAGGTCGAGGGGCTTGAAATAAGCCGCGTGTGGATATACTCGGACGAAGTTGAGAGAGGGACGGTTATTTCCCAGACTCCGCACGCGAATGCGAGGCGAAAGATCGCTCCGGGTGCGCGGTGTCCCGTTACGCTGTATATAAGCCTTGGCGAGAGGACGGGGACCGTTCCCGAGCTTTGCGGCATTGATTCACTTTCTGCCGCGGCGGCTTTGCGCTCTATTGGTGCGCGAGTGCGGACCGTTGCAATTTACGGCGAAGGCGAGGACGGCTTGGTTATAGGTACGTCTCCCTCTGCAAAAAGTGAGATCCGAGAGGGAGACACCGTGACGGTGTTTGTAAGTCGCAGAAGAGTAAGACCTGCGGTAGAAGTGCCAAATTTTTGCGGAATGGAATACGGAGAGGCGGTAAGGTTGGCTTTATCTCTGGGGCTTTTTGTAAGCGGAGATGAGGATGAGGGTACCGTTGTGTCGCAGAGCATACCGCAGGGCGCGAGAGTTGTGGCTGACAGTTATATAAGCTTTGACGTTGACGGAGACTTGCGCGAGCGCGAGTGGCCGCCTATAACAGAAAAAAGGGCGACGGAGTCGCCGTGACAAATTACAAAAAGAGGATTTTTGATGGTTGGAAGAATAATTGAAGGACTTGGCGGTCTTTACACTGTAAGGTGTGATGACGCGGGAGAGATCAATTTAATACAGTGCCGCGCGAAAGGCGTTTTCAGACACGAGGGGATATCTCCGCTTGTTGGCGATATCGTTGAGATCGACGTATCCGCAGGTGAGGACAATGCGGTTATAAGCGAGATCTTTGAGAGGGAAAACTCTCTTATCCGTCCTCCCATGGCGAACCTTGATTGCGTGTTCGTCTCGCTCGCGGCGGCGAAGCCTATGCCCATGCTCGACACGGTGGACAAGCTCGTTGCGATACTTGAGCACAACGACATTGAGCCCGTTATCGTTATCGGCAAGTGCGAGCTTGACAGAGAAAGGTCTCGAGAGATCGTTGAGACATATGAAAAAGCAGGCTATCGCGCATTTGCACTCTCCTGCGAGACGGGCGAGGGTGTCCCGGAGATACGCGAATTTATCTCCTCGCGCCGCGGTGTAATGGCGATGGCAGGGGCTTCGGGTGTAGGCAAATCCACGCTCCTCAACAAGCTCTTCCCGACGCTTAAATTGAGCACGGGAGGTGTCAGCCGCAAGACCGAGAGGGGAAGGCACACGACACGTGCCGTCACTCTTTACGAGGTCGGAGATGGCGCTTTCTTTGCAGATACGCCCGGCTTTTCGATGATAGATTTTGAGAGGTTCAACTTCTTTGATCTTGAGGATCTGCCGCTTGCATTCAAGGAGATAAACGAGCGCATCGGCGAATGTAAATACACGAAATGCACGCATTTGCGTGAGGAGGGCTGTGCTATCGTCGAGGCGGTCAAGCGCGGTGAGATATCGAAGAGCAGGCACGAGAGCTACGTGTCGCTTTATGAGATTTTGAAAAATAAACACAAGTGGGACAAATAATACTTAATTTGTAACAACACCGTAGGGGAGGGGCTTGCTCCTCCCGATGAAAAAGGGGATCGTATAATGAGAGCTTTTGTTTTTGGCGGCGGAGAGATCTTCCCCGAGTACATAGAGGAAAGGGTGCAGGATGGCGACATTGTCGTCTGCGCCGATTCGGGATACAGGAACGCTCTTTCGATGGGGGTCAAGGTTGACGTTTTGGTCGGGGATTTTGACTCGATGAAGGACATTCCCAACGGAGATTTTGAGCTTGTGCGTGTGCCTGTGGAAAAGGATCAGACAGATACGCAGCTGGCGGTAGATATTGCGCTCGAGCGCGGCGCGGACGAGATAATAATAATTTGCTCTACCTCGGGGCGTGCCGATCACGCTTTGTCCGCGATGGCGATACTTGAGGACCTTTGGGAGAAGAAAATTTCCGCTCTGCTTGTGAACGGGCAGAACAGGGTAAGGTTTATCCGCGACAGCGGTGTGATAATCGTGCGGAGCGGGTACAGGTTCTTTTCCGTTCTGACGCTTGACAAGATAGCGAAGAAGGTGAGCATTGAGGGCGGCAAGTATCCGCTTTCGAAAAAGGACATCGGGCGCGGTTTTCAGTTTGCGGTCTCCAATGAGATCGTGAAAAACGCGGCGCTTATTACGGTAAAAAAGGGCTCGGTGTATGTTATCGAGTCAAGGGATATTTGAGATTTCAAATTTTGATTTGTCGAACGGTTTAAAATGTTTTTCACGGCTATAAATTTCCCTTACGGGTTCGCTTTGCGTCCGTAGGGGAGGTGCTTGCTCCTCCCGATCTAAAGCATTTGTTTCTTCTTTAGCCATAAGGGTTTAATAGTCGTTTGTTAGCGGGAGGGGCAAGCACCTCCCTACGGTTTTAAAGTGACGTTTGGTTTATAGACGTGAAGTTATATTAAGCTGTTTACAAATTTCAAACAGACCGTTAAATTGCAATTTAGGGGACAAATGAAAAATAACCGAGAGAAAAGGCACAGCATATAATAAAAGTGACAAAACGAGGTCATCTCGGGAAAGGAGTCGCTTTTATTATGAAGATAGTGCTTATTCGCTCGCCCGGATTTCTTTCGCCGATTCTGCGCAAGATATTCGGCATCAAAAAGGAAAAAAAGAGAAGATAAGAGTCAATTTAGGCTTTGGAGATACTTATGGAAAAGGAAATAAAGTTTTTTCCCGTAACTGAAAAGGAGATGCGTGAGAGAGGTTGGGATCGCCCGGACTTCGTTTACGTTTCGGGTGACGCGTACGTCGATCACCCGTCCTTTGGCGCGGCTTTGATCTGCCGCGTGCTTGAGGACAGGGGATTTCGGATAGCAATGCTCTCACAGCCCGATTACAAGTCCTGTGAGGATTTCAAGAGATTCGGAAAGCCAAGACTTGGATTTTTGGTCAGCGCGGGAAACATCGACTCTATGGTGGCGCATTACACCGCCGCAAAGAGAAAACGCACATACGACTATTATTCCGCAGGCGGAAAGATGGGCAAGCGACCCGACCGCGCGTGTATTGTTTACTCAAACCGCATACGCGAGGCTTACGGTGACGTTCCGATAATTCTCGGCGGTCTTGAGGCATCCTTGCGCCGTTTTGCGCATTACGACTATTGGGATGACAAGGTGCGCAGATCTATTCTTGTTGACAGCCGCGCGGACATTCTTACCTACGGTATGGGCGAGAAGATACTCGTTCGTTTGGCGGAGCTGCTTGACAGAGGAATCCCAATCAAAAAGATCCGCGACGTAAGAGGAACGGTATATCTTTGCTCCCCCGAGGACAAGGTGAACTACCCCGTTGCCGCGACCTTTGACTATGACGAATTAAAGACAGATAAAGGAAAATACGCCGAGGCGTTCGGCGTACAGTATAAAAACCAGGACTCGATAAACGGAAAGGCTATTTGCGAGATATACGACGGAAAGATGCTCGTGCAGAATCCGCCTATGCCTCCGCTGGAAAGAGAAGAGCTTGATGCGGTCTACGCGTTGCCGTTTATGCGCACGTATCACCCGATGTATGAGAGCGAGGGCGGTGTGCCTGCGATCGAGGAGGTCAAATTTTCGATCACTCACAACCGCGGTTGCTTTGGCGCGTGCAATTTCTGCGCTTTGGCTTTCCATCAGGGAAGAACGGTTCGCTCAAGAAGCGAGGAAAGCGTGCTTCGCGAGGCGAGGATAATTGCCGAAATGCCCGACTTCAAGGGCTACATACACGACGTTGGAGGTCCTACGGCGAATTTCCGTTATCCGTCCTGCGACAAGCAACTCAAGGACGGAGTATGTCCGTCGAGAAAGTGTCTGGCGCCCACACCGTGCAAGAATCTGAAGGTCGATCACAGCGAGTATATGCATCTTGTGTCGGAAATAGAGAAGATACCGAGGGTTAAGAAGGTGTTTATCCGTTCGGGAATCAGATTTGACTATCTCATGCTTGACAAAAACGATGCGTTCTTCAAAAAGCTCGTGAGGGATAACGTTTCGGGTCAGCTCAAGGTAGCGCCCGAGCATTGCTCGTCGCCCGTTCTTCGTTGCATGGGCAAGCCCGATTTTGAGGTCTACCAGGGCTTCAGAAGAAGATTCTTTGAGATCACGAAGTCGATCGGTAAGGAGCAGTATCTTGTGCCTTACCTTATGTCGAGTCACCCGGGCTCGACGCTCAATGATGCTATCGAGCTGGCTCTTTGCCTAAAGCGCGACAAGTACGCGCCCGAGCAGGTGCAGGACTACTATCCGACACCGGGTACGGCATCAACTGTCATGTATTACACGGGAATAAATCCGCTTGATATGAAGCCGGTTTACGTCTGTACCGATTATCACGAAAAGCAGCTTCAGAGGGCGCTTTTGCAATATAACAGACCCGAAAATGCCGATCTTGTGCGTGAGGCTCTCGTCAAGGCGGGCAGAGAAGAGCTTATCGGCTTTGGCGAGGAGTGCTTGGTTCGTCCCAAGGGCGCAGGAGGCGGAAATTACCAAGGCGCGAGAGGCGGTCAAGGTGGAAATTACGGCTCGTCGAGGGCGCAAGGCGGTGCAAGGTCGCAAGGCGGTGCAAGGTCGCAAGGCGGCGCGAGGTCGCAGGGTAGTGTGCAGAAAAAGAACTCGATCGGAAGTAAAAAGCCGCAGGCGACCGGTCAGAGAAGCGACGCGCCCAAGCCGAGAAATGAAAAGCCGACCTATAAAAAGGGCTGGGCAAAGCCGAAAAAGGCAACAAACAAGAAGAAAAAGTGATTTTTTGACTCTACCGTGAGTAGAATTCCCCATATTCAACCGCGGGTGTGTGGTTTTTGGACGTAAATCGTGATATATTTGTTATGTAAGGAGGTGCGAAATATGGATCAGGTCAAGATCGGCAGATTTATCGCCGAAAAAAGGCGCGAGCAGGGTTTGACTCAGGCACAACTCGCTGAAAAGCTCTCGATTACAGACAGAGCGGTCTCAAAGTGGGAAAACGGCAGGACAATGCCCGATTCGTCATTGATGCTTGATCTTTGCAAGCATCTTAAAATAACTGTAAACGATTTACTTAATGGGGAGGTAGTTTCAATGGAAAATTACAATGAAAAGTTAGAAAATCAGCTGCTTGAGACGGTCAAGCAGAAGGAAGAAGCAGACAAGAGGCTTCTGGCTCTTGAATGGGTGGTCGGAATTTTGTCGGTGATAGTTCTGATCGTGCCGATAATTATTGCAGCGTACGTTCAGATGGAGGATTGGCTGAGGGTTCTGCTTGTTTTCTCGGGATTTATTCCGTGTATCGTTGGTCTTTGCTGGGCTATTAAGATCGAGCAGGTCGCGGGATACTACAAGTGTGCTCATTGCGGACACAAATACGTTCCGATGATGAAAAGTGTGTTGTGGTCTATGCACATGGGCAGAACAAGATATATGCGTTGCCCCGAGTGCCACAAGAAGTCCTGGCAGAAGAAGGTTATCAGTAAGGATTGATAAATTGCAATTTATCGAACGGTCTACAATGTAGGGCGGGGGCTTGCTCCCGCCGTGAAAACCTTTTAAAACCAACGAAG
>JBGUSX010000012.1:0-2677 GCA_045132775.1 Eubacteriales bacterium
TGTGGCATAAGGTTTCTTGTGCAACGAAACAAGGTAATCAGAGGACGTGAAGTCCTTGAAAAAATGACCTCCTCATCCACCACTTCGTGGTCCCCCTTCCCCGCTGGGGAAGGCTTAACAGACCGACAAATCAAAATTTGAAATCTAACAAAGGAGGCAGGCTCTATGGAGAGTGCGAGAGGTATTGCCCAAAAAATACTTTTGGACGCGGAGAAGCGTTCGACATATTCAAATATTGCGCTCGACAGAGAGCTGTCACGGTGCGAGCTTTCCGATGCCGACAAGGCATTGTGCTCGGTCATCGTTCTCGGTGTTACCGAGAGGGCTTTGACTCTTGATGCAATTATCGATGCCCTGGCATCCCGTCCGTCCGAGATAGAGGTGGATGCGAGGGTGCTTTTGAGAATGGGTATCTACCAGCTCCATTTCCTTGACAGAATACCCGATCACGCGGCGGTGAACGAGACAGTGTCTTTGGCTCCGCGCAGGATAAGGGGATTTGTTAACGCGATGCTCCGCTCCTATCTTCGCACGCGCGAGGGCGGCGGTATAGAGTCGCTTTTCCCCAAAAAAGAAGAGGATCCGAAAGGTTATCTTTCACTCAAGCACTCGTTTCCCGAGGATATGTGCCGCAGATTCTGCGAGATATACGGGTTTGAGCGCACCGATGCGATATTTGAAAGATTCAACTCGGCACCTCCTATGACGTTAAGAATAAACACGCTAAAGACAAGCAGGACTGATTATGCGGCTCTGCTTGACGAATGCGGTATTGAATACGAATTATCGGATCGCCTCTGCGATGCGATAAAGGTAAAGGGTGCGGCATACGCATCGCTTCCCGGTGCCTTAGAGGGATCTTTCTTCGTTCAGGACGAGGCTTCACAGGCTTGTGTCGAGGTGCTTGGGGCAGAGAGCGGAGATATCGTTATCGACACCTGCTCGTGTCCCGGCTCAAAGTCCTTCGGCTCGGCGGTGAGGATGAAGAATGAGGGAGAGATATATTCCTTTGATCTTCACAAAAGTAAGCTCTCGCTTATCGAAAAAGGTGCGTCGCGGCTGGGGATCGACATTATCAAGGTTGCCGAGCGCGACGGCAGGGGACCCGATGAGAGTCTTTTCGGTCGCGCTGACAGGGTGCTTTGCGACGTGCCTTGCTCGGGGCTTGGAGTTATCGCGAAAAAGCCCGAGATAAGATACAAGGATATTTCCGAATTTGCAAGATTGCCCGAGATACAGTACGCTATACTCGAGGCATCGGAAAATTACCTCAAGGCAGGTGGAATTCTCGTCTACTCGACATGCACGGTCTTGCCCGAGGAGAATGAGGAGAATATAGAGAAGTTTTTGTCGGCACACCCCGAGTTTGAGGCGGTTGATTTTACCGTCCTGGGCAGGGAGAGCGAGGGCGGAATGCTGTCTCTGTCTCCCGATATTGACGGAACAGACGGATTCTTTATTGCCAAATTAAGACGCAAGGATTGAGATTTATGGAAAACATTTTATCATATACTCCCGAGGAGCTCAAGGCTCTGATGGGCGAGATAGGAGAGCCTACATACCGCGCAGGGCAGATCTTCTCCCAGCTTCACAAGGGGATCGCGCTCTCCGAGATGACCAACGTGGGCAAGGCGACAAAGGAAAAGCTTTCGAGAGTCGTTGATTGCTCGTTCCCCGAGATCAAGAGAAAGCTTGTTTCGGCTATCGACGGCACGGTGAAATATCTTTTCTCGCTCTCCGACGGAAACTGCATCGAGTCGGTCGTTATGAAGTACGAGCACGGATACACCATTTGCATCTCGTCTCAGGTCGGATGCAGGATGGGGTGCAAATTCTGCGCATCTACCCTTGCGGGTCGTGTTCGCGATCTTGTACCGGGCGAGCTGCTCGGTCAGATAATTGCGGCGCAGAGGGACCTCGGTGTACGCATATCCAACGTGGTTATGATGGGTATAGGCGAGCCGCTTGACAATTACGCAAACGTGATTAAGTTCTTGAAGATAGTCAATCTCCCCGAGGGGATCAACATAGGCTACAGACATATTTCGCTCTCTACGTGCGGTATCGTACCCAAAATATACGAGCTTGCAAAGCTGGATCTGCCGATAACGCTTTCTATTTCGCTTCACGCACCCGATGATGCGACACGTTCAGCAATTATGCCCGTGAACAACACCTGGGGTGTCAGCGAGCTTCTTGACGCTTGCCGCGAGTACTACAAGGTGACGGGCAGGAGAATGTCCTTTGAATACACGCTTATCGCAGGCAAAAACGACTCGGTCGAGTCCGCATTGCATCTTGCGAGGGTGCTTAATTCTCACCTGCGTTCAAGAGATGAGGGCATGCCCATTCACGTGAACCTCATTCCCGTAAACGAGGTCGCCGAGAGCGGCTTCAAGAGCACGGGGCGCGATGCTGTGCGCAGATTCGCCGCAGAGCTTGAGAAAAAGGGCATCAGGGCGACTGTTCGCCGCACCCTCGGCTCTGACATAAACGCTTCATGCGGGCAGCTGCGAAGAGAAGATGCTGCGAATAAATAAATTGCAATTTAGCAAATAGCCTTCTCCAGCGGAGAAGGGGGACCGCGTAAGCGGTGGATGAGGAGGTCGCCATTAAGTTGTGCGCCACTGTCGTACCGTGGATTTTGTCTTGTGGCATAAGGTTTCTTGTGCAACGA
>JBGUSX010000013.1:0-25278 GCA_045132775.1 Eubacteriales bacterium
TCGGGAGGAGCAAGCACCTCCCCTACGGTTTTAAAGTGACGTTGGATTTATAGCCGTGAAGAAATCTAAAACCGTTTGCATTTTCAAACACACAGCTAAATTACAATTTATCGAAACATATCCCAAAACAAAACGGCAGCCACACGGCTGCCGTTTTATAAACTCAAAACTTGTTATTCTTAATAATATTCTCTGCCAATTTCACAAGCCTCTCGCGTATCCACATCGGCTCAATTATCTTGAAATCCGAACGAAGCGTTATCAACACACTCAAAAACTGCTCCACGTTGTGAAATTCGCAAATGTATTTGTTGCGCGGCTCCTTGGAAATAATAAAATTCTTCAAGGAAAGAACGGAGAGCTTGTCCGCGATCTCGACCGTCGCGGTGTAAGGGATCTGCATCTGCACAAAGGTGTTCTCCGCCTGGAGAGAAGCTCCCGACATGTTGTCTGCAAGCTCGGAGAGAGACTCGTCGTTGTCGCTCGATAAAACGAGAGGGAGGGAATACTGCTCGGAGTAGTAATAACCCTTGTGCTCCATACTGTATTCAAGCGGCGCACCGAGATTTTTCTTGAGATAATCAACGTCTCTCTGTGCCTGGCGGTGAGAAATGTCGAACCTCTCTGCCAAGCGCATAGCGTTGGGATAGTACGAGTTAGCAATTTTTTTGTGAAGCCACTGTATGCGAACGTTGGCGGAATTCTGGGAAGCCTTTTTCATTTTTTGAAAATTCCTTTCCTTTATATTATATATGGACCTTGGTGACCGAAAGAACCGTTACGATGAGCTCCGTCAGAGCCGAGAGAGCACATGATACATAAAGAAGTGAGTAGGCGAGATAATGAAGACCGAACGCGGTGTTTCCCTTTGCAAAGTAGATGATAACCACCGCAGAGCAGACAAGACAAAGAGTGAGAGAGAGCGACTTGAGGAAGACATATCCCTTGACACCGATCTTTGAGAACTGACTGTCGGGAAGCTTGGATCCGTCGGGAGTCCTTGCGGAGAGCTCAACACGAAGATCTGCCATAGTCCCGAGGATCATACCCGCCGCGCCGAACTGAACAAGTAATTTGAAGTGACTGTTTATCTCGATGACGTGATCAAGATATAGCGACGCTATAATAACAGCCCCAAGCACAAAAACACCAAATCCCGATATCACCTTAGGAACGGTAAAACGAGGGAAGATCTTGAGTGCAAAGAACAGAGCGGTGATAAGTGAGCAGATGAGAACTGCATTGCCCCATTGCCCGAGCACCTCGTCGGTCAGCGCAAAAAATGTTACGTATAAAGAGAGAAGAGCAGGGAGCAGATTTGAAAACATGGCAGTCTTGATGTCATAACCCGATAAATCGAAATTGAGGGGCAGTTCCTTTTTGAAAATGAAAAGCGGAACGAAAGAGACCGCTATCGCAACTGCTATTCCGATCGCAAACAGACGGGGCATCGTGGCATCGGAAAAATATCTCGCATCCTCCTCGCAGGCACCTATGACCGCCATGCATCCGATGGTGGCAACAGCGAGCGCGAGCGCTACGATCACGCATAAATATCCGATGCGGATCGGAGCCATTCTGCCTTCGGCAGTATCCATATCCTTCATATATTTATTCTCCGTTAATAAATCTTTTTAAAGATGGTTTATGTGCATAATTTTCAATAATTTGCGTTAATTATCAAAATCGAACGCTTCCATTCATAATTATACAACAAAATTGTTAACGGCAAATAGACAAATGAGAGATTTTTTCAAAAAAATCAACAAAAAATCAACAAGGAAACCTCTTTTTTTGCGGACCGATGCCCCGAAAAATGAATATATACATTTTTTATGCATTATTCGAGTTGTATATATTGCACAAAAACAAACCTTAAAATTCTGCAATATTTTACGAAAAAATATTTTTCAATCTGTTGACAAATGGCAAAAAATAATGTATAATTGTAAAGCTTGATATGCGATGAAGCGAGAGGTTGCTCTTAAAGGGACGCCTTTAAGAGGTAATTTTCGTGGAGTATGTCCGTATGAACGGGCGACGTAGTCTTTCATACACACACTTAGCAACATGCGGCATAGTGGTGCTTATGTGTTCAAATCCCTTTAGGTTATTCGGAATTTGTCTGTCAGATGCTGATGCGGGCAAAGTCCGTATTTTAATGTAAAAGGGTAGGAACGCACGGCACAGTGTACGAAGAAACGCCCCATTTCCAAAGGGTTTTGTAATTCCGCAAAACCTGAAAATCTGAAAGGAGGCACAAAAAAATGGCAGTAAATCAGAAGATCAGAGTTCGTCTTAAGAGCTACGACCACACCCTTATCGATGCAGCTGCAGAGAAGATCGTAACCGTTGCAAAGGCAAACGGCTCCGAGGTATCGGGTCCTATCCCGCTTCCCACCGAGAGAGAGATCGTAACAATTCTCCGCGCAGTTCACAAGTATAAGGATGCTCGTGAGCAGTTCGAGATGAGAACTCACAAGAGACTCATCGACATCGTAAAGCCCAATCAGAAAACGATTGACGCTCTTATGAACGTTGAGCTCCCTGCAGGTGTTGAGATCGAGGTTAAGATCTGATCGCCTACATTTATTAATTAATTATCAAGCAAAATGCGAGCTCCACTCGCAAACAAGGACAACAGCCGGCGGCAGAGCCGTGTCGGTAACCTTGTAAGTCATGTTGGACGGAGAATTCCGATTCAACCAATAATTTACAGGAGGAAAGAAAAATGAAAAAGGGTATTATCGGTAAGAAAATCGGTATGACTCAGATCTTCGATGAGAAGGGCAACGTAATCCCTGTAACAGTCATCGAAGCAGGTCCCTGTGTAGTAGCACAGAAAAAGACCGCAGAAAAAGACGGTTATGACGCCGTTCAGCTCGGTTTCGTAGATGCAAAGGAAAAACATCTCACCAAGGCTGAGAAAGGTCATTTTGCAAAAGCAGGAGTTGCTAACAAGAGACACCTCAAAGAGTTCCGTCTTGATGATTGCAGCGCAGTAAACGTAGGTGACGTCATTACAGCCGATACCTTCGCCGCAGGCGACAAGGTCGACGTTACAGGTATGACAAAGGGCCGCGGATTCAGCGGATGCGTTAAGAGATGGAATCAGCACAAGCTTCAGGCAACACACGGTGTAGGTCCTATTCACCGTCAGCCCGGTTCCATGGGTGTTATCGACCCTGCAAGAATCTTTAAGAACAAGCACATGCCCGGTCAGTACGGTAACGAGCAGGTTACAGTACAGAACCTTAAGGTAGTTAAGATCGACAGCGAGAAGAACCTCATCGCAGTTAAGGGCGCAGTTCCCGGTGCGAAGGATGGAATCGTCTTCATTCGCGACTCGGTAAAAGCATAATCGGAAGGAGGAAATAAATAATGCCTACAATTAAAGTTGTTAATATGGCCGGCGCAGAAGTCGGAACCATGGAGCTCTCGAACGTTCTTTTCGGAGCTGAAGAAGTAAACGGCAAAGTCCTCCACGCTGCAGTAAGAGCTTACCTTCTCAATCAGAGACAGGGAACACAGTCCACTCTTACTCGTTCCGAGGTTTCCGGCGGCGGAAAGAAGCCCTGGAGACAGAAGGGTACAGGTAGAGCACGTCAGGGTTCGACCCGTTCTCCTCAGTGGACACACGGCGGTATCGCTCTCGGCCCGAAGCCCAGAAGCTATCGCACCTCTCTCAATAAGAAGACAAAGAGACTCGCTCTTATCAGCGCACTCACAGATAAGTTCAACAACGGTAAGCTCATCGTTGTAGACGACATCAAGCTTGACACCTACAAGACCAAAGAGATGGTTAAGATGTTCGCAGCACTCGGTGCCCAGAGGAAGCCTCTCGTAGTTCTTCCCGAGGTTGACAGCTACGTAGTAAAGAGCTGCGCTAACATCCCCGGCGCAAAGACTTGCCTCTATAACACCATCAACGTATACGATATTTTGAACGCAGATACGTTCATCACTACCGTTGCGGCAGTTAAAATGCTTGAGGAGGTATATGCGTAATGAGAATGCTTGAAGATGTAATTATTAAGCCTATTATCTCTGAGGCTTCCATGGATATGGTTGCACAGAAGAAGTATGTTTTCAAGGTAGCTAAGACCGCTGACAAGGCTGAGATAGCTCGCGCAGTTGAGGCTATGTTCCCCGGCACAAAGGTCGAGGCCGTTAACACGATCAATATGAAGAGAAAGCCCAAGAGATACGGTGTGCACTTCGGTTACACAACCGCTTGGAAGAAAGCGATAGTAACTCTTACCGCTGATTCCAAGACCATCGAGTTCTTCGAAGGCATGAACTAAGAGGGAGGTCGAATAGAATGGCTACATTAAAGTATAAACCTACGACACCCGCGAGAAGACACATGTCCGTACCGGTCTACAAGGACGTTATCACGAAGGACACTCCTGAGAAGAGCCTTGTAGTAATCAAGAAGAAGCACGCGGGCCGTAACAGCTACGGACGTATCACAGTTCGTCACAGAGGTGGCGGAAACAAGGTCAAGTACAGAATCATCGACTTCAAGAGACTTTCCGAAGTTCCTGCACAGGTCGTTGCAATCGAGTATGACCCTAACAGAACAGCTTACATCGCTCTCCTCGAGAACGATAACGGCGTTAAGAGCTACATCGTAGCTCCCGAAGGCCTCAAGGTAGGCGATAAGGTTTACTCCGGTGCAGATGCGGACATTAAGCCCGGTAACGCACTTCCTCTCGCTAACATCCCTGTTGGTACCTTCATCAACAACATTGAGATCCATCCCGGCAAGGGCGGACAGCTCGTCCGCAGCGCAGGAACCATGGCACAGCTCCTCTCCAAGGAGGCTAACGGCATGGCTCAGGTAAGACTTCCTTCCGGTGAAGTTCGCTACGTTCCGCTGGGCTGCAAGGCAGTTATCGGACAGATCGGCAACGTCGACCACGACACTGTCAAGGTTGGTAAGGCCGGTAAGACAAGACACAAGGGCATTCGTCCTACAGTACGCGGTTCCGTTATGAACCCCTGCGACCACCCCCACGGTGGTGGTGAGGGTAAGTCTCCCATCGGTCATGCTAATCCTATGACTCCTTGGGGCAAGCCTGCTCTCGGTCTTAAGACCAGAAACAAGAAGGCTCGCACCGACAAGTTCATCGTAAAGCGCAGAAATGCTAAATAAGGAGGGAATATAAAATGAGCAGAAGCCTTAAGAAAGCACCTTTCGTTGAAGAAAAGCTCTATACTCGTATATGTGCTATGAACGAAAAGGGCGAGAAGAAAGTTATAAAGACTTGGTCCCGTGCATCAACAATATTCCCCGAGTTTGTCGGTCACACGGTTGCTGTTTACGACGGCAAAAAGCACGTTCCGGTTTACGTAGTAGAGGACATGGTCGGTCACAAGCTCGGTGAGTTTGCTCCTACCAGAACCTTTAAGGGTCACGCCGGTTCCAAGACATCCAACAACGGTAAGTAATCAAGGGAGGAAGCAGAAAATGAAAGCATATGCATATCTTAAGTATGCGAGAATTTCCCCTCGTAAGGTGAAGATCGTTCTCGACCTCATCAGAGGTAAGGATGCAGGAACAGCAATGGCTATCCTCAAGAACACCCACAAGGGCGCATCTGAGTACCTTATCAAGCTTTTGGGAAGTGCAATCGCAAACGCAGAAAACAATTTCCACATGGATTCTTCCAAGCTCTACGTATCCGAGTGCTTCGTATGCCCCGGTCCCACGCTCAAGCGCATCATGCCCAGAGCTAAGGGAAGCGCAGACAGAATCCTTAAGAGAACCAGCCACGTAACAATCGCGGTTGAGGAAAGAAACTAAGAGAGGAGACAAGAGTTATGGGTCAGAAAGTTAATCCCCACGGCCTCAGAGTAGGCGTTATAAAGAACTGGGATTCAAGATGGTTCGCAAAAGACGAAGTTTTCGGCGACACTCTTGTATCCGACTACAAGATCAGAAAGTATCTCAAGGGTGAGCTTCAGGACGCAGGCGTTCCGAAGATCGAGATCGAGCGTGACAGCCGTCGCGTAAGAGTATTCATCCACTGCGCAAAGCCCGGTATGGTTATCGGTAAGGGCGGAGTTGAGATCGAGAAGTACAAGGCAGAGCTTGAGAAGATGGTAGGCATGCCCGTATCCCTCAACGTTGTTGAGGTAAGACAGCCCGACCTCAACGCACAGCTCGTTGCTGAGAACGTATGCTCACAGCTTGAAAAGCGTGTAGCATTCCGCCGCGCAATGAAGATGAGCATCAGAAACACAATGAGACTTGGTGCAAAGGGTATCAAGATCATGTGCTCCGGCCGTCTTGCAGGTGCGGAGATCGCAAGAAGCGAGACATACCACGAGGGTACGATCCCGCTTCAGACCCTCAGAGCTGACATCGAGTACGGCTTCTGGGAGGCAAACACAACCTACGGTAAGATCGGCGTTAAGGTCTGGATCTATCGCGGTGAGGTTCTTAACGAAGTAAACCGCCCCCAGAACGATCGCAGAGATAACCGCGACCGCAGAAACGGCGACAGACGCGACAGAAGAAACGGTGATCGCAGAGACAACCGTGCTCCCCGTGGCGACAGAGCGCCCAGAACACCCAGAGACGGAGGTGCTAAATAATGTTAATGCCTAAAAGAGTAAAGTTCCGTCGTGTTCAGCGCGGAAGACTTAAGGGTAAGGCGTCCAGAGGCAATACGGTTACTCAGGGTAACTACGGCCTTATGGCACTTGAGCCCGCTTGGATCACAAGCAATCAGATCGAGGCAGCCCGTATCGCAATGACACGTTACATCAAGCGTGGCGGTAAGGTCTGGATCAAGATATTCCCCGACAAGCCTATCACTGAGAAGCCTGCAGAGACTCGAATGGGTTCCGGTAAGGGTAGCCCTGAGTACTGGGTAGCAGTTGTTAAGCCCGGTCGCGTAATGTTCGAAATGGACGGCGTTTCCGAGGAGGTAGCACGTGAGGCTATGCGTCTTGCAGGTCACAAGCTCCCCATCAAGACAAAGTTCGTTAAAAAAGAAGAAGTAGAGGAGGCATAAGCTCATGAAGATGACTGAAATTAATAAGATGACAGTTGAAGAGCTCAACGCAAAGCTCGTTGAACTTAAGAAAGAGCTTTTCAACCTCCGTTTCCAGCACGCAGTAAATCAGCTTGAGAATCCTCACAAGATGACTGAGGTTAAGCATGATATCGCTCGCGTAATGACAGTTCTCAACCAGAAGAGAGCATAAGGAGGCAGTCATGACAGAAGAAAGAGCACTTAGAAAAGTAAGAGTCGGCATGGTTGTCAGCGACAAGATGGACAAGACTGTTGTTGTAGCAATCGAGGACAACGTAAAGCACCCCGTATACGGCAAGATCATTAAGCGTACCCTTAAGGTTCACGCTCACGATGAGAAGAACGAGTGCGGTGTCGGCGACAAGGTAAGAATTATGGAGACAAGACCTCTTTCCAAGACAAAGAGATGGAGACTTGTTGAGATAATCGAGAAAGCAAAATAATTGAATTCGAATAGTAGGTACGTTGAAGCGTACACGAAACAGTAGGAGGAAAAAACAATGATTCAGCAGCAATCACTTATGAAGGTTGCCGATAACACCGGCGCCAAAGAGTTGATGTGCATCCGTGTTCTCGGCGGAACAGGCCGCAGATACGGTAACATCGGTGATATCGTCGTTTGCTCTGTTAAGAAGGCAATTCCCGGCGGTATGGTTAAGAAGGGTGACGTAGTTAAGGCTGTTATCGTAAGAAGCGCACACGGCATGAAGCGTGCAGACGGTTCTTACATCAAGTTCGATGAGAACGCAGCAGTAATTATCAAGGAAGACAACACGCCCAGAGGTACTCGTATCTTTGGTCCTGTTGCAAGAGAGCTCCGTGAGAAGGACTTTTTGAAGATCCTCTCTCTCGCTCCCGAAGTACTTTAATAGGAGGTAACAAGCAATGGCAAATCTTCACATTAAAAAAGGCGACACCGTTGTAGTTCTCTCCGGTGATTCCAAGGGTGTAAAGGGCGAGGTAATCGCAACTTCTCCCAAGGAGGGCAAGGTACTCGTACAGGGTGCAAACATCATCCACAAGCACGTTAAGGCTCGCAGACAGGGCGAGACGAGCGGCATAGTAGACGCAGAAGGCGCTATCTACGCTTGCAAGGTTGCTCTCTACTGCCCCAAGTGCGAAAAGGGCGTTAGAGTCCACACCGTCGTAGAAGACGGCAAGAAGATCCGCGCATGTGCAAAGTGCGGACACAAGTTTGACTAAGGAGGGAATGAACGATGGCAAGACTTAATGATATGTACAAGGCCGAGGTTGCTCCCGCCCTTATGAAAAAGTATTCCTACAAGAGCGTAATGCAGATCCCCAAGTTCGATAAGATCGTTATCAACGTTGGCTGCGGCGACGCTAAGGATAACACAAAGGTTATTGATTCCGTAATCAACGACCTCACGATCATCACCGGTCAGAAGGCAGTTCCCACTTACGCAAAGAAGTCGGTTGCTAACTTCAAGCTCCGTCAGGGCATGAAGATCGGTGCAAAGGTTACACTCCGTGGCGATAAGATGTATGAGTTTATGGACAGACTCTTCAACTTCGCACTCCCCAGAGTTCGTGACTTCAAGGGTATCAACCCCAACGCTTTCGACGGTCGCGGCAACTACTCCCTTGGTCTTAAGGAACAGCTTATATTCCCCGAGATCGAGTACGACAAGGTTGACAAGATCCGCGGTATGGACATCTGCTTTGTAACAACTGCACAGACAGATGACGAGGCAAGAGAGCTCCTCACACTTATGGGCGCTCCCTTTGCGAAATAATCGGAGGTAACGGAAAATGGCTAAAACAGCAATGATACTCAAGCAGCAGAAGACCCAGAAGTATTCCACCCGCGAGTACAACCGTTGCAAGATCTGCGGACGTCCCCATTCTTACATGCGTAAGTATGGCATCTGCCGTATCTGCTTCAGAAACCTCGCGTACAAGGGTGAGATCCCCGGCGTCAAAAAAGCAAGCTGGTAATTTTGGGCTATAATCGCTGTTTTCGCGGCTCGATTTACGGTTCCTTTAAGTAAATCTTCGCCGCGAAGAACAACGATTCTATCTCCAAAATTCCTCAGCTTCTTGGTGATAATTTTGGGCTATAATCGCCGATTTATTTCGACTGATTCTATCTCCAAAATTCTCTACCAAGAATGTCGTAAGAACGTTCTTGGGTCACAAATTTAGAAAACACTCGAAAGAGTTTTCAAAAAATCCTAACTATCGGAAGGAAGTTAAACTTACGGTTCACTCCGGGTCGGACTTAACCGCCGATATGCCGCCGAGAAGATTTCGGCAGCAAGAAAAACAAAAACTTGCATCAGGAGGAAAAGAAAATGCAAATGTCAGACGTAATTGCAGATATGCTCACAAGAATCCGCAATGCTAACAATGCAAAGCATGCGACTGTGGACATTCCTGCATCCAACATGAAGAAGTCCATAGCTGATATCCTTGTTGAAGAGGGATATATCAAGAGCTATGAGATCGTAGACAACGGTAACCAGGGTATCATCCGTGTAACTCTTAAGTACAACGGTAAGACAAAGGTTATCAGAGGTCTTAAGAGAGTTTCCAAGCCCGGTCTTCGTATCTACGCAGGTTACGAGGATATGCCCAAGGTAATGAACGGACTCGGAATCGCTATCGTATCCACATCTAAGGGTATCATGACAGACAAGAAGGCACGCGCAGCTAAGGTTGGCGGCGAAGTCCTAGCGTTTGTATGGTAAAAAATCGGGAGGTACACAATTATGTCAAGAATTGGAAGAATGCCTGTCGAAATACCCGCAGGTGTTACAGTAACAGTTAACGGTAACACAGTTACCGTAAAGGGTCCTAAGGGAACACTTACCGATACCTTCAACGCAAGAATGACTATCGCAGTTGAGGGCAATCAGGTTCTCGTAACAAGACCTACAGACGAGAAGGAGGACAAGAGCCTCCACGGTCTTACCCGTGCTCTTATTCAGAACATGGTTACCGGTGTAAGCCAGGGCTACAAGAAGGTCCTCATGATCATCGGTGTAGGTTACAAGGCTGTTAAGACCGGTAAGGATCTTCAGCTCTACGTTGGTCACTCGCTCATGCCCGGTAAGGGAACTCCCCAGGAGAAGTTCATCATCAGCGACACCGACACAGTTAAGCTCTCTGTTCCTACAGAGGCAGAGATCAAGGCTCAGGGCATCGACCAGATGACCACTGAGAAGGTCAACGGCGGTATCATCATCGTTGTTGAAGGTGCAAACAAGCAGGAAGTTGGCCAGATGGCAGCAGTCATCAGAGGCAAGCGTCCTCCCGAGCCCTATCACGGCAAGGGAATCCGTTACATCGACGAGAAGGTTCGTCGTAAGGCCGGAAAGACCGGTAAATAATTGAAAGGAGTGGAGTAACATGGTATCAAGAAAGGACAGCAATAAGGCTCGTCTTAAGAGACATAAGAGAGTCAGAGCAAAGATTTCAGGTACAGCAGCACGTCCCCGTCTTGCAGTTTACCGTTCAAATGCGAACATTTCTGCACAGATCATCGACGACGTTGCAGGTAAGACATTGGTTTCCGCTTCTACTTATGGCGCAAGCTTCGAGGGTAACGGCGGTAACAAGGCAGCTGCACGCGAGGTAGGAAAGACCATCGCAGAGAAGGCTGTAGCTATGGGCATCACAGAAGTCGTTTTCGACAGAGGCGGCTATCTCTATCACGGACGTGTATCGGAATTGGCTGAAGGCGCTCGCGAGGGCGGCCTGAAGTTCTAATCCATCTCGGATTAGTAACCGGTTTGTACACTGTTCAAACAACATTTATTTGAACAATTCAGGAGGAAACCAGAAATGGCATACAAGTTTAATCCGGCAGAGGTTGAGCTTACAGAGAAGCTCGTCTCGCTGAACCGTGTTTCCAAGACAGTTAAGGGTGGTCGTATCGCTCGTTTCGCGGCTCTTATGGTCGTAGGAGACGGCAACGGACACGTTGGCGTAGGTCTTGGTAAGGCTGCCGAGGTTCCCGAGGCAATTCGCAAGGGAATTGAGGACGCAAAGAAAAATATGATCACAGTTTCTCTCAAGGGAACTACAATACCTCACGAGGTAGTCGGCGTATTCGGCGCAGGCAAGGTGCTTCTTAAGCCCGCTGCACTCGGTACCGGTATCATCGCCGGCGGTAAGGTAAGAGCAGTTCTTGAGGCTGCAGGAATCTCTAACATTCGTGCAAAGTGCCTTCGTTCCAACAACCCCACAAACGTAGTTAAGGCTACCATTGAGGGTCTTAAGGAGCTCCGCACTGCAGAAGAGGTTGCAGCTATCCGTGAGATCAGCGTTGAGCAGGTTAAGGGTTAAGGAGGTAGGACGAAATGAAAAAGGTTACACTTGTAAAGAGTCTTATCGCATCCAAGCCCAACCAGAGAGCAACTGCAAAGTCTCTCGGACTTAACAAGATCGGTGACTTCATCGTTCACAACGATGACGCAGTTCTTGCAGGTAAGATCAAGGTTCTCGCTCACCTCGTAAAAGTTGAGACCGTAGAAGGCTAATAGGAGGTATAGAGACATGAAACTTAATGAACTTAAGCCCGCAGAAGGCTCCGCAAAGGCAGCTTGGAGAAAGGGCAGAGGCGCAGGCTCCGGAAACGGCAAGACTGCAGGTAAGGGTCACAAGGGCCAGAACGCTCGTTCCGGCGGCGGTGTAAGACCCGGATTTGAGGGAGGTCAGCTTCCTCTTTACAGAAAGCTTCCTAAGAGAGGCTTTAACAACAAGTTCGCTACTAACTACGCGATCGTAAACGTTGACGCTCTCAACGTATTCGAGGACGGAGCAGTAGTTGATCTTGAGGCACTCCTCGCAAAGAAGATCGTTCGCAAGGGACTCGACGGACTCAAGGTCCTCGGTAACGGCGAACTTACAAAAAAATTAACCGTTAAGGCAGCAGTCTTTTCAGCAACTGCTAAGGAAAAGATAACAGCAGCAGGTGGACAGGCAGAGGAGGTATAAGGATGTTTCAGACGTTAAAAAATGCTTGGAAGACGCAAGAGCTTAAGACAAAGCTCCTCTTCACATTGCTTATCGTTATCCTTTACCGTTTGGGCTCCGCAATTCCGGTACCGTGGGTAAGTGCTGACGTAATGGCAGGAAGCCTTACTACTTCCTTCAACTACGCAGTACAGCTCATCGCCGGTGATGCGTTCGGAAAGGCAACTCTCTTTGCTCTTTCGGTATCTCCCTATATCACATCGTCCATTATCATTCAGCTTCTTACTATCGCTATTCCCGCTCTTGAGCGTCTCGCTAAGGACGGAGAAGAGGGTAAGAAGAAGATCAACGCGATCACAAGAATCGTTACGATGGTTCTCGCGTTCGTCACATCCGTTGGCTACGCAGGTCTCATCGTAAGCCAGGGCATGACAACTCTCGAGCTCACAGGTAAGTCAAAGCTTGTCTGGATCAACGTTTTCGAGAGCGGCCACGGCCTTGAGTTCGTAGTAATGGTAGCTTGCTACTGCGCAGGTGCAGCTCTTGTTATGTGGCTCGCAGAGAAGATCAATGAGTTCGGTATCGGTAACGGTATCTCCATCATCCTCTTCGCGAACATCGTTGCAAGACTTCCCGCAACGGCGGTTAACCTCTACAACATGATATTCAACGCGGTAGGCGATACTGCTAACCTCATTATCTCTATCGTTTGGTCCTTGCTGATCGTTGCATTCATGCTCGCTATCGTTTGGGTAATTGTTTGGTTTACCGAGTCCGAGAGAAGAATTCCCGTTCAGTATGCAAAGAAGGTAGTCGGAAGAAAGATGTACGGCGGAAGCTCGTCCAATCTTCCTCTCAAGCTCAATATGTCAGGCGTTATGCCCGTTATCTTTGCAAACTCGATCGTTTCTATCCCCGGAACGCTCGCAACCATCTTCCCCAACACGAAGTGGATCACAAACCTTGCGACGAACTACTTTAATTACACGAAGCCCCTTTATGTGCTTATCTCTGTAATTCTTTTGTTCGCATTCGCATACTTCTATATTCTTATCTCCTTCAATCCTACTGAAGTAGCTAATAATATCAGAAACAACGGTGGCGCAGTTCCCGGTATTCGTCCCGGTAAGCCCACTCGTGACTATATCCAGAAGATCCTCAACCGTATCACCCTCATCGGTGCAGTATTCCTTTGCATCGTATCCGAGGTTCCGAAGATCATCGTCGCAATTTTTGAGACGTGCAGAGATTTCTCTGTTATCTTCAAGGACAATGCAGTTCTTAACGCGATCGTTAAGTTCTACACAAACGGTGAGGCATCCTTCATGACAGTTGCGTTTGCAGGTACCTCCATCCTCATCGTAGTCGGTGTTATTCTTGAGACCGTACGTGAGCTCGAGGCACAGCTTACAATGCGCAACTACAAGGGATTCCTTGATTGATAAACTCACACCACACACATTTTAATTGGAGAAAAAATATGAATTTGATTTTGATGGGTGCTCCCGGTGCGGGAAAAGGCACACAGTCCGCAAAGATTTCCGAAAAATACAATATTCCTGCAGTTTCCACGGGCGATATGCTCCGCGGTGCGATCAAGGCGGGAACAGAGCTTGGCCTTTCGGCTAAGTCGTATATGGACGCAGGAAAGCTTGTTCCGGACGAGGTTGTCGTTGGAATCATCAAGGATCATCTTTCGACTGAAGCTTGTGCAAACGGCTTCATTCTCGACGGTTTCCCCAGAACCATTCCTCAGGCAGAGGCTCTCGAGGCTATGGGCGTAAAGATCGACGTCGTCCTCTCTATCGAGGTTCCCGACGAGAAGATCATCGCAAGAATGAGCGGACGCAGAGTTTGCTCGTGCGGCGCGTCCTACCACGTTGAGTATATCAAGCCGAAGGTAGACGGTATCTGCGACAAGTGCGGCGAAAAGCTCTTTATAAGAGACGACGACTGCGCTGAGACTGTCGCTAACAGACTCAAAACCTATCACGCTCAGACCGAGCCGCTCAAGGATTTCTACGCAGAGCGCGGAAACCTCGTGTGCGTCGAGGGTCAGGAGGAGGTTGCCGATACAACGGCACTTGTTCTTAAGACTCTCGCAGCGGTCGAGGCGTAATTATACCGAGGTAGTCGGATGATACAGTTAAAAAACCCGCAACAGATCAAAGAAATGCGAGAGGCGGGCAGGATAACGGGCGAGGCACTGCTTGTGGCTCGTGAGAACATCCGTGAAGGAATTAGCACCTATGAGCTCGACAAGATAATAAGAAATTATATTGAAAAGCAGGGTGCTAAGCCTTCCTTCCTTGGATACGGCGGCTTTCCCGGAAGTGCTTGTATAAGTGTAAACGACCAGGTCATTCACGGTATCCCTTCAAAGAAGACTATTCTTCGCGAGGGCGACATCGTAAAGGTCGACGTTGGAGCTTATTACAAGGGCTTTCATGGAGATGCCGCAAGAACGATTCCCGTCGGAAAAATAAGCGACGAGGCGCAAAAGCTCATAAACGTGACAAGGGAAAGCTTCTTTCTCGGTATAGAACAGTTTAAGATCGGCAACAGAATCGGTGACATCGGTCACGCGATCGACAGCCACGTTGTTAAAAACGGGTTCTCAACTGTTAAAAAGTATATCGGTCACGGTATAGGACACGCTCTTCACGAATCTCCCGACGTTCCCAACTACGGAACAGAGGGCAGAGGAACGAGACTCTGCGCAGGCATGGTGCTCGCGATCGAGCCTATGGTAAACGTAGGAGGCGACAGTGTCAAGGAGCTGAGTGACGGCTGGACAGTGAAGACTGCGGACGGAAAGCTCTCGGCGCATTATGAAAATACGGTCGCTCTTACGAGCGAGGGCTTGATCGTAATGACACAGCTTGAATCGGATTTTTGAGTAGAATTTGATAAACTTATTTATTGAAATCACGTTAGGAGAAAAATAATGCCGAAGGATGACGTTATTGAATTCGAGGGCGAAGTCGTTGAGGTTCTTCCCAACGCCGTCTTCAAGGTAAAGCTTCCCAATGGACACATTGTAACAGCTCATTTGTCCGGAAAGCTTCGTATGAATTATATCAGGATCTTACAGGGCGACCACGTAACCGTTGAGGTCTCGGTTTACGACCTCACAAAGGGACGTATCACGTGGCGTTCGAAATAAGAGACTAAGATTTTACTTTAGCCGAAAGGCACAAAAATACTCTAAAGAAAGGTTGGTTTACAGAGATGAAGGTTAAACCGTCCGTAAAGAAGATCTGCGAGAAATGCAAGATCATAAAGAGAAAAGGTAAAGTCATGGTAATCTGCGAGAACCCCAAGCACAAGCAGAAGCAGGGTTGATCCGGAGACCGACTTTAGACTCAACTCAATCTATTAGGAGAGGTAAAAATATATGGCACGTATAGCAGGTGTTGATATTCCGAACAACAAGCGCGTAGAGATCGCACTTACCTATATCTACGGTATCGGTCGCAAGAGCGCTAACGATATCCTTGCAGCTACCGGTGTTAATCCTGACACCAGAGCAAAGGATCTTACAGAGGAAGAAATAGCAAAGCTCCGTGATGTTATTGAAAGCTCTTACACCGTTGAGGGTGACCTCCGCAGAGAAGTTGCACTTAACATTAAGAGAATGGTAGAGGTTAACTGCTACCGCGGTATCAGACACAGAAAAGGTCTTCCCGTAAGAGGTCAGAGAACAAAGACCAATGCGAGAACAAGAAAAGGTCCCGCAAAGACCATCGCAAACAAGAAGAAGTAATAAAGGAGTGGCATAAAAAATGGCAAAGGCAACTAAGAAAGTCGTTAAAAAACGCCGCGAAAGAAAAAATATTGAAAAGGGTGCTGTACACATTCAGTCCACTTTCAATAACACAATCGTAACCATCACCGATGTTTACGGAAACGCGATCTCGTGGGCTTCCGCAGGTGAGCTTGGCTTCAAGGGCTCCAGAAAGTCTACTCCCTTCGCAGCACAGTCCGCATCCGAGACTGCAGCAAAGGCAGCAGTTGAGCACGGCCTCAAGTCTGTTGAAGTTTACGTTAAGGGTCCCGGATCGGGACGTGAATCCGCAATCCGTGCACTTGAGACAGTAGGACTCCAGATCACTCTGATCAAGGACGTAACTCCTATTCCTCACAACGGTTGCAGACCGCCTAAGCGCAGACGCGTATAATTTACAGGAGGTTTAAGAATTATGGCAAGATATACAGGTCCCGCATGCAAGCTCTGCCGCAGGGAGGGCAAGAAGCTTTACCTCAAGGGTGAGAGATGCACAAGCGGTAAGTGCGCACTTGAGCGCAGAAGCACAGCTCCCGGTCAGCACGGTGCAGCTAAGAAGAAGATGGGTGAGTACGGTGTTCAGCTTCGTGAGAAGCAGGCAACAAGAAGATACTACGGTGTCCTCGAAAAGCAGTTCAAGAACTACTACGAGGAAGCTGACCGCAAGGAAGGCATGACCGGTGAGAACCTTCTTATCCTCCTTGAGCGCCGCCTCGACAATACAGTTTACAGAATGGGTCTCGCTGAGTCTCACAAGGAAGCACGTCAGCTCGTTCTCCACGCACACTTCACCCTCAACGGCAAGAAGGTAAACGTTCCTTCTATCCTCGTTAAGCCCGGTGACGTAGTAGCAGTTAAGGAGTCCAGCCGCGCATCCGCTAAGTTCAAGGCTCTCGCAGAGGCACTTGAGAGCAAGAATGCTCCGAAGTGGCTTGACGTTGATAAGACAAATCTTCAGGCAAAGGTAGTATCCTTCCCTGCAAGAGAAGATATCGACTTCGACTTCAACGAACAGCTTATCGTCGAGCTCTACTCCAAGTAATACCGCATAAACGTATCTGCGGTTTACTTTGGAGCCGCTTGACAACGTTTAATAAAGCATATACCCGTACGCTTTACCCAAAATTATTTTAGGAGGTTTTATTTGGAATGATAGAGATAGAGAAGCCCAATATAACTACCGCTGAACAGAGTAACGACGGCTCGTACGGCACGTTCGTCATTGAGCCCCTTGAGAGAGGCTTCGGTCAGACGCTTGGTAACTCTCTTCGCAGAGTTCTTCTGAGCTCGCTTCCCGGTTACGCGGTAACAAATATTAAGATCGACGGTGTTCTTCACGAATTTTCGACAATTCCCGGAGTTACAGAGGACGTTACAGAGATCGTTCTTAACGTCAAGGGTATCATTGCAAAGCTTCACTGCCAGGGTCCCAAGACCGTATTCATCGATGTAGTCGGTGAGCATGAGGTTGTAGCGGGAGATATCAAGCAGGACTCCGATATCGAGATCCTCAATCCCGAGCATCATCTCGCAACCGTAGGCGAGAACGAGAGATTCTACATGGAGCTCACGTTCAACTGCGACCGCGGATACGTATCTCAGGAGAAGAACAAGCAGATCCAGAACGAAATGATCGGAATGAACTCAACAATGCCGATCAACACCATTTACACAGACTCGATCTACACGCCTGTGTACAAGGTTAACTACAACGTTGAGAGCACCCGTTCGGGTAGCAACACCGATCTTGACAAGCTCACGATCGAGGTACTTACAAACGGAACCATCTCAGCAAAAGAAGCGATCTCACTCGGAGCCAAGATTCTCAATGAGCATCTCAACCTGTTTGTAGAGCTTTCAGACGATGCAAAGACTAAAGAGATAATGGTTGAAAGAGAAGAGACCATCAAGGAAAAAGTCCTTGAGATGACCATTGAGGAGCTTGACATGTCTGTCCGTAGCTTCAACTGCTTGAAGCGCGCAGGCATTGACACTGTCGAAGACCTTACAAATCGCACCGAAGAGGATATGATAAAGGTTCGTAACCTCGGTAAGAAATCGCTTGATGAAGTTATCCAGAAGCTCCATTCGCTCGGTCTTGACCTTAAGCGCGAAGAGGAGTAATACAGTTGAGAGCCTACGCTCCGCGTAGACAGGAGCGGGCTTTCGCAAAATAATAAAAAATAAGCAGAAGGAGGGACTGGAAATGCCCGGAACCAGAAAACTTGGCAGACCTACCGCACACAGACAAGCAATGCTTCGCGGAATGGTTACCCTGCTGCTTGAGAACGGACAGGTTGAGACAACACTCACCAGAGCGAAAGAGGTTCGTTCCATCGCAGAGAAGATGATCACACTTGGTAAGAAGAATACACTTGCAAGCCGCAGAGCAGCTCTCGCATACATCACAAAGGAAGACGTAGTAACAAAGCTCTTCAGCGAGATCGCTCCTAAGTACGCTAACCGCCAGGGCGGATACACACAGATCTTCAAGATCGGTGCACGCCGCGGTGACGCTGCTGAAATGGCAATCGTTAAGCTCATTGACGAGGAAGCTGCAGCAGAGTAATTCTTACTCAAAAATAAGAGAGTATCCTTATGGGTACTCTCTTGTTTTTTGTGCGAAATAAGATTTAAATTTTGATTTATAGAACTGTTTAAATTGGATTTCACGGCTACAAACAAACTACACCATCACGATAACCCGTAGGGGCGGATTCCATATCCGCCCGCAAACGATATTACACCAATTTCGTTAATTTGTAACTATTTTTCACGGGCGGATATGGAATCCGCCCCTACAATTATGCGGTGAGGTAAAGTGCAAAAAGGTGAAGAAAAACTATACCGTTTAAAAAATTCAAACTCCCATATAAACTGCAATTTATATGTATAAAAGTTTACAAAATGCCAAAAAAATTCTCTTGACAATAAGAGTGTACAGTGGTAAACTAAAAGGGTAGGCTAAATTTGTGAGAAGGAGGGAAAATGCATGGCTGACAAGGAATTTGACGAGATAGAAGAGCAGGAATTTGAAAATGCCGAAGAGATGCGTGAAGAGCAGATCGAGGATAGATTTTCAGAATGTAGGGAACTGCTCGAACGAAAGCGATATTCCGAGTTTGCACTCAAAATTGAAGAGATGAACCCTGTCGATGCCGCGGATTTCTTCTCTTCGCTCAAATACGAGGAAATTCCCACCGCATCAAAGCTCGTCAAAAAGGATAGGCTTGCGGAGATATTTGCAGAGCTTGAAATTGATATCCAGCAGAAGATCATAAGCGCAATGACCGACCGAGAGCTCGGATTTATCATCGAAGAGCTCTACCTCGACGACGCGGTCGACATGATCGAGGAGTTGCCGGCAAATATCGTAACGAGAATAATGAAGGTGGCAACGCGCGAGACCAGAGAGCAGATAAATAAACTACTCTCATACTCCGAGTATAGTGCGGGAAGCGTAATGACCGCAGAGTTTATAAGCCTGCGCGGAAATATGACAGTGCGTGAGGCAATAGAGTATATCAGACGCACGGGTGTAGATAAAGAGACCGTGTATACAGCGTACGTAACAGATAAAAGCCGTATTCTTGAGGGCACGATATCCTTCAAAGACCTGCTTTTCAGCGGCGAAAACGAAACAATAGATTGTGTTTGCAACAAAGAATTGATTTTTGCGTACACAACAGACGACCAGGAGTACGTTGCGGATACCATCGCAAAGTACGGACTTCTGGCACTTCCGATAGTCGATAAAGAGCAGAGACTTGTCGGCATCGTTACAGTCGACGACGCTATCGACGTCATTCAGGAAGAGGCAACCGAGGATATCGAGATCATGGCGGCTATCACACCGTCGGATAAATCCTATCTTAAGACCGGTGTATTCGAGACCTGGAAAAAACGTTTTCCGTGGCTTCTGGTGCTCATGCTTTCTGCAATCTTCTCGAGCGCTATAATCACGCACTATGAAAGCGCGATCGGAACCTACGCGATCCTCACCGCATTCTTCCCGATGCTGATGAACACGGGAGGTAACGCGGGAAGTCAGTCGTCGGTTGCTATAATCCGAGCGATGTCGCTTGACGAGATAGGGAAGAGGGACTTCTTTAAGGTAGTCTGGAAGGAATTTCGCGTGTCTGTGCTTTGCGCCATTGGACTCGGTGCCGTTTGCTTCCTTAAGACTATGGCGATAGATTTCAAGTTCCAGCTAACAGAGGTAATGCCAAACGGTGTCGTTCAGGACAACCTGATGATCGCGCTGATCGTCAGTGTAACGGCATGCTGTGCGGTAATTTTCGCAAAGTTTATCGGCACTATCCTGCCGATGGGCGCAAAGAAGATAGGGCTTGACCCCGCAGTAATGGCTTCACCGTTTATAACCACGATAGTCGATACCGTGACGCTCGTTATCTATTTCGCAATTGCTTCAAGTCTTTTGAACTTTTGAATAAACAAAAACTCCTTGAGGAATGACTCAAGGAATTTTTGTTTTTGGAAAGATAAATTGCAATTTATCGGTGAGTTTCACGGCTTCAAATTCTTGCTTGATTACGCTTTGCGTTAGCCTTCTCCCTCGGGAGAAGGTGTCGGCTTGCCGACGGATGAGGGGTCAATTTTCCTTGTGCCACAACCCCTCATCAGTCGCTACGCGACAGCTGTCTCGCTGCGGCTCGGTCACGCTCGGAGTCTGACAACACACTGTGTTGTCATTCATGACCCTCGCGCCGCTTCGCTACCCCAGGGAGAAGCCTCTCGCAAAGCGAACCCGTAAAGGAAATTTATAGCCGTGAAAGACATATAAAACCCTTTTAATAAAACGGTTTAGAAGAACTTGCAACACGATAGCAGTGGGACGATGCAGGTGCGACACGGTGTAGTGAGGTAAACCGTCTTAACATGTATAAAATATTTATTGGGGTTTTGAGGGGTGTGGGGAACTTTTTTCCCTGGAAAAGTTCCCCACGCGCATCCCCTCGCATCCACCGCATCCCGACAAATCAAAATTTGAAAGATCGATAACCAACAAAAAATCAGGGCGAGCATTGTGCTCGCCCTGAAACGTTTTGTTTTTATCAGTACATACCGCCCATGCCTGCGCCTGCTGCGGGAGCTGCCGGCTCGGGTTCCTTGATATCTGCAACAACGGACTCGGTGGTGAGAATAACGCTTGCGATAGAAGCAGCGTTCTGGAGAGCGCAACGAGTGACCTTCTTGGGATCGACGATACCCGAAGCGATCATGTCAACGTACTTTTCGTTGTAAGCGTCAAAGCCGTAGCCTACCTTCTTGGAGCTCATGATCTTGTCAACGATAACCGCACCGTCAAAGCCCGCGTTTGTAGCGATCTGACGAACGGGCTCCTCAAGACCCTTAAGAACGATCTTGACACCTGTCTTTTCGTCGCCGTCAACTGTCTTGAGAACCTTCTCAACTGCGGGGATAACGTTAAGATATGCCGTTCCGCCTCCTGCAACGATGCCTTCCTCAACAGCAGCCTTGGTTGCGTTGAGAGCGTCTTCGATGCGGAGCTTCTTCTCCTTCATCTCAGCTTCGGTAGCCGCACCTACCTTGATAACTGCAACACCGCCCGAAAGCTTTGCAAGTCTCTCCTGGAGCTTCTCACGGTCGAAATCGGAGTTGGTCGTCTCGATTGCGGACTTGATCTGGTTGACTCTTGCCTTAATTTCTGCGGAGTCACCTGCGCCGTCAACGATGATGGTGTTTTCCTTTGTGATCTTGACCTGACGAGCGCGGCCGAGAACCTCGATGCCTGCATCCTTGAGCTCAAGACCGATCTCGGAGGAAACGACCTCACCGCCTGTAAGAATGGCGATATCGCGGAGCATCTCTTTTCTTCTGTCGCCAAATCCGGGAGCCTTGACTGCAACGCAGGTGAAGGTGCCGCGGAGCTTGTTGAGCACGAGAGTGGTGAGAGCCTCGCCCTCTACGTCCTCTGCGATGATAACGAGCTTTCTGCCCGACTGAACGAGCTGCTCGAGAAGGGGAAGGATGTCGTTGATAGTTGCGATCTTCTTGTCTGTGATAAGGATGAGAGCGTCGTCAATGACAGCCTCCATCTTGTCTGTGTCTGTAACCATGTATGGAGAGAGGTATCCGCGGTCGAACTGCATACCCTCAACAACCTCGGAATAGGTCTCTGCGCTCTTGGACTCCTCGATGGTGATAACGCCGTCAGCGGTGACCTTTTCCATAGCGTCTGCGATGAGCTCACCGATGACCTCGTCGCCTGCGGAGATAGTACCGACGCGCGCGATGTCCTCTTTACCGTTTACCTTCTTTGCGTTTGCGTTGAGTGCTTCAACAGCCGCGTCAACTGCCTTTTTCATACCCTTGCGGATGACCATGGGGTTAGCACCTGCGGTCACGTTCTTCATACCCTCGCGGACGAATGCCTGAGCGAGAAGGGTAGCGGTGGTCGTACCGTCACCTGCCGCATCGTTGGTCTTTGTTGCGACCTCACGGACGAGCTGTGCGCCCATGTTTTCAGCCTCATCGGGAAGCTCGATCTCCTTTGCGATCGTTACGCCGTCATTTGTGATGAGGGGCGCACCGAACTTCTTGTCGAGAACTACGTTTCTGCCCTTGGGGCCCATTGTGATCTTAACTGTATCAGCGAGCTTGTCGACACCTCTGACAAGCGCGTTTCTGGCTTCAATGCCGTAGAGAATTTCCTTTGCCATTTCTGCTACCTCCAAAAATTATTCAACTATTGCGAATATGTCGTCTTCCGAAAGAATCGTGTACTCAACGCCGTCAAACTTGACCGTTGTGCCTGCGTACTTCGAAGCGATAACGCGGTCGCCGACCTTAACGGTCATAGGCACCGTCTTGCCGTCCTCGACCTTGCCGGGACCGATCGCAACGATCTCTGCCACCTGGGGCTTTTCCTGCGCGGATGCGGTGAGGATGATACCTGACTGTGTCTTTTCCTCTGCTTCTGCGAACTTGATAACAACTCTGTTTGATAAAGGTTTAAGTGTCATTTTCATAACCTCCTTACTTGTGTTTGCTTTCTATATAAGATTTATTTTTAGCACTCTGTTGGTCCGACTGCTAACTCACAAAGTATATTCTACACTATTTTATAGAAAAATCAAGGGCTTCGACGCATAATTCACATATTATTAACAAAAGAAATAACGGTTTAAGATACGGTCGTGATAATGGCGGGGAGAGCGGCATAAAATATTATAAATTAGTTGTAAAAGCAAGTTTTTTGAAATGAGAGAGAATAGTATGCTTGAATTTTTGAACGATCGGATAATCAGCGTGGGGGCGGCGCTTATGCTTCTCGGCGTAGGGGTGTTTTTATCTTTTAAGCTGGGATTTTTCTACGTGCGGCATCCCGTAAAGACGGTGAAATTGATGTTAGAGCCCGAGAAAAAGGGAGGGATCTCGCCATTTCGGGCGGTCTCGCTTGCGCTTGCGGGGACGCTCGGGGTGGGGAATATTGCAGGGGTAGCGTCGTCCATCGCGATAGGTGGATACGGGTCGGTATTTTGGATGTGGGTGTCGGCCCTGGTGGCTATGGTATTAAAATATGCCGAGATAGTTTTGGCTATGTTGCACCGAAAAATCGACTCGGAGAGCGGCGACTTTTTTGGAGGCGCGCCTTATTACATAAGGGATCTGTTTGCGTCGAAGGGAAGAGCGGTGAGCGGAAAAATGCTCGCGGCGGTGTTCGCTTTTCTCTGCATCGTGAACTCGATCACGATGGGGTGCGTGATACAGTCGAACGCGGCGGCGACATCTTTTTCGGGTGTTTTCGGGGTGTCGGATTGGCTGGTAGGCGGAGCGGTGGCTCTGCTTTGTTGCTTTGTGATAGTTGGGAATGCCCGTTGGGTGAGCGGCTTTTGCGAAAAGACGGTACCGATTATGACGGTTGGGTATATCTTGCTTTCCGTAGCGGTCATTTCGGCGAGGTGGGACGGTGTTGACGATGCGTTTCGGGCGATATTTGAGGACGCTTTTTCGCTCGAGAGTGCGGCGGGGGGAGTCCTTGGTTTTCTTTTATCTAAAAAGCTTCGAGCGGGTACGATGAGGGGTCTTATGTCCAACGAGGCGGGGTGCGGAACGGCTCCGACGGCGCATGCGGCATCAAGCACGCAAAACCCCGTGAAGCAGGGAACGTGGGGGATATTTGAGGTGTTTGTAGACACGATAGTGCTATGCACGATGACGGCACTTGTGATAATCCTTGCGGGGAAAGGGGTTTTTGCTTATTCGGAAAATCCGATGATGATGGCGATAAAGGCTTATTCCTCGGTCTTGGGCGGCTGGAGCGAGGTATATATGTGTGTGTCGGTGCTGTTTTTTGCTTTTGCTACAATGGTTTGTTGGGCGCACTATGGCAAGGAAAGTCTCAGATATCTGACGAGAAAAAGGTGGGCGGCGAGCCTTTACGTTGTGGCATTCTGTCTTTTTATCTTTCTCGGTGCCGTCTCGGCTCCCGCGCTCGCGTGGCTGCTTGCCGACCTTGCTATCGGGGTGATGACCCTCATCAATCTGCCTGTTCTGTGCGCGATGAGCGGGGAGGTCAAGAGGGAGACTGAGGCGAATTTTAAAAAGTAGCTTGATTTGGGCAGCAATATAGTGCAAGCGGTATTTTTATTGTGAAAAAATAAGTGAAATTACGTGTTTATAAGGGTTTTTAGCGGGGTGTCGTGCCCCGCTTTTTAGATTTGAAAAGAGAGAAGGGGGATGAAAAAAGAGGATCATGGGTGTTTTTTCCTTGAAACACCGTAAAAGTTTGCACTATATTGCTATCAAAAATTGTTTTATGCAAAAAAATGAATATATACATAAATATCGTGCGGATTTTGAATATTTATGCATTTATCCTTAATGCTATATAGAGGTAAGAATTGATAAAAAAACACTTGCTTTTTTCGTGCAAGTGTTTATTATATGCTTTTAGAGATGAGGTCAAGACGCTTTTTTATGTCGTTGAGTTCTTTCTTGAGAGCGGCTTTATCCGTTATTGTGAGATCGTTTACACCCAAGAGGTAGTCACAGGTAACGCCGAAGAATTCAGCCAACTTGATAATTGCAAAGCTATCCGGATTGGTTTTACCCGTTTCGTAGTTCGACAGGGTACGCTGGTCTATTCCCGTCGCCGAAGCAACATCGGATTGGCGCAGGTCGCGGTCTTCGCGAAGAGATCTTATTCTGTTCATATTGCCTCCGTTACATTTTTATTATACACGAGAGATTATACCATGATTTTTCTACAATTCTGTGTTGTAAAGAGATATGACCCAAAAAGGTAAAAAATAATAAAGATATGGTCAAATATGCAATTGGAAGCATCGGAACGGAGCGGTAGGCGGAGTGGAGAGGCTTCCAATTGCGGCGCGACAGTCAAGCTGTGAGCTTCTCCTTAAGAAGCTGAATCGGGCTTTTTCTGCCGAGTGTGCGCATTGTTTTGTTGTTGCTCCATCTGAGATGTTCTTTGAGCTTCTCGTTCAGCTCATCTACACT
>JBGUSX010000014.1:0-12815 GCA_045132775.1 Eubacteriales bacterium
CGCAGGTTTTGCCTGCGGTTTTTGTGTTGAAAAATTGCAATTTAGCGGTGTGTTAAGCCTTTCCCAGCGGGGAACAACTCGGGCGAGCCCTCGTAGCACCTTTTGCAAGCAAAACGCGCTTTACGGGGGACCACGAAGTGGGGGGTGTGGAGGTCGCCCTCGGGGTGTGGTTCACGGGGATATTGTGGATTTTGTATTGTGGCACAAGGATTCCTTTGCGACGAAACAAGGTAATCAAAGGACGTGAAACCCTTGAAAAAGCGACCTCCTCATCCACCGCAAGCGGTCCCCCTTCTCCGCTGGAGAAGGCTATTCATAACCGTTCGCCAAATCAAAATTTGAAGTTGGTGTTGTTTTCGTTACGGGTGACGGCTTCGAAAAAGCCTGTGCCGCCGTATATTGAGTATCCGAAGCGGTCTTCTCCGTCTCCCGTGGCGGTGGTTGAGCCGTCCTTGTCCTTTATAGCGATATCTCGCGGGACGGGGTTCAAGAGAATAACTGCCGTTGCGTTTTCTTCGTATGCTTCGGCAGGGAAGCTGACCGTGAGCTTTTTGATCTTTGGTTGAAGGTTGAATGCCACGGTGAACTTATTGTTGAGGCGCAGCTTGCGGTAGAGTATTTCACTTTTGGAAAGGAAAATGAAGTCCGAATTGCGCTTTGCCGCCGTTGCGAATTTGACAAAATAGATGTGTGTGCGCGTTTTCAGTATAAAGTCGGCTTTTGCGTCATTTTCCCAGAAAAATGAGGCGAAAAATCGGCGGTTGAAGGTGAGGGTGTATTGGTTCTTTTTGCAAAAGCTTTTCAGCTTGCGCAAGAATTTCATTCGTTTACGCGGTGTTCTCGTCAGAATGAGGAGAAGCGCGACGGTTACCGGGGTGGCGATGCAGAATGCCATGACGTCGGAGAATGCGAGTATGACGTACAAAATGAGCACTCCGATGAGGGACATATAGAAAAGAAAACAGAGAAGGACACCGCGCAGGACGTTTTCCTTGAGCTTTTCAAGCCTTGGGTTGAATTTTCTCGTTTTGCCGTAGGCGCGGTGCATTGGCACGTCTCTCTCTTCGATATCAACTTCGGTGAAGCGATTTGAACGGCTTTGTTTTTCGTGCCTAAGCTTTGGTTCGAGTCTGGGCATGGTGGATTCCTTTCGTGAAAATTTGAGGGTTGAAGGCTGTAGGTAAATTGCAATTTATCGGTGTGTTAAGCCTTCCCCAGCGGGGAAGGGGGACCACGAAGTGGTGGATGAGGAGGGCATTATTTCATAGGCTTCACGTCCTCCGATTACCTTGTTTCGTTGCAAAAGAATCCTTATGCCACAAGGCAAAATTCACGATGTGTCCGTGACGTGTGTCTTAATGGCGACCTCCTCATCCACCACTTTGTGGTCCCCCTTCTCCGCTGGAGAAGGCTATTCGCCAAATCAAATTTAAAACGTGGATTTTATCGGTCGAATCTATCTTTGCTTGAATTGCGTTCGATCATATTGCAAAAGCCTGTTGCGGAATAGACGGTATATTTTCCCATATTCTCGCCCGTATCTATCGGGTTTGCGATATTTCCGTAGAGCGAAAAGCATGCGGTGGGGGATGGGTTTACTATCAATGCACGATTCCCTTCGCTTTCGGGAAATTCAATATTGTGCTCGCGTCTGTATCCTGCTACGAGGTTGGTTGGATTGGTCTTGCCGCCCCATTTGCTTATATCGACGACTGCAGCGAACGGGGAAGCTCCCATGTGTGACAGAAGTCCGCCGCCACGCAGGTGAAAACCGTGCTCAGTATAATATTTATCCTCCGAAAAGTACATTGGCGCATTTACTTTTCCCGAGCAGACGATATTACAGAGATAGGTCTCGCCCGACTGCGCTATGACCTCAACGCTGAAGCGCATACGGGGAAATACTGCGGAGAGATATTTTGCTCCGCTGTATTTTATCTTTGCATATTTGCCGTTTTCCAAGTGTCTTAATTTCTTTATGAGCTTTCGTCTTGATCTTACGTTGACGAGCACTCTGAGCGCAAAAAAGACAATGAAAGGGATCAGGGCGATAAGCAGGATGCCTTGCCAGAGCGACGTGAGGATAACGTAAAGGGAATAGACGATCTCAATATAATATTTCGCTGCCAGAAGATAGCAGACTCCGAAGAGAGCCAAAAAACCGAGCGGCTTTACGAACAGGTAGATCGGCTTGAAATTCTTTATATCCTGCGAGCTTTTGAATATCGGCTGTTCAACAAAGAGCGGGTGATTTATCTCATCCTCCCATTTGACCTGCAGATTGTAAAGCTGTATGAGACGAACGAGCGCGAGCGTGACGACAGACAAAATATTTGACCAGATGACGCTGACGTTGCCGAAGATCGAGAGAAGAGAGTGTATCGGGGACGTGAGCATTGAAACTGCAAAAAGCAGACTGATCACAAAGCCTGTGAGGTACTCCGGTCTTGCGATGAGAAGTCTTTTACTCTTTTTCTCTAGGTAGTCCTTTTTATTATACAGATCGAGGTTATCGAAATAGTAGTAGATCATGATCGGTACGAAAAGTGAGGTTGCGAGCGCGAAGAGGTGAAAGAAAACGCGCTGGTGCATCTTTTCAAATATGATAGCGGACTCCTTTGTGAATCTCCACATCGCGTTAAAATAGAGCTTGGCGAATATAAGAGACGTTACCGATGCATAGAGGGAGGTATAGGTGTTTCTTGCTATTTTTGAATATTTTTTCAGACTTTTCATTTTGCCTCCTTTTACATACGATGCTTTGATTATATTTTATCACGTGCGCGACAATTTGTCAAGAGACTTTTTCATACAATCTTAAGATTGTGTTTGCCGCACGCGAGTCGGTGTGTCAAGAGACGCGGTGTCTGATTTCGTTTTTTCTTAATAGTAGTGAGAAATATATTTAAAATATTGACAAACTAGCGATTATTTGTTATAATGAAAGGTAATATGGGAAAATATCGGTTGAAGGGAGGAGAGAGGATGCAAAAGGTTGTGCTTTGTGCGCCGTCGAGGATGTATTTTGATCATCCAAAGGGGAGATTTTCTTATTCGTCGGCGGTCGATTATTTTGAGAAGATCGGCTTTTCTGCGATAGATATGTCGTTTGAGCACATCAAGGCTCTTGACAGCGGCACTCGTGCGGTGCTTTACGCTATGGCACAGCGTGCGAGAGAGAAGAAGATATCTCTCCCCATTTGCCATCTTTCCTTCTATATGCCTGACCCGAGAGATGCCGAAAAAATGGCGAGATACCAAAAGGAGCTATTCTGCGAGCTTGATGCGGCGGCTCTTATGGGGATATGTCGCGCGGTGGTTCATCCGATTGCTGTCTACCAAAAGGAGATATCCTACGGCGACTGGGTGCGCGCGAACATGGCTTTTCTCACTCCCGTTGTTGAATACGCGAGGGGGAAGGGGATAAAGATCCTTATTGAGAATATGAAGAGCGAGCGCGAGGCTCCCGACAATCATCTTTACGGCTCGTGCGCGCTCAATATCTCGTCACTTGCGTCAAAGCTTGGCGCGGGGGTCTGTTGGGACGTGGGACACGCGAACATTTCGGGCTTCAAGCAATCCGAGCAGCTCGAGATACTCAAGGGGAAGCTTGACGCTTTGCATATTCACGACAACGACGGCTTGCGCGACTCTCATCTTCCGCCCTTTGACGGAAACGTTGATTGGGAGGACGTAGCCTTCGGGCTTCGATGTTGCGGCTTCTCGGGTATTCTTGATGTTGAGGTCACCGCATGGGCTCTCGACGGAGACGCGCGCGTGAGGGAGGACTTTGGACGCAAGGTTCTCTCGAGGGCAAGGAGATTTATGACTCTTGCCGAGCTTATTTGAAATTTTTAGATTTGGAGACTTATAGATCATGCTTATTTACAATTCACTTACGAGAAAAAGAGAAGAATTTATACCGCGCGAGGAGGGCAAGGTCAGCATGTACACCTGCGGACCTACCGTTTACCATTTCGCGCACATAGGAAATCTGCGCACCTACATTATGGAGGACGTGCTTGAGAAGTATCTCACTTACTCGGGCTACGACGTCAACCGCGTTATGAACATCACCGACGTAGGACATCTTTCAAGCGACGGTGACACGGGTGAAGACAAGATGCTCAAGGGTGCGAAGAGAGAGAAAAAGACGGTCCTTGAGATCGCGAAGTACTACACCGACGCGTTCTTTGCCGACTGCGAGAAGCTCAATATCAAGGTGCCTGCCACCGTTCAGCCTGCGACGGGCTGCATTGCCGAGTTTATTGCGCTTGTTGAGGGTCTGCTCGAGAAGGGCTACGCTTACGTTGCGGGAGGCAACGTTTACTTTGACACCTCCAAGCTTGAGGAATACTACAAGTTCAACGATTTTAACGAAGAGGACCTTGAGGTCGGTGTTCGCGAGGGCGTTGAGGGTGACGAGAACAAAAAGAATAAGGCTGACTTCGTGCTTTGGTTCACAAAGTCGAAGTTCGACGATCAGGAGCTCAAGTGGGATTCTCCCTGGGGCGTAGGTTACCCCGGCTGGCACATTGAGTGCTCGGGAATCTCGATGAAGTATCTCGGTGAATACCTTGACATTCACTGCGGCGGTATTGACAATCAGTTCCCCCACCACACAAACGAGATCGCGCAGAGTGAGGCTTATCTCGGTCACAAGTGGTGCAACTACTGGTTCCACGTTTATCACTTGAACACAAATTCGGGTAAGATGTCAAAGTCGAGCGGTGAGTTTTTGACCGTGTCCTTGCTTGAGAGTAAGGGATACGATCCGCTCGTTTACAGATATTTCTGCCTGCAGTCGCACTACCGCAAGTCGCTTGTATTCTCCTATGAGAATCTTGACAATGCGGTCACGGCATACAACAAGCTTGTTGCCCGTCTTGCACAGCTCGACCCCCGTGACGGCGAGGTGGATGCGGAGGCATTTGCCGAGGGAAAGAAGCGTTTTACAGATGCGCTTGACAACGACCTTAACACATCGCTTGCAGTTACCGCGCTTTACGACGTATTGAAGCTCCGCACAAACGGTGCTACAAAGCTTGCTCTTATTGCGGACTTTGACCGCGTGCTTTCTATCGGTCTTTGTGAGGCGGCAGAGAAGGTGAGAGCAGAAAAGAAGGCGGCTGAGGCTGAGGCTAACAAGGCTCCCGAATACGACATGAGCGATCCTCTCGTCGTTGAGATCCTTGATCTTATCGAGAAAAGAAAGCAGGCGAAGAAGGAGAAGAACTTTGCCGAGGCTGACCGCATCCGTCAGTATCTTCTGGACAAAGGTGTTACTCTTATTGACGATCGCAGCGGTACGACCTTTAAAATAGGATAAGGATTTTACTATGATCAAAAAGTTCTACGAAAAGCACGGACAGCTGATAAGATATCTTATTTTCGGTGTTGCTACAATGCTTGTTTCCTTTGGCGTGTTTTATGCGACGATATACGTATCAACTCACTTTTTCGGTGCGCTTGAGGACGGAAAGGACAGTGCCAGATATCTTATCTGGAACGTTGTAGCGAATATACTCAAGTGGTGCTCGGGCGTGCTCGTTGCGTTCTACACCAGCAAAAAATGGGTATTTGTCGATGCGGATAAGGACGTTTCCACCGCCAAACAGCTTCTTGTATTTGCAGAGGGAAGAGTTATAACGCTTATTATGGCGATGATCCTTCAGTATCTGCTTGAGCTCTTGTTTGCGGTCGTGATAACCTCGGATATGACGTTGCTTGGGCTTACTTTCAGCGCCGAGATAATCGGTACGACGGTCGCGTTGCTTATTTATTCCGTGATAGAGGTCATTGCCAATTATTTCTTCAGCAAGTTATTCGTCTTTAAGAAGAAAAAGAAAGAGGAATAAGACGACGTTCGGGTCTTATCCCCCTTGCAGTGATAAAAAAACTTGTGTCAAAAACGTTAAAAAATATTTACGAAACTATTAAAAGTGGTTGACAAGGTCAAACGCATATATTAAAATATTATTTAGTAATTTATTATTGTCCGCCGCTATGGCGGAGTGGAGAAGATTATGTTCAGAAGTATGACTGCGTTCGGGCGCGAGCGTGCCGACGTGGGCGGTAAGGATATTACCGTTGAGATTAAATCGGTCAACAACCGATATTTTGATTGTTCTGTCAAGCTTCCGCATATTTATGCGCCTCTTGAGCAGAGAATAAAGCAGAGACTGAGCGAAAAGGGTATTTCGAGAGGAAAGGTCGACGTTGGTATTTTCGTTGATTTCGCTGAGGCTACCGACACCGAGATCCTCGTTAATACCGAATACGCACAGAGATACATCAACGCGCTTCGCAAGCTCAAGGAGGAGTTCTCGCTTGCGGGCGAGATCACCGTTATGGAGGTCGCGCGCGACAGAGAGGTCTTTTCGATCAAGAAGCCCGAGGGAGATATGGAGGCTGAATGGCTCGATCTTTGCTCTGTGCTCGACGTTGCTGTCGAGAGATTTATTGAGGCGAGAAGAAGCGAGGGCGAGAGGATCGAGAGAGATCTTTGCGCGAAGATCGAGGGCATAAGGGCGAGAGTTGAGAAGATAGAGGCTGAGTCGGGTGACGACATCGGCGGCTACAAGTCCCGTCTTGAAGAGAAGCTCCGCGCGGCTTTAGCCGACAACAACATAACAATGGACGAAAACCGCATACTCACCGAGTGCGCGATCTACGCCGACCGCGCGGCGATCGATGAGGAGATAGTAAGACTGAAGTCGCACTTTGATGCGTTCTACGGATACGTTGAAAAGGACGAGCCCGTGGGCCGAAGCCTTGATTTCCTTATCCAAGAGATGAACCGCGAGATCAACACGATCGGCTCGAAGTGCGGAAACTCGAGCATTGCTCATCTTGTGGTCGAATGTAAGACCGAGATGGAAAAGGTGCGCGAGCAGATACAGAATATCGAATAAGGCGGGGGAAGGCTATGAAGTTTATTAACGTAGGCTACGGCAACATGATCGCCGCGGACAGAATCGTTACTTTAACCAGTCCCGATTCCGCTCCGATAAAAAGGCTTGTTCAGGACGCAAAGGAAGCAGGGCGCGTTATCGACGTCAGCTGCGGCAGAAAAACAAGAGCGGTAATTATTACCGATTCCGACCACGTCATCCTCTCGGCACTTCAGGTCGAGAAGGTGGCATCAAGGCTTGAAGAGAGCATTGTGGGCGGTGCGGACGATGAGATCTGATCTCTTACCGTTTGAAGATATTTGAAGAGTTTATTATTGTTTTAAGCATAAATCAGGAGGAAAAATCATGCTTTATCCAACCATCAACGAGTTAACGAAGGGCGAATTCAACAGATACGAGCTTTCCCTGGCTACTGCAAGATGTGCGCGTCTTGTAACCGACGAGTACGTTAAGCAGCGTGAGGATGCCGAAAAGTCCCAGACCGGTAACAAGGAGACAGATAAGCCCATCAACACCCTTATCTCCAAGGAGCTTCGCGACGAAAAGGCGGTAAAGACCGCTATCCGCCGCATTCACGACGGTGAGTACGTTATCGTTCGCCGCCCCGAAGGCTACTTTGCTTCTCTAAAAAAGGACGAGGAGCCCGTATACGAGGAGCCTATCGACTTCAAGAAGATCTTTGCTGAGGAAGACGACGAGTCCGAGGGCGAGGACGCGGATAATTGATAATTGCGGTTTGGGCGCGGTCCATTTTGTATGGGCGGCGCCGATGCCGTTATATAGAGGCTTTAGCTTGAATTTTTAAAAAAACAAGGAGGGAAAAATATGAGCATAGTTGAAAACCGCGGCTTTGAATACGCGTGCGTGTATCTTCTTGACAATCCGTACTGCATTGACTGCACCTATGACTATTTTATCCCTCCCGAGCTTCGCGGAGAGATAGGCAGGGGCAGCTTTGTCGCCGTGCCCTTCGGACGCTCCAACCGTCGTCAGATGGCTGTCGTGTGGGAGCTGACCCACGCGCCCGCCTTCAAGGATGCAAAGCCTATTGACAGTCTTTGCGCCGACCGTCAGCCGCTTGACGAGGAGGGAATGCAGCTTGCCGCATTTATTAAGGAGCAATTCCTTTGCACGATAGGTGAGGCGGTCAGATGTATCATTCCCGCTTCCGCCATAGGCAAGATGAACGAGCTTTTGTATCCTCTGCCCGTACAAAGACCCGACACTTCGTCGGGATACAATGCCGCAGACCTTTTCGTTTACGAGTATATCGTGTCCGGGGGCGGACGTACTGTCGAGTCTGTAAAGGTGAAATTCGGCGCGGCGGTCGCCCGCGAGTCGATCGATAAGCTTCTCTCGAAAGGGTTTATCGGCAAGGAGCTTTTCGTCGGCAAGACTATAGGCGAGGCATTTGAAAATTTCTATGCTCTAGCTATTACGAAAACCGATGCGGAGGCGGTCTTGTCGGGAAACGGCGAGATAAAGCTGCGTTCCGCTATTCACAAGGCAATACTCGGCGCGCTGTTGAAAGCAGAAAAGCCGATATCGGCAGAGGAGCTCAAGCGTGACTGCGCGGCAGGCTCGGCACAGCTTAAGGCTCTTATCGACAAGGGGCTTATCCGTCTTGAGCCGAGGAGGATCTGGCGCGACGGCACTCTTGCGGGCGCATCCTCGGGCGGTGAGGTCAGAGAGATAGTTCTCAACCGTGAGCAAGCGGCGGCGTGTGAGGAGATAGTCGGTCAGCTTGATTCTGGTAATGCGTCGGCGGCTCTCCTTTTCGGTGTTACGGGAAGCGGAAAGACGAGCGTTATTATCAAGGCGATAGACGCGGCTCTTGAGCGTGGGCGCGGTGTTATTATGCTGCTTCCCGAGATAGCTCTGACTCCGCAGACCTTGCGCATTTTCAGCTCGAGGTACGGTGACAGGGTGGCTCTTATCCACTCGGGGCTCTCTGCAGGTGAGAGATACGATTCGTATTCGCGCATCCGTTCGGGAGAGGCGGATCTTGTGGTCGGCACTCGCTCGGCGGTGTTTGCGCCCGTGCACGATCTCGGACTTATCGTCATCGACGAGGAGCACGAGAGCACCTACAAGTCCGATACGTCACCGAAATATCACGCAAGGGATATCGCGAGATTCCGTTGCGCTTACAATAAGGCGGTAATGCTTTTGTCGAGCGCGACTCCGTCGATCGAGAGCTTTACCAAGGCTCGCGAGGGAAAATACAAGCTTTTGAAATTGACCGAGAGGTACGGCGATGCCGTTCTGCCCGAGGTCAAGATATACGATATGCGAAACGAGCAGAGAAAGGGGAACACGTCTCCTATCGGTCTGCTCCTCAGGGAAAAGATGCAGGAGGCGGCGGAGAGAGGAGAGCAATCGGTGCTCTTTTTGAACCGACGGGGGTATAATACCTCGGTGTCCTGCCGATCCTGCGGAGAGACTCTGACCTGCCCGAATTGCTCGATATCGCTCAACTACCACACCAAGAGAGGAACGTACGAGGAAGGATTTCTGTTCTGTCATTTCTGCGGCTTTAAGGTGCGCGTGCCCGACACGTGTCCTTCGTGTCACAGCGAGCATTTGCAGAAGATCGGTTTCGGCACGCAGAAGATAGAGCGCGAGGTCTCCGAGCTTTTGCCCCAGAAGAGAGTGCTCCGCATGGATGCCGATTCGACGGGAGCAAAGAATTCCTTGCCCGAGCTTTTGACGAAGTTCAAGAACCGCGAGGCTGACGTGCTTCTCGGCACGCAGATGGTGACGAAGGGGCATGATTTCCCGTACGTTACGCTGGTCGGCGTGCTTCTTGCGGATATGTCGATATATATGGACGATTACCACGCTAACGAGAGGACGTTTTCCATGCTCACGCAGGTAATAGGCCGCGCGGGGCGGTCGGAGAAGAAGGGCTTGGCGGTCATTCAGACGAACAATCCCGACAACGATACGATAAAGCTCGCCTGCGCTCAGGATTACGAGGCTTTTTATGAGTCTGAGATAAGACTGCGCAAGCTGCTCGTTTTTCCGCCGTATTGCGATATTGCGCTTATCAACATATCCTGCGGCGACGAAAAGCAGGCGGTGATAAGTGCCGCGCGAGTCAGAGAGGATATTGAAAGATATTCGCATATTGATTTTCCCGACGTCAAGCTTATGGTATTTGGACCCTTTGAGTCGCCCGTTTACAAGGCGGAGGGCAAATATCGGATGAGGATAGTTATAAAGTGCAGACTGAACAAGCGCACAAGGGAGTTTTTCTCGACTCTGCTCAGTGAATTCGGAAGAAATAACAAGACGCGCGCTGTGATGTCGATAAATCTCAATCCTACTTCCTTGTAGGAATATGATTAAATTACATTTTTTGAGAGGTAATAAAAATGGCAAAATTAAAGATCGTTAAGATCGGTGACGAGGTGCTTCGCTTGCCTTGCCGCCCTGTTGATAAAATTACACCCAGAACCATTCAGCTTCTTGATGATATGGTCGAGACTATGAGAGAGGCTGACGGTGTCGGTCTTGCGGCACCGCAGGTGGGGATCCTTCGCCGTATCGTTGTCATTGAGGTCAACGAGGGCGAGGTTATTGAGCTCATCAACCCCAAGATCGTCGCGTATGCAGGCGAGCAGGAGGGACTTGAGGGCTGTCTTTCGCTCCCGGGTCAGTGGGGTATAGTCAAACGTCCTATGCACGTGACCGTACGCGCGCTCAACCGCTACGGCGAGGAGGTCGAATACAGAGGAAGCGAGCTTTTGGCACGTTGCTTCTGCCACGAGCTTGACCATCTTGACGGAAAGCTCTACTGCGACGTTGCGGACAGGATGCTGACCAAAGAGGAGATCGAGGAGATCCGCGGCTGATCTTCCGATCCGAAAGGCAGGTGTTAGCGTGAAAGTTACTGCCTTCTTATAGTGAAACGATCTTTTTCACGCGCGAATTTTGCCGTCGGCAAAATTCATTGATTACTATTTGTGCCGCCGCAAAGCGGCGGAATGGAGAATTATTATGAGAGTTTTATTTATGGGTACGCCCGATTTTGCGGTTCCCACTCTCCGCTCCCTTTGTGAGAGCGGTTACGAGGTCGTGGGTGCTGTCACTCAGCCCGATAAGCCTAAGGGCAGGGGGCATCATCTGACTCCGCCGCCCGTTAAGGTGTTTGCAAGTGAGAGGGGTATTCCGGTTTATCAGCCGCTAACGCTCAAGGGTGAAGAGTTTGCATCTCTGCTCGCTACACTTGACCCCGAGGTCATTGTAGTTGTGGCTTACGGCAAGATACTGCCCGTCAACGTGCTTGAATATCCGAAATACAAGTGCGTAAACGTTCACGGCTCGCTTCTCCCCGAGTATCGCGGCGCTGCTCCGATGCAGAGGGCGATAATCGACGGAAAGACAGAGACGGGCATTACCACTATGCTTATGGCGGCTGGACTTGACACGGGAGATATGCTCCTTAAGGAGACGGTCGCTATTGGCGAGGACGATAATTTTGAGGATATACACGACAGACTCAGTGAGGTGGGTGCTTCGCTCCTTATCAAGACCTTGAAGGGTATTGAGGACGGAAGTATTGTTCCCGAATCTCAGGACGATTCGCTTGCGACTTATGCCGCGAAGATCGAAAAGGCTGACTGCCTTCTTGATTTTTCGCTTGACGCAAAGGTCTTGCACGATCTTATCCGCGGCCTGTCTCCTATTCCACTTTCCTTTACTCACACTCCCGACGGCAAGCTTTTGAAGATTGCAAAAAGCCGCGTGTTCGATGCCGAAAAGGTCAATGAGTGTGAAATAGGCACGGTTTTGGAGGTCGGCGAGGAGATATTTGTTGCGTGCGGAAAGGGAATCTTGTCCTTGCTCTCGGTCGTTCCCGAGGGAAAGGGAAGAATGAGCGCGGGCGATTTCGTTCGCGGACGCAAGATATCTGTCGGTGATATTCTTCGGTAAAAATTGTTTTTTACAAAATCTGCTTTGTGTTTTCAGAACTATTTTGCGCATAATAATTGTGGATTTAAGACTTTGAAAACAAAGGGTGGTTTTTATGTTTTTTGGATTATTCTGGGGAGATTGGACGATCCTTCTGCTCATTCCTGCGATGATATTCGCACTTTGGGCGCAGTTCAAGGTTCAGTCGACCTTTAAAAAATACGACAGAGTCATGTCGCAAAAAAATCTGACGGGAGCAGATGCGGCGAGGAAGATCCTTGACGCGAATGGACTTTATGACGTGAAGGTCGAGTACGTGCGCGGTCATCTTAACGATCACTATGACCCAAGGACTAACGTGATAAGACTTTCGGATGCGACCTTTGGCTCTGTGAGCGTTGCGGCGATAGGTGTTGCGGCGCACGAGGCGGGGCATGCCGTTCAGCATGCGACGGGGTACGCGCCGATAAGACTCCGTCAGGCGATAGTTCCCGTGACGAGATTCGGCTCGGCTCTTGCGATGCCGCTCTTTCTGATAGGACTTTTGCTTGTCGGATTCGGCTCGATTGACCCTGTTATCGGGGAATATATGATGTTTGGCGGTATAGTGCTTTTTTCGTTGAGCACTCTATTTCAGCTTGTCACTCTGCCCGTTGAGTTCAACGCGTCCTCGCGCGCTGTAAAGGTGCTTGAGGGAAGCGGTATGCTTGATTCGCGCGAGGTCGACGGTGCGCGTGCGGTGCTTTCCGCCGCGGCGATGACCTACGTTGCTGCTCTGGCAACGTCGCTGGCATATTTGCTTCGATTTATTCTTATCGCTGCAGGCGCGTCGGGTAGGAGAAGATAAATTGCAATTTAGCAAATAGCCTTCTCCAGCGGAGAAGGGGGACCGCGTAAGCGGTGGATGAGGAGGTCGCCATTAAGTTGTGCGCCACTGTCGTACCGTGGATTTTGTCTTGTGGCATAAGGTTTCTTGTGCAACGA
>JBGUSX010000015.1:0-2490 GCA_045132775.1 Eubacteriales bacterium
TTCATATCCCAAGCCACACGGGTTATACCCACGTTGGCGACGGCTTTATCTATCTTGCCGCCTGCTTGCTTCCTCTACCTTATGCCATGTTCGTTGGTGCGGCGGGAGCCCTTCTTGCCGATTGCTTGACCGGCTTTGCAATCTGGGCACCCGGCTCAATCATTATCAAAACGGCTGCGGTCCTTGTGTTTTCGAGAAAGAGCAAAAACATCATCTGCTTGCGTAACATCCTCGCGTTGATTCCTGCTTGGGCTTTTTGCATTGGCGGATATTATCTGTATGAAGCAATGATAACAGGCAATTTCGTTGCGCCCCTTGCCGGAATTCCCGGATACATAACGCAGTCTGCATTAAGCACCGCACTCTTTATCATCGGCGGTATCGCAATGGATAGATTAAACGTCAGAGCAAAATTAAACGGAGGTGGCTCACTATGATGACAATTACATATCCCGTCTATAACGGAATCTACGTAAATATGACAAATCGCTGTCCCTGTGCTTGCACATTTTGTTTGCGGCATCTCAGCGATCGCGTGCACGGCTCGGATTCTCTATGGCTCGATAGAGAACCTACTGTAAAAGAGGTTTGTGATAGCATTGATACATGGGATCTGACCGAGTATAGCGAAATCGTTTTCTGCGGATACGGAGAGCCCACGGAGCGTCTTAACGATCTGCTTGAGGTCGCAAAATATATCAGATCAAAAAGCGATATCAAGATCCGTATCAATACCAACGGACTGGCGGATCTGATTTGGAACGAATCAACTGCACCGAAGCTTGAAGGGCTTATTGATACGGTTTCCGTTAGCTTAAACGCAACGAATAAGGAAGAGTATTTGAAGGTGGTTCGTCCAAAATTCGGTATTGAGTCTTACGATGCAATGCTGAAGTTTACAAAGGAATGCACAAAGTACGTTCCCAATGTTGTTATGACGGTCGTTGACGTTGTTACCTCAAAGGATGAGCAGGAGCTTTGCAGAACAATCTGTGAATCCGTCGGGGCAACGCTTCGTATTCGTCCTTATATTGAATCTTAAACTGAAAATTTCAAAAAGGTATTGCAATCTTTTTAAAAAAGGTGTATAATATACCCATAATTAAATAAACGGGAGCTTGTATACAGGCTGAGAGGAAGGTGTGACCTTCGACCGAGAACCTGATTTGGATAATGCCAACGTAGGGATGCCTGATACAAGACATTGGGAGAGAAAAAGATTTTTACGGAAGCTATCAAATCGGTAGCTTTCGTTTTTTGTTTAGCTTTGGAGGTGAGAAAATGGTAAAGGTGAACGGAGAAGAGAAGGACATTGCAGGTAAGACACTTGCTGAGTATTTTGCAACGACCAAATATGATATGAAGCGCGTTGCGACCGAGATCAATGGTGAGATCGTTCCGAAGGCACAGTATGCGCAAACGGTTTTGAAGGACGGCGATAACGTAGAGGTCGTCAGCTTTGTGGGAGGTGGCTAAGTGATTCCGACAAAAGAAGAATGGATAAAGGCACTCACGGAGCGCCACGGCAACGAGCTACAACAAGCCTTTTCGACGGCTGTGGTTGCTATCTGCGGTCTTGGCGGCCTTGGCTCTAATATCGCCATAGCTCTCGCGAGAGCAGGTATCGGAAAGCTGATACTCATTGATTTTGACCGAGTGGATATCACAAATCTTCACCGTCAGCAATATAAGGCAGAACAAATCGGTATGTATAAGACCGATGCTCTTGCGGATAATCTTCGCGAGATTGCTCCGTATATCGAGCTTGAAGCACACACCGAGCGCATTACGGAAGAAAATGCCGTAACGCTTCTGAAAGATGCCGATATTATCTGCGAAGCCTTTGACGATGCGGAATGTAAAGCAATGCTTACGAACACCGTGCTTACCGAATTGCGAGATAAGTACCTCGTAGCAGCTTCGGGTATGGCAGGTATGGGCGTGACCAATAGCATTAAAACAAGAAGAATAACAAGCAGGTTCTATCTTTGTGGGGATGAAATGAGTGAGGTATCAGACGGTATCGGTCTTGTCGCTCCCCGTGTCGCGCTTTGTGCGGCGCATCAGGCACATACTGTGCTTCGTATTTTAGCGAAACAATTTGAAGTATAAAGAAAAGAGGAAAATACAATGAACAATGACAAACTGATCATCGGCGGTCACGAATTCAACTCTCGTTTCATTCTCGGATCGGGTAAATACTCGATGAAGCTCATCGAAGCGGCAGTAAAGGACGCGGGAGCGGAGATCATCACCTTGGCAGTCCGCCGCGCCAATACCAAGGAGCACGAAAACATTCTCGACTACATACCCGAAGGAATCACGCTTCTTCCCAACACCTCGGGAGCGAGAAACGCAGAGGAAGCAGTCCGTATCGCTCGCCTTGCCCGTGAGCTTGGATGCGGTAACTTTGTTAAGATCGAAATTATGCGCGACTCCAAATATCTCCTTCCCGATAACGTGGAAACCATCAAGGCAACCGAGATACTC
>JBGUSX010000016.1:0-6053 GCA_045132775.1 Eubacteriales bacterium
CGCACCCCGCCCGCCCCCCCCCCCCCCCCCTACGTTAGTGTAACTCACCGATAAATCAAAATTTGAAGCAATAAAAAGCATTTTGAGGAATATGAAAGGAGAATTTTATGGTTATATGGAAGCCGCAGGAGAAGCAGGCGGAATTTATGCGCAGGCTTGAGGATGAGGCTCTTTACGGCGGTGCTGCCGGTGGTGGAAAAAGCGACTGCGCCATTGCCGAGGCTCTTCGCCAGGTCAATATTCCGCACTATCGCGGTCTCATTTTGCGAAAGACTTATCCTCAGCTGTCCGAGCTTATTGATCGCTCTCACGAGATCTATCTCGGTGCATATCCCGATGCTGTATTCAACGAGTCCAAGCACGTTTGGCGGTTTCCCTCCGGCGCGAAGATATATTTCGGCTCGATGGCTCACGCTGACGACCGCTTTAACTATCAGGGAAAGCGTTACGATTTCATTGATTTCGACGAGCTGACGCAATTCACCTTTGACGAATACAGCTATCTCTTTTCGCGCAACCGTCCGAACGGTCCCGGAACGCGCTGTTACATTCGCGCTCAAGCCAATCCCGGCGGCATCGGTCACGGTTGGGTCAAGGAGCGTTTTATTACCCCTGCGCCTCCTATGACTACTATCTGGGAGTCCTTCAAGGTTCGTTTCCCCGATGGGCGCGAGGAGGTTCGCCGCCGTTCCCGAATTTTCGTTCCTTCCACCGTATTCGACAACAAGATTCTGCTCGAGAACGATCCCGAATACCTTACGCGTCTTGCTTCTCTCCCCGAAGCAGAGCGTGCGGCTCTCCTTTACGGAGATTGGGACGGATTTTCGGGTCAGGTCTTTACAGAATGGCGCAACGACCCCGAGCACTACTCCGACCGCATCGGCACGCACGTGATCTCCCCGTTCACTCTGCCGCGGCATTGGAGCATTATAAGGGGCTTTGACTGGGGCTATTCACGTCCGTTTTCGGTTGGTTGGTACGCGGAGGACCCCGAGGGGCGACTTTACCGCATTCGCGAGCTTTACGGTTGCACGGGCACTCCGAACGAAGGGGTGAGGTGGGATGCCTCACGTGTTGCCTGGGAGATCAGACGGATCGAGGCTGAGGACGATAATTTACGCGGCAGATTCATTCAGGGTGTTGCCGACCCCGCGATATATCAAAAAAACGGCGGTGAGAGTATTGGCGGCATCATGGAGAGGTGCGGTGTTTATTTCGATCGGGCTGACAACTCGCGTATTTCGGGAAAGATGCAGGTTCACGACCGTCTTGCCTTTGACTCGTCCGGACGGCCTTATCTTTACGTGTTTTCCACTTGCAAGAATTTTATCCGCACGCTGCCTTGTCTCGTTTACGACAGCACGGACGTTGAGGACGTTGACACGGCACTTGAGGATCACATTTACGACGAGCTTCGCTACGTTGTCTCGTCGCGCCCTATAAGGAGGACCCGCCGCTACGATGCATCTTCGCCTCACGTTATCGATCACGATCCGCTCTCGTACGGTGAGGAGCTTGGACAATACCGTGTAAGGACGAGATTTTTGAACAACTGATGCGCTTTTTGGCGCGATTATGAAAGGATTTTTTATGAAAAAGGAAAAAAAGGTTTTCTCTGCCGATCTTACTTCGGCAAAGGCTACTCTCTCGGCCTTCAAGCGCGGTAAGCGTGAGATAGAAGAGAGATACTTGCGCGAGAGGCGGATCTGGGGTGACGTTTATTCTTCCGAGGGCTCGTCCTCCTGGATATTCAACAGTATAGTCAACAAGCACGCTGACATCATTGACGCGATGCCTGCCTGCAACTGCTTGCCTCGCGAGAAGCGCGACGAGTCTGTTGCCGACACTCTTACAAAAATAATTCCCGTGATATGCGAGCGGGCGGGGTTCGAGCAGGTATATTCCGAAAATGCTTGGGACAAGCTCAAGCACGGAACAGCTATCTACGGCGTTTTCTGGAACCCCTCTCTTGAGGAGGGACTCGGCGACATAGACATACGCTCCATAAAGCTCTCGGACATTTTCTGGGAGCCCGGGATATGTGACATTCAGGACAGCTCTGCGCTCTTTATCATATCATCTGCGGAGCCCTGCGAGCTTGAGGCGCGTTATCCTGCCTTCAAGTATGACGACAACAAGGAGGCGGACAGTGCGGTGGCATCAATACTCGGATTTTCATCTGCTGACGGAAGGTGTACGGTGGTCGATCACTACTACAAGCGTTATCTTCCCGGTGGGCGCGTTATTCTTCATCTTTGCAAATTCTGCGGCGACACGGTACTGTACTCCTCCGAGCTCGATCCTTCTTGCTCTGACGGCTGGTACTCGCACGGGCTTTATCCCGTCGTTTTCGACAGGCTTTATCCTTGTGACGAGGGAATTTGCGGATTTGGCATAATTTCCATTGCCTCCAAGGCGCAGGATTACGTCAACAGAATTGACGAGAACATTCTCAAGTACTCCGATTGGGCATCGCGCGTGCGTTTTTGGGCAAAGAGATCTCTTGGTGTCAACGAAAAGGAATTTCTTGATCTCTCCCGTTCTATCGTTGAGGTCGAGGGGGATATTGACGAGGAAAAGCTCCGCCAGATAGAGATGGCGCCGCTTGATCAGTCTGTCGTTGATTCAAAGAGGTTGAAGATCGACGAGCTCAAGGAGATAACCGGTGCCAGAGACGTGTCTCAGGGCGGAATTACGGGCGGCGTTACCGCGGCGAGTGCGATCAGCATTTTACGTGAGGCGGGTGCGAAGACTTCGAGAGACGGTATTGAGGAGTCTTACAGGGCTTATATCAAGATCATTTCGCTTATCATCGAGCTTGTTGCGCAGTTCTACGAGAGCTCGCGTTATTTTCGCATTGTCGGTGAGCCCGGCGAGAGTGAATACGTCGGCTTTTCGGGAAGGATCCTTCGCGAAAGCGACGGGTACAGACCGCACGTTGATATTGAGATCAGCGCGTCGAAAAAATCTCCTACTGAGGAAAAGGAGAGAAATGAGTTTGCCTTCAAGCTTTACGATTCGGGCGCGTTCAGCCACGAGAGGATCGACGAGACTCTGGCGATGCTTGAGCTTATGGAGTTTGACGGCATCGGTAAGCTCAAGGCTACCTTGAACAAGATGCGTGCGGGGCAGAAGATATGATCGAGGCGCAATTTTCAAGGTGCGACGGGAAGCTTTCGCTTGACGTCAGGGGACATGCGGGGTATTCGAGCTCGGGTGACGATATCGTTTGTGCGGCGGTCTCCGGTATTGTTTACGCTCTCGCGGGGTATCTCGTTAACGAATGCAATGGAGCGGAGATCTCGGCTTTGCGACCGGGGGCTGCTTCACTTGCATGCGGCGGCGACGGCGAGGCGGCTATGCGTATGGCTTACGTCGGTTTGCTTCAACTCTCTCTCACTTATCCGTCCTTCGTGAGCGTTCGGTGTGACGCGTGGCGGGTTAATATCGGAGAGGCGAGAGAGGTCGTTGCGTGAGTGCAGGTACGAAAATAACGTTCGATTGGACGTAAGGAGGATTACATTTTGACTGAATTTGAAAATGAAAACGGCACGCCCTCCGATATGGGCTTGGATGATGAAAACGGCACGCCCTCCGATATGGGTGAGGAGAATTTTGAGGTTGTTTCGAATGGCTCGGATGCGGAGGCGTCTGAGCTTGGATCGGGGCAGAGTGACCGTGCCGCCGACGGCGAAATCGGTGTGCAAAACGGCAGGGAGGAGTACGAGAGGCTTATTAAGACTGCGTTTAAGGATTTTTACGCTGAGGATACTCAAAGGCTGATAAACAAGAGGTTCAAAAAATACAAGGCGCTGGAGGAAAAGGTCAAGCTGCTTGAGGAGGAGGCGCAGAGATACGCTGACATTGAGCGGTTGATCTATGAAGAGCGCGAGCGTGCGGTGTGTGAGACCGAGGAGAGAATGAACCGTCAGTTTGTGGCGATGAGATCGCGTGCTGCGGAAAATGCGGTAGTCAAAAGGAGTCAGAGACGGGCTCCCGACGTTTCAACGCTCACAAAGAGTGAGCGTGCTCATCTGGCGTCAAGGGCGCTTATGGGCGAAAAAATAAAGTTTTGATTGCTTTTAGCAATAAAATATTTGTGTTTATTCATTAAATCTATAAAAATGGGGTATCACCCCGAAAGAAAGGAAAAATAATATGATAATTTTTAATTTTGATCTTCAGCTTTTCGGTGACGGTGAAAAGGTGCTCGGAACCGAGGGCGAAATTAACGTAAAGACCGCAGAGGTCAACGAATACAAGGACGGGGAGGGTCTTTCTCCTCAGATGAGAACCTATTACTCCGACTACCTTATCGACAATGCGGAGGGGGCTCTCGTTCACGATCGTTTTGCGCAGAAGCACACTATCCCGAAGGGGAACGGCAAGACGGTTCAGTTCCGCAAGTACGATCCGCTTCCCAAGATGACAGATCCTATTGCGGAGGGTGTTACACCCACGGGGCAGACTATCAATATGGGTATCGTCAACGCGACGGTCGCTCAGTACGGCGGCTACGTTGAGCTTACCGACCTTCTTCTTATGACCGCTATCGACAACAATCTTTGCATGGCTACAAAGCTTCTCGGCAGTCAGGCGGGAAGAACTCTTGACACTATCTCCCGTGAGGTGCTTGTCGGCGGTACCAACGTTCAGTACGGAGAGGGCAAGGTCTCCTCACGTGAGCAGATCGTTGGCGGCAAGGAGGAAGGAAACTGCTACCTCACTGTTGAGGCGGTGCGCAAGGCTGTTCGTTTCCTCAAAAATCAGAACGCGGAGAAGGTTGACGGCGCATACGTTGCGATCATTCACCCCGACTGCGCTTACGATCTTATGAGTGATCCCAACTGGAGATATCCTCATCAGTATTCCGATCCTTCCGCCATTTTCGAGGGCGAGATCGGAAAGATCGAGGGTGTGCGTTTCATTGAGAGCACAGAAGCAAAGATCTTTCATGCGGAAGATCTTGCCACAGGTGCGAGAACTCTTACCGTCAGCGAGGCGGTAAGCTCGAATGCGAGCATCAAGTTTACGTCCGAGGGCTCGGTTGCGGAGCACTCCCTCAAAGGCAGAACCGTACTTATTAACGGTAAAAAGTACTACATTGGAAGCAACACCGCATCCTCACTGTCCATCTACGAGGACAGCACGCACAACATAGCGGCTGAGATCACCTGTTCGAAGGGCACGGTGATCTATCCCGGTGAGGCGGGTGCTGAGGGTGTTGACGTTTATGCTACCCTCATTTTCGGTGAGAATGCTTACGGTACGACCTCTCTTGCCGACGGAGGTCTTGAGCACATTGTCAAGCAGCTTGGCAGTGCAGGCTCTTCCGACCCTCTCAACCAGCGTGCGACTGTCGGTTGGAAGGCGACTAAGGTCACGGTCAGACTTGTTGAGGCATTTATGATCCGTCTTGAAACTGCGGCATCGGCATAAGATTTGCCTGCGGCGAGTGATATGTCGGCAAGGCGTGCGTGATATTCCGACTTCGTCGGAGTGATATTGCGCAGAGCGCAGTGATATTCGCGCGAGGCGCGAGTGATATGCCGACGGGGTCGGCGTGGGTGGGAACGGTGGGAAAATATATATTATAAAAAGGAGATTTTTATGGCACATTACAGTGAGGATATTGCGGCTCTCAAAGCCGAGTACGAGCAGAAGCTTGCAGAAAAAGAGGCGGAGAATGCGCGTTTGCGCGGAGACAAGAAAAGGGCGCAGGAAAAGGCTCTCGAACAGGCGAGGGAATATGAGAAATATCTCAACGAGTATATTTCGGTGAAGCTTTTTAAAGATAATGACCGATACAAAGATGACGTTTACGTTGCGGTGAACGGTCAGAACTGCATAATCAAGAGAGGCGAGTGGGTCCGCGTGAAGAGAAAATTTGCGCTTGTGCTTGACGCGTCCGAAATCCAGGATATGAGGACGGCGGAGTTTATCGAGAGAGAGCAGAAGCGGTTTGCGGACGCGGAGAGATAAGGGGGCACGGAGAAACGGTAAATTGCAATTTAGCGAACGGTCTACAATGTAGGGCGGGGGCTTGCTCCCGC
>JBGUSX010000017.1:0-7631 GCA_045132775.1 Eubacteriales bacterium
ACTTCGGGGAACCCCACGGCTCCTCCCGCTAACAAACGACCATTAAACCCTTATGGCTAAAGAAGAAACAAATGCTTTAGATCGGGAGGAGCAAGCACCTCCCCTACGGTTTTAAAGTGCCGTTTGGTTTATAGACGTGAAGTTATTTTAAGCCGTTTGCAAATTTCAAACACACCTATAAATTGCAATTTATCGGCACTTTGTCTTTTTCAATTATCTCGAACATAGAAAGAAACGGATACTCTCCGCCAAGGCTTTGAGTATCCGTTCTTTTTATTATTCAGTTTTATTTTTTTGTTATTTGTTTGTTATCATCTCGATATTGAATACGTTACCGTACTCTGCCAAGCCTGCTTCATCCTTCGGTGAATCGTAATCTCGGTCGCAGAAATATCCTTCGCCCACAAGCTTCTCAAAATACCCACTGTTCGACTCGATGGTTCCGTTTACGCCCGTATTGTAAAGGTAGGAGCATCCGTAGCTGTCCTTAAGCATTCCCGCAAGAGCTCCCACGTGTCCGTTTCCGCCCTTTGACGTGCTTGCAACATTCAGATCAATGACACAATCAACAATATCAACGATTCCTACGCTGAATGCGACCACAGAACCCGTAAAGGATTCGCCGCTTCCGAGCGTGCAGGTGATAGTGCTATTAACAGTGACTCTCTCGATCATCGCGCCGGTTTCAACGTATCCTATCAATCCGGAAACACCGCTTATATCGTTCGTACCAACGGTCACGTTAAGATCGGATCTTATCTCACAGTCAGCGACGTTGACGTTCTTCGCCCAGCCTATGAGCGCGCCGATAACAATTTTGCTGCTTGTATTTATTTCCGCAGTTACGTAATCAAGAGTAAGATCACGCACCGTAGCACCCGTCGCGCTTGCAATAAGACCGACTGCAGTTGCAGAATAGCTTGCCAAATTTCCGTCCTTGACTGTAACGGAGGTTCCCGTCTCTGTGAGCACGAGATTTGATATAGAATATCCCTTGCCGTCAAACACACCGCGGAAGTCCTTGATGGGTGTAAAGTCAACACCGCTCATATCAATATTATCACTAAGCTCGATCGTCACGTTATTTGCATACGCACCCGAGTTGATCTGATCTATAACGTATACGAGTCCGCTTGCATCCGAAACCGTCACAGTCACAACTTCACCTTCGCTATCTCCGGGATCCTCGGGTAGCTCGGGCTCAACGTAATCCTCGGGAGCTACAACGTAGATCAGCTTATTGTATGCTTCAGGATCGATCTGTTCTCCGTGGCGAATGTACAAGTAGCCCTGACCGACGGCACCCCATGTATACATACAATTCGAAGCCTGGAAGGTTCCCTTGACTATAGAATTCTGAAGTGTTGCGCAATCGACGCTCGCGTCGGTATATTCTCTGCCGATAAGCCAGCCTGCGTGTCCCGCACCGCCATTGCCGATAAACGTGACCGCAAGATCGATCGTACAGTCGTGAACACGCACGTTACCTGCGCCGAGGATCGCACCCGTATGGGATTCTCCGCTCTGCGCGGTGTGCGTGACGGTCGCATCGACCTTTGTTCTCTGTATGAGTGCATCAAGTGAGTATCCGATAACTCCCGCCACACCGGTGGTGTTCGAATAGGCGCTTTCATTGACGGTAATATTGGAATTGACGGTACAATCCTCAATGACCAATCCGTCCGCATATCCCGCCAGTGCTCCGATATAAACGTTCTGATCAGTCTCCAGGTTCGCTGTGACCGAGTCAAGTGTGAGGTTGCGTACCGTAACGTCGTAAGCCGTGCAGATAAATCCAATACACAGAGCCTCATAAGTTGAACCGGGTCCGTCGGTAACGTTTCCGTTCATACCGTCATGAGTCAACTCAATATTTGAGATCTTTTTTCCGTTTCCGTCGATGGTACCGCGGAACTCGTGGATGGGCTCAAAATAAAGTCCGTCAAAATCAATATCATTTCCGATTATAATGGTGATATCATTACTTACATCACCATTATTTATCTGGGTGATAAGAGCTTTCAGCTCCTCTGCGCTCATAACGGTCTTTTCGGAATCCGAGACGCTATCGCCATTGCCCGAGGGAGGAAACGTCTCGGTCCAGGTCTCGCCGCACTCGTGGCACTTATATTTGATATATCCGCCTTGACTTTCCGTGGGATCTACGCTCTCAAGAAGCTCCGTAGACTGATGCACGGTATCGATGGTAGCACCGCAATCCGTGCAGTAAACAGTGCAAGCTTCCATTCCCAAATTCTTGTGCTGGCACTCGCCGAGTATGACCTCATATATGATCTCAGCCTTGATAAGCATCTCGTTTCCGTTGCCAATATGGATGCCTTCCCACGTCGCCGCTGTTCCCTCAAACTCTACTTTAGAAAGATTCGGGCACTCGGCAAAGGCATTCTCACCGATATAAGTAACCGTCGCGGGAATATAAAGCGAGGTAATAACATCCTGCGCCTGGAAGGCATAGTCGTTGATTCCGGTTACGAAAAGACCCTTATGTGTCTCGGGGATAACTACCCTTGTCGGATCTGAATATTCCCAGAGACCCGCTACGTAGAAGGATTCACCGTCGGGTGCCCAAACGAAGCTGAAATCGTAATTTTCAGGCTCGGGATCGGCTGCGATCTGACCGTAATCCATCTTCATTCCTTCGTTGCGCAATGAGTCGTTGCCCCAGATGCTTGTATTTATCTCCATCCACTCCTCATAGCTGCCCTCATAGGTGATATAAACGAGATTGATGCAATTATTAAAAGCATAATCATCGATATGTACTATGCTCTTCGGGACGGTCAGCGACTTCATATCAATACACTTCTCAAATGCGTGCGCACCGATGAATTTAACGGGCTTTCCGTTGTAGGTAGAAGGAATAACCACATTTTCACCCGTCACGCTTCCGAGACCGACCACCCTGTATGAATCGGTCGCGTCGTCAAGCACGAACTCAAGGCTCGGCTCTCCCACGGGCTTCTGCTCGGGCTGAACGGGAGAGACGATGAGCTGCATTGTGAAGTAACCGTCTATCTCACTGACTCTCTTGGGAACAAAGTTGCCGTAAGTACCCGTGTTGCTTGTTCCGAGGAAGACGAGCTCGCCTCCGAGGTTTGCCACAAGACACTTATAGTCTTGGTTGTAATGCCATACCGTGTCGGGTGTCGGGTCAAGCGAATAATTTATGTATGAACCGTTTACAAACAGATTGACGTATACGTATACATCGGCATCATCTCCAAGGAAATACATGTAATAGTTGCCGTCTGTACTTCTCTCGAAATAAACGTTTGCCGCGGCGGCTTCATTGTCGACCGCACCGAGATAGTAGCCGTCGATAGTGCCGTTCAGATAAAGGAAATTGTCAATATTCTTGTGAGCAAGTACACCGAGGTACGCCTTGCCCTCCTCAATAACGGTCACGGGATTCTCAACGGTAATCTCGGGTGCAGGAGCTTCGGTAGGCTTCTCTGTTGGAGCATCCGTCGGAGCCTCGGTAGGCTTATCTGTCGGTGCCTCGGTCTCTCCTGTCTCGCCTGTGTAGTCGTAATTATGTTCAATGCCCTCGTCGGTCAGATAAACGTTGTTTTCTCCAATATCTATCTTTTCCCAATCTGCAGCACTTCCCCTGTAGTTGACCTTCTTTACGTCAGCTACACCGTCAAACGCGCTCGTGCCGACAGTTTTGAGTCCACGTCCGAGAGTTACACTGTGAAGGAGCGTGCAGTCATAGAATGCGCTCTCTCCGATGCTCTCGACGCTGTCGGGAATGACGAGCTCGGTAAAGTTGTTGCACGTATCAAACGCGTGATCTCCAATGGTGACGACACCCTCGCCGATCTTAACGATCTTTGCCCCACAGCAGTTTCTGAAAGCATAAGCTCCGACACTCACAACACTGTCGGGAATTTCGATCGTGCTGATACTGACCAGCTGGTCGAATGCATACTCGCCGATCTCGCTTACACCGTTGCCTATAACGAGGCTTTCCATTAAGGTACACTCCGCAAAAGCGTTTTTACCTATCTTCTCAATTCCGTCCGAAATGATAACGCTCCTGAGCTCTCTTAAGCCGTGGAATGCTCTGTCTGCTATTCCGTACACCTTCTTGCCGTTGATCTCTGCGGGGATCACAATCTTGTCGTCGGTGTAATTACCGATACCGGAAATATAGACCAGGCCGTCCTCGCTTACTCTGTAAGCCAAGCCTTCTTCGGTAAGCTGATCCTCAATCTCGTAGGAGAGATATTCAGATCTGATATAGCCTGTTTGTCCTTTATACTCTACTTTACTCCAGGTTCCCTTTTCATCAGTGCTCACACCTATGCGGAGAACCTCGGCACCGTGGTCCATAAAACTTTGCACTCCATCTACTTCAAAGATGTAGCCTTCATTATTTGTGTACATTGTTTCGCTGACCTTGGTATATTCGTAGGTGTCGGGAACTCCTACAATGACCACCTTATCGGTAGGTGCTTCTGTGCCCTCTGTCGCGGCATCCCCCGTAGGCTCATCCGTGTCGGTCGACTCGTCAGACTCCGTATTCTCTATCGATTCAGTCTCGGTCAAAAGCTTATCGTATGAGAGATATTCTGAAGGAACGTAGCCTTTCATTCCGTCGTATTCTATCTTGCTCCATTCACCGTCAAAGCTCACACCTGTGCGTATAACCTCGACTCCGTGCTCAAGATAGTGCTGCAGTCCGTCCACAAGGAAGAAATATCCTTCCTCGATGTTGTTAACGTACATCGTCTCGTAAACGGAAACGTACGAAAGATCGCTCGGCTCCTTCGTCAGACCATCCGTTTCACTTTCGGTAGGCTTCTCAGTCGGCTTCTCAGTCGGCTTCTCGGTCTTACTGTCGGTCGTCTCCTCTGTCTGCGAGCCACCAAGGAAGGGATCGAGTACTCCGCTTGCAAATACGGCAACACCCGCTATCGCAAGTGCCAAAAGGATCGCAACGACGATTATCGGTGCCTTGCTCTTTTTCTTCTTTTTCGGGGGCTCGGGCGCGGGCGCATACTTTGGCGCAGGCTCTGCCTTGGGAGCCTCCTTTTTCTTATAGCTCTTTAGAATGTTCTCTACACCCTCGACGAGCTCCTGCAAGAATCCAAGTCTCGACATATCGAGCGCCTGAAGGTTGGAAAACTCAACGGGCAGGTCGTATGCGTCCATATCGCGATACGCGGGGATGAGCACCTTTCGCTCGCCCTTCTTGATCTGACCTAAGAATCTCGACCACTCGTTGCGCACCCATACTGCCTCAAAGTGCTCCTTCTTAGTTCCAAGCACCACCATTACCTTTGCGGAGTTGAGTGCCGAGAATATGTACGGCTCGTACGCACTTCCAAGCTTGCCCTGGAGCGTTACGCGCGCAAAGAATACCTTGTATCCGTCGCGCGTCAGCTCGTGGTAAAGATCCTGCGCTAAGATTGAGTCGCGCGATCTCTTTCCATCTGCGTCGGTCTCCTTGTAGCAGATGAAGATGTCAAATGGCTCCTCCTTGCGTGCGATCTCAAGGATCCCCTTCTGTATCTCATTGATGAGCTTTGCCTCTTCTTCATAGAGTGCTCTCTGCTCATCGTCAGCGTTGGCGATTGCAGATTTGTAGTCCTCGTCAGCCAGAATAGAGACCATCTGCATGCGGTTGACAGTGGGCAATCTCTCGCCGGAACGCTTATCCTCTACGTACTCGATGCCGTAACGGCAAAGCACGAGCGACCAGTAAGCCTCGGGATCGCTGAGATCCTCGTTTAGAAGCTGCTCGTAAAGAGCCTCCGCCTTGTCAAACTCGTTGTTTCGGCGCAGGTGATTGGCACGCTCAAACAGATTGGCGCGCTTCTCGTTCTCAAGCTTCGGCAGAGTTTGCTTCGATCCGCAATACTTACATTTGCCGACCGATTTGAGTCCGTCGACTGCATTGAGCTCTCCGCCGCAGTATTTACACTTGAAATTGAAAATGTCCATTTTTTCCATCCTTTTTAATTTTTTTGGAAGAAACTGCGATGTCTTGTTTTTTTTCGTACATTTATGTATAATATACCATTATATTCGTTATAACTGTAAAATGCTCGCAATGTCAATACATTTTTGAATTTTTTTTGCTTTTTCTTGCATTTTTCCACATTTTATCATCATAATGCAGCAAAAACGGTTTTGATAGATAAATTGCAATTTAGCGAATAGCCTTCTCCAGCGGAGAAGGGGGACCACGAAGTGGTGGATGAGGAGGTCGCCCCTAGAATGTGCGTCACGGGTGTATCGTGGATTTTTTCTTGTGGCACAAGGTATCTTTTGCAACGAAACAAGGTAATCGGAGGACGTGAAGCCCTTGAAAAAGCGACCTCCTCATCCACCACCTTCGGTGGTCCCCCGTAAAGCGCATTTTGCTTGCAAAAGGTGCTACGAGGGCTTGCCCGAGTTGTTCCCCGCTGGGGAAGGCTTACTCACCGACAAATCAAAATTTGCCTCTCCTATCCCCCAATTCGACACCATTCGACACGCTTTTAACCTTTTTTGAAATAAAACACAAAATCCATTGTAAATTTTTGGTAATTTTGCCAAATGGAATTTTTTGGAAATAGTATTGCAAAATCTCCTAATTTATGGTAAAATGTCAATGTAATAAATTTCCAAAAATTTACAGGAGGATACAAAATAATGGAATACAATACAAAAATACTTATCGCGGACGAAAATATGGCGCAGCGCGCACAGCTCAAGGAGTGTTTCACCCGTGCGGGATGCAGATTCATCGAGGAGGCAACAAACGGCGAGGATGCCCTCTCCAAGATCGGCAGGATTCATCCCGATGTGGTGATAATCGATATCTGGATGTCAAAGCTCGACGGACTCAGTGTAGTTCGCAGCGCAAAAGCGACCACCTTCGGCAACGATAAGCCGCCCGTCATAATCATGACCTCCCCTATTTCCAACCAAAACATTTTCGTTCAGGCGCTCCAGGCAGGCGCAGAGCTCTGCCTTGTAAAGCCGCTCAATCAGTCAAATCTGCTCGAATACGTTGAGAGCATGCTGAAAACCCGCAATTCCAAGGCGGAAAACAGCGCAGACCTGACAACAAATGCAACAAATGACGGCGAAGCACTCGATATTGAGGCGCAGGTCACTCGTATAATTCATCAGATCGGTGTGCCAGCGCACATCAAGGGCTACCAGTATCTACGCACAGCGATCCTCCTGACAGTCAAGGACTCCGATATCATCAACAGCGTCACAAAGATCCTCTACCCTTCCGTCGCGAAGAAATATCAGACCACCACGAGCCGCGTTGAGCGTGCCATCCGCCACGCGATCGAGGTCGCGTGGGACCGCGGCGACGTGGATACCCTCAACTCCTATTTCGGCTATACAATCCAAAACAACCGCGGAAAGCCCACGAATAGCGAATTTATCGCAATGATTGCTGATAATCTTCGATTGAAGTATAAGTTGTATTGATAATTCAAATTTTGATTTGTCGGTGGGTTGCTATTGGACAAACGATTTAAATTACCGCCACGGCTACCAAACGCACGTCACTCACACACCGTAGGGGAGGTGCTTGCTCCTCCCGCTAACAAACGACTATTAAACCCTTATGGCTAATGAAGAAACAAATGCTTTAGATC
>JBGUSX010000018.1:0-5867 GCA_045132775.1 Eubacteriales bacterium
ACATTGTAGACCGTTCGCTAAATTGCAATTTGACGGACATTTTGGATAATGTACGGTTTACATTATTTTCTCGCCGTCGAAGGTGACGTTTTTGCAGTTTTCAAGGGAAAAGATATTCTCTTTTTTGCCTTGTGAGAGCGGTGAGAATCTATTGCCCTCGAAAGTCAGGTCACAACACGTGACCGCCTTTACGGGGATCCCCAAGAATTCCTCGCCTTCGTCGTTTACGTGGTTTTCAAAGGTGTTATTTCTGACCGTCACGTTCTGCGCCTCGGATATGGCGATATCATAGTCGTGCGAGTTGTTTTTGAAGAGGTTACCCTCAAGCAAGACGTTTGAGCAAGCATATTCGTCGCCTGCGGGCTTGACCTTTCTTGAAAGTCCGCCAAGTCCCTCGATGGCGAACGCGCCGAACTTCATATCGTGGTTCATTTCAAATTTTCTGCTCGTTTTATCAAACAGGCAATTCTTGACGGTCGTATTGACCGCGACCGTATTTTCGCACCAAGCTTCCTCGCACGAGAGCATCACTCCCGCGCATCCGATCTCACGGAAGGTACAGCTCTTGACAGTCACGTTTCGCGATTTGACCGCGATGCCGCGCGCACGCGTATGTCTTACGAGCACGTTATCAAAGGTATAGTCTCCGCTTGCGCGGCTGACGTTATCCACTATTATCCTATACTGCGGCTCCTCGGAATTATCATCGAGGTCGTAGCCCTCGAGCGCGCCGAATCTTACGTCCTCGGTTCTGATCTTTATCGCTTGGAGCTTACATTCCCAGGTCAGTGTTCTGGGCTCGCCTCTATATTCGTAGTTGTAGGTCATGAGGTGATATAGCTCGTCGCTGAAGGTAAATCCATCCTCGAGCACCTCTGCGTCGCACACGACACGTCCGTTTGAGGTGTAGGAGAAAACTCTGTCGCCGCGCCTGAATGCGGGGGTCATTGATCCCTGCCCCTCTGTCTCTCCCGCGCAGGTGGAGACGTATTTTCTTAAGCCCGTGAGGAGTCCCTTGTAAACGAGCGTTGTCGTTCCGTCGCCGTTGTCGATGAGTCGGTGCAGGCGCGAGGACGCGCTGTGCTGGTTCGAGCCGTCGTCGCACATGTGCTCAAAGAGGCAGGAGGTTGCATTCACGCCCTTATCTCCGTTCACTATATGCATAGCGTCGACAGAGCCTGTGCGCGGGATCGAGCCGCGGTATCTTTCCTTTTCGTCTATAGATACCTCGAGGTTTACGCCGTATTGCTCTTCAAGTGCCTTGTATTTTTCGTAGGTTTCTTTATTGATGACGAACGGCGAGCGAGAGGTGTTGCAAACGCGGATAAAGTTGACGTTCTCGCGTGTTCCGTATGCGACGAGTCCGAGCGCCGCACCGTAGCCGAACACGGTTACGTCCTTGAAGAGTATATTTCCGCCGTTTTTGATAAGGAAGGTGTGGGTATTCACTCCCGCCATTCTGCAGCCCCATATCTCGCCCGGGGACATATTGTCCCAGAGCTTTTCCTTGTCTATCTGCATCTCGATAATGAAGGTCTTATCCTCGTTTTCCTCGGGTATGCTGTAATACGGATGGCTGAATATTGCCCAGTTTGTGAATTTGCCCGGGTGGAACACCTCGGTTGAGCCTGCGTATTTTTTGAAGTCGGTGTGGGAGAAGCCGTAGTCATATCCTGCGGAATTTATGACGCGGAGTCTGTATCCCGGGAGCTTTTCAAGCACGTGGATCTGTCCCGAGGACTGCTTTGCGTATCCCAAGGTGAGTCCGCGGAGCTCAAGGAAATTCGCGCCCTCAAAGTCGATGGCTATGCCGTAATCGGTCTTTTCGCGCATTACTCCGTAGGCGTAAATTACCGTGTTTGAATGCTCCTCTGTGGCGAGGATCCTGTCCGTGACACTGTACGCGCCAGGAGGAATTATTACCTCTTCGCCTCTCTTCGCGCTCTCAAGGAAATACTCGTTGAAGGTCATTTCTCTATCGTATTCTGCCTGCAGGACGTATTCGCGGCGCGGCATATCGAGGAAGAGGTTCTTGTTGACGTGGGGGAGCAGGTCTTCGTCGGCACCGACTGCTTGTCTTGCGTTTACGTCGCGGACGTTGTCGCCGTTATACTCTGTGCATTCTTCGTTTACCGTCCTTCCGCGGACTGTGTTTTCGTCGCACAAAAGATAGGCTGTATTCTTCACTGTGAGATCCGAATATACGGTGTTTTTGATTACGTTGATATTGGTTCCGCCTCTCACTGTTATACTGTCTGCGTTGTTGAGTAGTACGGTGCAGTTATAGCCGTCGGTTACGGTTATCTGCTCGGTGTCACATTTGGCAATGAGGACGTTCTCGGCACCTGCCAAAAGCGAGACGGTGCTTGCGTTGCTTTCCTTTATGACAGCATTTGTTGCGGCACAGGTTATTTCCCCCGTGACGTGACACTGATATATTATGATATCCTCGCAATCTGCGGACATATTGACCGAGCCTTTTACGGTGACATTTTTTATGGTGAGCTTGCCTTCGCCCGAGATGCTTATATCGCCATCGACGACGTATGATGCGGACGCGTCAAGAGCACCTTTTTTCAGAGCGGATAAATATTCTATGGAACTGAGTGTTACGGTTGACATTTTTTCCTCCGGTTCTGCTTCGTTGGAATCATTATAATATGTTGACCCGTTTTTGTAAATGGAATTTTTCGCTTTTGGGATGGAAATATTCATAAAAGCGGGGAAATGCAATTTAGCGAATAGCCTTCCCCGCCGGGGAAGGCTTAACAGTTCGATAAATCAAAATTTGAAATTATCCTATGATATTATTTCGCCGTCCGAGGTGACGTTTGCGCTGTCAATGACGGTGAAGATCTTTTCCTTCTTTCCGCAGGAGAGCGGTGAGAATTTATTGCCCTCGAATTTGATATTCAGGCAGGTGGTGACTTTTACGGGTACACCGAGGAATTCCTCTCCGTTTTCGTTTTTGTGATTTGTAAAGGTATTATTTCTGATAGTCACGTCCTGCGCCTCGGATATCGCGATATCATAGTCGTGCGAATTGTTGATAAAGAGGCAATCCTCGACAAGCACGTTCCTGCACGGGTAGCTGTCGCCCGCGGGCTTTACAAGCTTGGATAATCCGCCGTTGCCCTCTATTGCAAACGCGCCGAATTTCATATCGCTCATAAAATCTAATTTTTGGCTTGTATTGTCAAAGAGGCATCTTTGGACGGTGGTATTCACTCCGACCGTGTTCTCCGCCCAATTCTCCTCGCAGGAGATCATAATTCCCGCACTTCCGATATCTCTGAACGTACAGTTCTTTGCAGTTACGTTCCTTGCCTTGACCGCAATTCCGCGCGCACGGGTATGACGGACGAGGACGTTATCAAAGGTATAATAGCTACTCGTTCTGCTTACGTTATCGACTATAACGCGGTTTTTGGGGTCGCTTGTGTTATCGTCGAGGTCATAGCCGTCAAGTGCGGCAAAATTTGCGTCTTCTGTTCTGATCTTGATGCCGTAGAGGTAGCAGGCGCAGGTGATAGTGACCGTCTCGTCTTTATAGGGGTAATCCCACGTCAGAAGATGATGCTTCTCCTCTTGATAGAGTGTATTTCCCTCTATTACCTCTGCATCGCACACGACCCGTCCGTTTGACGTATAGCAGAACACTCTGTCGCCTTTTCCAAACGGTATGGTATTCGTACCCGTTCCCTCTGTCGCCTTGGCAACCGTATAGAGATACTGGCGCGTGTTTGTCAAAAGACCCTTATACACGAGCGTTGTGGTTCCGTCTTTGTTGTCGATAAGGCGGTGGAGACGTGAGGATGCTCCGTGCTGATTCGCTCCGTCGTCGCACATGTGCTCAAAGAGGCAGGAGGTTGCATTAACTCCGTAAAAGCCTGCTGAAATATGCATTGCATCGACCGAGCCTGTTCTCGGTATTGAGCCGCGGTATCTTCCCATCTCGTCAATCGAGACCTCGAGGTCTACGTTGTACTCTGCTTCGAGTGCCTTGTACTTGTCGTAGGTTTCCTTGTCAATGATAAATGGTGAGCGCGAGGTATTGCACACGCGGACAAAATGCACGTTCTCTCTCGTGCCGTAGCCGACAAGTCCGAGTGCCGCGCCGTATCCGTAAACCGTTACATCCTTAAAGAGAATATTTCCTGCGTTATGGATATAGAAGGTATGCGAATTCTGTCCCGCCATTCTGCAGGACCACACCTCGCCTACGCTCATTCTACTGTAATACTTCTCCTCGTCCTTCGTCAGCTGAAGGACGATAGTTTTGTCCTCTCTCTCCTCTGCGATCCTGAAATACGGACCGCCAAAGACCGCCCAGTTGGTGAATCTTCCGGGGTGAAAGACCTCTGTTGAGGTTGAATATTTCGTTGTGTCAGTTGCGGCATAGCCGTAGTCGTATCCCGCGGCGTTGATGACGCGGAGCTTATAATCTGGGAGCTTTTCAAGCACGTGGACCTGTCCCGAGGACTGCTTGGCATATCCCACTGTGAGTCCGCGGATTGAAAAATAATTCGCCGCGTCCATATCTATTGCCGGTCCGTAATCGGTATTTTCGCGCATAGCTCCGTATGCGTAAATTACCGTGTTCGCGTGCTTTGACGTAGCGGAAATCTTCTCTGTTGCGCGGTAGGCTCCCGGGGGGATGATGACCGTCTCGCCGTCCTCCGCGCACTTGAGAAAGTACTCGTTGAAGGTCATTTCTCCGTCATAGTCCGCTTGGAGCACGTAGTCGCGACGCGGCATATCGAGGAAAAGATCCTTATTTACGTGGGGCAGAAGCTCCTCGTCGGCACCGACCTTGAGTCTTGCGTTGACATTTCGGACGTTGTCGCCGTTGTACTCCGTGCATCCACTGTTTTCTATCTCGCCTGCGACTTTGTTCCCGTCGCACAAGAGATACGCGACAGAGGACAGAAATACGTCGCCCGAGATCTTGTTTTCTATTACGTACACGTTCGAGCCTTCATAGACCGAGAGCGCGCCTATATTGTTGAGCAGGACTGTGCAGTTATAAGAGTTCGTCACGCTTGCGATGTCAAGGTCACACTGTGCAACAAGCACGTTTTCAGCTCCCCTTGTCAGTGAGACCGCGTGTGCGGTGCAGTTTTTGATGACCGCATTCTTTGCACGGCAGACGATATCTCCCTTTATCTTGCAGTTTTGCATTATTACGTCGGTGGAATCAACAGATATTTCCACGGAGCCGCAAAACGAAAGAGAATGGAGAGTAAGTCCCTGTGCACCCCATACGTGTGCGTTGTCCTCTATTTCGTATGACGCGGACGGGTCGACCGTTTTATCACGTACTTTTTTCAGATATTCGTCAAAGGAAAGTGTTACCGTGTTCATTTGTATGACCTCCCGAAAGCCTCTTTTTTTAAATTGTAACACCCTTTTTGAGCAAAGTCAATGACTAATCGATAATGGTTGGGTATTTTGATTTGTTGGGTATGCATGGGGATGCGCGTGGGGGCAAGTATGCATCGTGAAACAAAACTGATTCAAAATCAATTTGATGCATACGGCTCCTTGCAGTGCAAGGAGTCCGAGTCTTTATATGGAACGCCCCCACACCCCCAAAACCCCAACCAATATTTCATACTGATTAAGACGGATAGCAAATTCACACCGTGGCGCACTCGCATTGTCCCTCTGCTATCGTGTTGCTAGTACGTTGGAAATCGTTAGAAATTTGTTTCAAATTTTGATTTATCGAACTGTTTGGTTTATCTTCACGGCAACAAATTACCTTTTCGGGTTCGCTTTGCGTCCGTAGGGGAGGTGCTTGCTCCTCCCGATCTAAAGCATTTGTTTCTTCTTTAGCCATAAGGGTTTAATAGTCGTTTGTTAGC
>JBGUSX010000019.1:0-3375 GCA_045132775.1 Eubacteriales bacterium
GACAGGCAGAAGGGATAATGATACTTATGTTCAGCTACAGGTCGAGCGTTGAAGCCACAGCAGAATGGTGAGCCGTCGCAACCGATAGGAGCATCTGTGTGAGATCCACACGGGGGTGAGAGTCCCATGAGTCCAAATGCATGGACGGAAGGTGTGTTCCCATTGTTCAGGGGTGTTGAGGACAAATATGAACAGCAAACAAAACGATTGATACTGAAAACTTCCAAGCGGTCGTTGATTTTTTATCAGCGACCGCTTTTTTACTTATTAATTCAAAAGGAGATCAACATATGAACCACACCATCAAACGCAATGAAATATACTATGCAGATTTAAGCCCCGTGCAAGGAAGCGAACAGGACGGTATCCGTCCTGTTTTAATTATTCAGAACGATATCGGAAACAAGCATAGCCCCACAACCATCATCGCTCCGATCACGAGCATACAAAAGAAAACCTACCTGCCAACGCACGTATTCATGGGAACAGATATACTGCCGAAGGACTCCTATATTCTTCTCGAACATATCCGTGCTATAGACAAAAACCGGCTTCGCAATTTTATAGGAAGAATCGAAGCGCCAATCATCAAGAAAGTCAACCAAGCAATATGCATCAGCTTGGACATAAAAAAGGAGGAAACATAAGATGACCGAAAGAAATTGCCTTTCTATGTTAAAGAACGAACCCGAAGTAATGACCGTTATCGAAGCAGCTAAAGTCCTTCGTCTCGGCAAAAATAAAACCTACGACCTCATCAGCAGCGGTCGTCTTTCGTCCATCAAGGTCGGTGGCAAAATCATCGTTCCGAAGATGTGTCTCGTCTCTTTTCTGACGGACACAAAAAATTATCAATTTAGTCCCGTATAATCACCAATAATCTCTGGACTTTAAATAACTTCTGTGGTATTGTGTAGTCAGGCAGACGAGAATACCACCTACATACCAAATCTACGAACAAGGAGAACACATAATGAGAACAATAACTGGTCGCCTCGCTGAAAAGGCAGGCAAGTGGTATGCCGTCATCAACCTTTATACTCCCGAAGGAAAAAGAAAGGAGAAATGGATGGGGCTTAACCTCGAAGCAAAGAAAGGAAGCAAGACCGAAGCAAACGCTCGACTCAGCGAAATCCTCGCTGAATACAATTCGGGCAAGGCATACCTTCAAGAATGCCTTACACCTGCCGAGCAACAGAAACGCAAGGTTGCGGATATGCCTCTGCACAAATACCTCATGGATTGGTTAGAGGAATACCGTTACAACATTGCACCGACAACATACAGCACGTATCAAGGCATGATCGAAGCAAGGCTTTACCCATACTTCGAAGAAAACCAAATCTCGGTCAAGGATGTGACCGGCGATGAACTGAACGCCTACTACAATTACCTCTTCGAAGAAGGGCTGTCGGGTTGTACGGCTCAAAAGCATCACAACCTACTCCACCTTTCCTTCAAGCACGCAATGAAGAAAAGAATTATTCCTTTCAACCCGTGTGACCAAGCTAACCGCCCCAAAGCGGTAAAGTACGTGGCAAGCTACTACAACGAAACCAAGCTCAAGGAACTGCTCATGGCTCTGCGAGATGATCCGCTCCGCATCGTCGTCATGCTCACCATCTACTACGGTGTCAGACGAAGCGAAGTTCTCGGCATCAAGTGGTCGGCAATCGATTACGATGAAGAACTCATCCATCTTCGCCACAAGGTCATCGAGGACAAATCAAACGGCAAGACGGTCATCAGAGGAATGGATATCATGAAATCCAAGTCCTCAATGAGAAGCCTGCCTCTGATGACCTTCATCTGCGAGGAACTCCGCAAGGAGAAGGAACGCCAAGAGGAAATGAAAAAGGTGCTTCGAAGCTCCTACAATAGAAAGTACGAAGATTACGTATGCGTGGATTCGATGGGTAACCTCTTAAAGCCAAACTACGTAACCAACCACTTCGCCGTCCTCCTCCGCAGACACGGACTCGACAAAATCAGATTCCATGACCTTCGACACTCCTGTGCAACTCTGATGCTCTCCAACGGTGAGGACATGAAGAAAATACAAGGATGGCTCGGACACAGCACCATAACCATTACAGCAGACACCTATGCTCACCTCGATGCAGAGAGCAAGAGAGGAAGCGCATCGGTGATCGAAAACGCTCTTGCAATTACAGCGTAACAACTCAAAAAATGATACGCAGTAAGCAAAGAAAAAGCCTTGGAATTCAAACGAATTCCAAGGCAAGTGGCGGAGGGTGTGAGATTCGAACTCACGCGCCCGTGAAGGCAAACGGTTTTCAAGACCGCCTCGTTATGACCACTTCGATAACCCTCCGTAAAGAAAATTGCGAGAAATCTGCGAGAAACGCTTCTCGCAAAGTGCATATTCAGTTGTGAAAAACCCAATAAAATCAAGGGTTTTTAAGAAATTACATAAACACACGAAGGAAGTTTTCAAGGCTGCCTTTGTTGAACTGTCTGTGGGTTCGAATTATAGAGAAGAAAAGCGATGAAATAGCACCCCACCTGTCATGGTGACAGGTGCCTTGACAAACCGGAAAAGTTATGATATAATCATGCTCCAAACATAAATGGCAAAACTTTCCCACTTTAGTATTTGCCAAAAACATATTATTCATACAACTAAATATTATCTTTAAAAAGTGCACGCACTTTGGCGAAAGCCGTTACATAGCGAGCACACAAAAATTATCTGACAGTATCTTATCGGATATCTATTTTTGTGGTGTTCTGAATGTAGCGGCTTTTTATTTTTCCTCAAACCTTATAAAAACGCTGTTCTCGTTATCTATCACTTGAGGTGAAATGAAAATAATCTGTGAATTTTTGCGGAGAGGGGTATAAAAAACGACATTCTCATTCTCTCCCTATCGAGGGGATATTTTAATCAACCGCGAAAAGTGTGTGTTACATGTCAATAAGGAGGTGATCAATTATGATTACGAAGCTTACAAGTCAGAAGAAAAAGAAAGGAGAAAAACAAATGAAATCAAAATCGCAATTCAAAAAACAACCACGAAAAATAAAAATGAAAAACAAGAAAGTAGAGGAAACAACAATATGAAAAATTCGAATTATCAAAGCTATGAACATCTCCCGTTGTTCTTAAACGCGGAGTTGCTCGCCAAGGTTCTTGGCGTTGGCGTATCAAGTGCTTACGAGCTGATGCACGAAAAAGGATTTCCTTCCGTGCGAATCGGTAAGCGGTTCATTGTTCCGCGCGATGATCTGAAGCGATGGATGGAAGAGCAGGTAGCAAAGAGAGGTAGCCGATGAGAAAAGAGTGTAGAGATTTTTTCTTTCTGCTGTCCGCGTGCTACTTCCACCCAGAACGAAAATATTCAAGCGAGGAAG
>JBGUSX010000020.1:0-34421 GCA_045132775.1 Eubacteriales bacterium
TTTTTTGATCTTATGCATTGCATAGATCATGGTTGCAAAGACCACAAGAAATACGCTGAGTGTTGCAATAAATTACTTTTGCTATATTCTTTTACTTTTTTACTTGGCACAATCGTGGTTACCGCAATCGTGCGTGCCGCATCCGTGGTTACCGCAGGTATGCTCACCTTCGCCGTGCTCGTGATCGTGGTGGTCGCACTTGACGTTAGGATTATAGCCGAGATTGTTCGCAAGATACGCCTCGACCGCTTCCTTGAGAGTTGCGAGTCCATCTGTTAATTCGTAAAGATAGATCTCATTGATAAACCACCTCCCTCAAAACGCTTTCTTCTGCACTTGCCTTGATGTTGCTCATCTCGGCAACCCATTTGAATGCATCAGAAGCCTTTAATTCTTCGTCTATGCCTCGTTCGTGGGCAAGGTTGGCAACTATTATGGCTTCTACCATTTCATTGGCTTGTACGTCGATCTCGTGAAGGTGTGTGTTAAGTCTGCCCTCGGTCAAGAGCGTGGTGTATGTACCTCTTTTGTGCTGTTTGATATAGTCGCGGTGAAGGAGTCCGTATTTGCCGATTTGGTGTTCCTTTTGCTCTGCGATTTCGAGCATCGGGTAGTATTGTTCTCCGTGAAGCTCGTATTTGATGCCGTTTTGAGTGATATACTTTTCCATAATCATATTCCTTTCGTGTTACAAAATTCCTTGTAAGCACAAGCATTTTCGGCACTTTGGGAATATGTTTCGACCAACCCGGCACTATGCCGTAATATTAGGTCTGTTATGAACACTCGTACCAAAAAACAGTCGGGAGGGTAAACCCCTCCCGACTGTTTTTTAGCCGAGTTGACGATCGATTCGAACTCGTCTCCCGACGCCTGCGTCGGGAATGTTGTTCGAATCTTGTCTCTTCACCCTCCCGACTGTTTTTTAGCCGAGTTGACGATCGATTCGAACTCGTCTCCCGACGCCTGCGTCGGGAATGTTGTTCGAATCTTGTCTCTTCACCCTCCCGAGTGATTTTTGGTCGAGATGACGATCGATTCAAGCTCGTCTCCCGACGCTTGCGGCGGGAATGTTGTTCTAATCTTGTCTAGGTTATTAACTTTTTTCTCTTGTTTGCTTCCCTTCTTGCAATTTAGATAATTTTATGGTATAATTGGTACAGTTGATTATTTAATTCACTTTTTGGAGGATATTATGAATACGATTGAATGCATAAAGACGAGAAGAAGTATCAGAAGATTTGCTGACCGCGACGTTGAGGCACAGGTGATTGCAGACATTGTCAACGTTGCGGCGTATGCTCCGAGCTGGAAGAATTCGCAGACCACGCGCTACATTGCAGTGCTTGACATGGCTCTCAAGGGCAGACTCGCTTGCGAGTGCATGATGGGCTTTGAAAAGAACATTGACACAGCAAACAGTGCGCCTGCGATGATGGTTATTACCACCGTTAACTGTCGCTCCGGATACGAGCGCGACGGAAGCTTGTCCACATCCAAAGGGACTCACTGGCAGTCCTTTGACGCGGGAATAGCTACTCAGACCTTTTGTCTTGCGGCTAACGAGGCAGGTCTTTCGACTGTTATTATGGGTATTTTTGATGAGGAGAAGGTCAAGGAGATAGTCGGTGTTCCCGAGGGGCAGTCGGTGTCTGCTCTCGTGGCTATCGGATACGCTGCAGAAGAGCCTCCGACTCCCAAGAGAAAGTGCGCGGATGATCTTTTGTTGGTGAAATAATTTGACAGGGTAAGACCGAGAAACCAAAAATTTCTCGGTCTTTTATTATTTTAAATTTTGATTTGTCGGGGACGCGCTTGGGGAACTTTTCCAGGGGAAAAAGTTCCCCAAACCCCTCAAAACCCCAACCAATATTTCATACGGATTAAGACGGATAGCAAATTCACACCGTGGCGCACTCGCATTGTCCCTCTGCTATCGTGTTGATAGTTGCACTAAATCGTTTGCTTTATGTTAAAAACAAATTTACTTGCAACACGATAGCAGATATACTCCGCACGTGCTACACGGTATAGTTCAATAAACCGTCTTAACTTGCATAAAATATTATTTGGGGTTTTGGGGGTGTGGGGGGATTTTTTCCCTGGAAAATCCCCCCACGCGCGTCCCCATATAAATTGCAATTTGCCGAGATATTAAAACAAAAAACGGCTTACATTTGGTTTTCCAAATCAAGCCGTTTTATTTTTCTCTTGTTTTGCGTATTCCCTCGAGTATTCTTGATTTTGCTTGCGTAGCGGCGGTCTTTGAGAGTGCGGGTACTCCTTCAAGGCGGTATTTTATGCCCATATCTTTATACTTTGACGCGCCCATTGTATGATACGGAAGAACGTCGAGTGCCTTTACATTTTTGAGCGTTCCAATAAACTCACCAAGCGATAAAAGATCGTTTTCGTCGTCGGTATATCCTTCCACTATTACGTGCCTGATCCATGTCGGCACTTTTTTCTTCTCAAGATAGCGGGCAAAGGCGAGGATTCTTTCGTTTGGCTGTCCTGTGAGCTCCTTATGCTTCTCCGAATCGATATGCTTGATATCGAGCATAACAAGATCGGTGTTCAGCATAAGTTCGTCGAGCTTTGAGATATATTCCTCATCAGACTCGTCATAGGTAATTCCCGATGTATCGATGCAGGTGTGTATTCCCTCTTTTTTTGCTTTTTCAAAGAGCTCAATAAGGAAATCTATCTGCATAAGCGGCTCTCCGCCCGTGACGGTCAAGCCTCCGTTTTTATAAAACATTTCGTTCTTTTTGTACTCCGCGAGCACCTCGTCAGCGGTCATTTCCTTGCCACCGTCCACTCTCCACGTATCGGGATTATGGCAATAGATACACCGCATTGGGCACCCTTGCATAAAAAGAACGTAGCGGAGCCCCGGCCCGTCTACCGTGCCGAAGCTCTCGCTTGAATGAATACGTCCTATCATATCAGATCTGCTCGTGGAAGGTACGCGAAATTACCTCGTCCTGCTGTTCCTTTGTGAGCTTGATGAAGTTTACCGCATATCCGCTTACTCTCACGGTAAGCTGGGGATATTTCTCGGGGTGCTTTTGCGCGTCGAGAAGCGTCTCCCTTGTGAATACGTTTACGTTTAAGTGGTGTCCGCCCTTCTGCACGTAGCCGTCGAGCAAGGACACGAGATTATCTATCTGGTTCTGTGTTGCTGCCATAGTTTTTCCTCCTTAGGATCGGTAAATTTTTATTTTGCGTTGTCGTCAAGTCCCTCGAAGAGTGTGGGAGTTCCGCACGCGCCGGTTGCGCAGCAGTCGAGATCTACCGCAAGGTCTCCTACGAACACCGCGTCGTCCTTACCGAGCGCGCCCGGTATGATCGAGAAGGTATTTGAGATACCGTCCTGCGCATCACGGAAAGGAAGCTTTGCGACAGATGCGAGCGATGCGACTGCACCGTGCGTATCACGTCTGTGCATCGGGTTTGCTCCGGGTGCGAACGCCTCGCCCTTCTTTCTTCCGTCGGGGGTTGAGCCTGTATTCTTACCGTAAACTACGTTTGAAGTAATGGTAAGGATACTTGTTGTCGGGATGCTCTCGCGATAGGTGTGGTTTTTGCGGATATGACCCATGAATCTGTGCACGATGTCATAGGCTATCGTATCAACTCTGTCGTCGTCGTTTCCGTATTTGGGAAAGTCGCCCTCGACTTCGTAGTCAACAACGATCCCTCTTTCGTCTCTGATGCACTTTACCTTTGCATACTTGATAGCGGAGAGTGAATCGGCAACGACAGAAAGTCCCGCTATTCCCGTTGCAAACCAACGGGTCACATTCTTATCGTGGAGTGCCATCTGTATCTTTTCGTAGCAATATTTATCGTGCATATAGTGGATGATATTGAGCATGTTTACGTACACGCCCGCAAGCCACTGCATCATCTCGTCGTACTTGTGCATTACCTCGTCGTAATCGAGATACTCCGACGTAATGGGTCTGTACTCGGGGCCTACCTGCTTGCCCGACACCTCGTCGATGCCGCCGTTTATTGCGTAAAGAAGGCACTTTGCAAGGTTTGCTCTCGCTCCGAAGAACTGCATCTCCTTGCCGACTACCATTGACGATACGCAACATGCGATCGCATAGTCGTCACCGTGGTGGAATCTCATAAGATCGTCGTTCTCGTACTGAACAGACGAGGTCTCGATCGATATCTTCGCGCAGAATCTCTTGAAGTTCTCGGGAAGTCCGATCGACCAGAGGACTGTGAGGTTGGGCTCGGGTGCCGCGCCGAGATTCTCGAGTGTGTGGAGATATCTGTACGACATCTTTGTTACCATGTGACGTCCGTCGATCGCCATTCCGCCGATAGACTCGGTCACCCACTCGGGATCTCCCGAGAAGAGTGCGTTATACTCGGGGGTGCGCGCGAATTTTACAAGGCGGAGCTTCATTATGAAATGGTCGATCATTTCCTGAATCTCGCTCTCTGTATATCTTCCCTCTTTGATATCTCTCTGCGAGTAGATGTCAAGGAACGTGGACGTACGTCCGAGCGACATTGCCGCGCCGTTCTGCTCCTTTACTGCTGCAAGATATCCGAAATATAGCCACTGTATAGCTTCCTTGGTATCAACTGCGGGCTTGGAGATATCAAAGCCGTAGCTCGCCGCCATTTTCTTAAGCTCGCCGAGTGCGCGGATCTGCTCCGAGAGCTCCTCGCGGTCTCTGATTATTTCGGCATACATTGTGGAGCGTGTGGTCTCCTTCTGCTCCATCTTGTCCTCGATGAGTCTGTCGATTCCGTAGAGTGCGACACGGCGGTAATCACCGATGATCCTTCCGCGCCCGTAAGCGTCGGGAAGTCCCGTGATGATATGGCTTGAACGGCAAGCGCGCATCTCGGGGGTATATACGTCGAAAACTCCCGCGTTGTGAGTCTTTCTGTACTTTTCGAAAAATTCCTTTATCTCGGGGTCGATAGTATATCCGTTATCGGCGCAAGCCTTCTCTGCCATTCTGATGCCTCCGAAGGGCATAAGGGCGCGCTTCAGTGGTTTATCTGTCTGGAAGCCGACTATCTTTTCCTTATCTTTATTGAGATATCCGGGGCCGTGAGAGGTAATGGTCGATATGACCTTTGTATCCATATCAAGCACACCGCCCGCTTCTCTTTCCTGCTTTGTGAGCTCGAGCACCTGATTCCAAAGCTCGATAGTATCGTTTGTAGGTCCTTCAAGGAAGGACTCGTCTCCGTCATAGGGAGTAAAATTATGCTTGATAAAGCTTCTGACATTTATTTCCTTGACCCAGGTTCCGCTTTCGAACCCGCGCCAGCCTTCATATTTATACTCCATTTTCGCTTTTAGTTCTCCTTATAAATTTTACAAATATATTCTATCATTTTTCAGCAAAAAAATCAATAGATTTTCTGCTACAATATATATTTTTTTAATATTTGTTTTTTTCATATTCTTTCGGGGTTTATCTGACTTTTTCGTTGCTTGTGGAGATCTTGCGTGCTTTAAGATAATGCTAAAACGCTGACAGCTGTTTCCTCTATTACAAAAAGAAAGAAACCCGAGAGCTTCTTTCTTTTTTTACATATTATGCTATTGGTTCATCCTTAATGAAGAGCACACCGAGGGTGTTTCTTCCGCAGTGAGAGGAGATAGTGCATCCTGCGCGGGTAATATGCACCTCGTTGAAAACTCCGAGAGCCTTTACCTGCTCTGCACAAGCCTCGTAAATAACGGGGTCGCATCCTGCGTGGGTTATGAAGATATGTCCCTTGCGGATTCCGCTTCCGTCACCTATACGGTCCTTTATGTACATAGGAAGAACCTTGTCAAACTTTCCGCGATACTTCTTTCCAACGCCCATTTTTCCGTCCTTTACACCGATGCAGGGCTTGAGTCCAAGCACCGTTGCACCTGCAGCAGCAACCGCGGAGCAACGTCCGCCTTTGTAAAGAAATTCAAGACTGTCGATAACAAAGGATGCATCAACGCAAGGAGCGAGCTCCTCGCACGCCTTTGCGATCTCGCATGCGCCCTTTCCCTCAGCTGCCATCTCGGCTGCCGCGACAACGAGAAGCCCGCCGCCTGTCGAGAGGTTTCTTGAGTCAACAACGTATACGTTCTCGAAATTCTCTGCCGCCAAACGCGCGTTGCTGAACGTGGACGACATCTCCGAGCTTATTGTGAAGAGGACGATCGAATATCCCTGCGCGGTGTATTCATTGAAGAAATCCTCAAACTCGGCAATATTGGCTGCCGCGGTCTTGGGAAGCTCGCCTGTTTTGTTGTAATTTTCGTAGATCATATCGGGGTCTATGTCGACTCCGTCGGTGTAGTTCTTACCGCCCACAGTGATTCCGAGGGGAAGAATTTTTATACCGTATCTCTCAATAAGCTCTGTTCCAAGATCGGATGTGCTATCACTTGCAATAAGTATTTTTTCTGCCATGATGAAATATTCCTTTCATTTCATACTTATAGTACATTCTCTTGTCATTTTATCATTATATTATTAACTGATTATTAACAAAAGATAAAAAACATTAAAAAGCGGTTAAGGATGTTTTGGGATTTATTGCTATTGTTTATTCAACGTTTTGTAGAACTCTGAATCTACATTTGCGCCTAGGTTTATTTTGGACTTTTCGGGTTTAAAGCGCAAATGAATCCACCGCGGGCGGTCGAGTAGATTCGAGTTGGTTAATCCTCATTCAAAATAATAAGCACGGAGGTCGTTGACCTCCGTGCCTATTATTTTGGTGGAGACAGTAGAACTCGAATCTACGACCCCTTGCATGTCAAGCAAGTACTCTAACCAACTGAGCTATGCCTCCGTGTGTTGTCGACCTTATTATTATACTACATTTTTTATGAAAATGCAATACCTTTTCGCAAAAAAATCCGAGATTTATTTCTTTTTTTAAAAAACCGCTTTTTTTAGCTCTTTTGCTTATTTTTCTATTGACTTATTGTTTTTTATTGTTTAAAATATATATAAGCGTGCTACTTCTATTTCATAATTATACACTCGATAATTATTTGTTGATTCGCTTAAATTATTTGCAATGGAGGAATCTGATGAAAAGAAAAAATTTTTTCCTGACAATTTGTATTCTCATATTATTCTCTCTTTCCATGGTAGCCTGTGAGCTTGGTGCACCCGAGGAAACACAATCCACGATACCGACCGCATCCGAGTCCGAATTCGATAGCTCTCCAGTTGCAAGTGAAACGGTTACCATCATCCCTTCTTATGCCCCCACGGATGCGCCTACCGAGGCTCCGACGGATGCGCCTACCGAGGCTCCGACGAATGCGCCTACCGAGGCTCCGACGGATGCGCCTACCGAGGCTCCGACGGATGCGCCTACCGAGACTCCGACGGATGCGCCTACCGAGACTCCGACGGATGCGCCTACCGAGACTCCGACGGATGCGCCTACCGAGGCTCCGACTGTTGCGTCTACCGAGGTCCCGACGGATGCGCCTACCGAGGTCCCGACGGATGCGCCTACCGAGGCACCGACTGTTGCGCCTACCGAGGCTCCGACGGATGCGCCTACCGAGGCTCCGACTGTTGCTCCAACAGAAGCTCCAACAGAGACAGTAACTCAAGCACCGATCGAAACAGACCCACCGTGTGACCATGCATACAGATACAGATGCTCACGCGAGTGCAGATACTGCGGTGAAAAGCGCGAAATCTCCACACCCCACTCGATAAAATACGATTGCTCGGTTGAGTGCTCGCTCTGTCACGAGGCGGTCGAGCCCACGTCACCTCACACATTCCCCTTTGACTGCTCGGATTCCTGCGCGATATGCCGTGCGGACAGAGTTGATCCCCCTCTTTCCCACTCATTCCCGTATGACTGCACCGACTCGTGTCAGGTCTGCGGTAAGACTCGCAAGACAGAGACCCCTCACGAATTTGGCAGTGATTCTCTTTGCGAAACACTTAACTGCGCAAACTGCGGTCTTGTAGTTGTGCAAGATCACGATTGGGAGCTTATCTCCGACACAACTTCATTTTTGAGCGCAGGCGCTATAACTAAAAAATGCACCAAATGTCAGGCAGACGACGTCACCGAATACGACCCCATTGATCCTGCAACAGTCGGGATGCCCGTCATCTACATTGAAGACCTTGAAGATGCGGCCATTCCTCTGGTAAATCTCCAGAAGGCAGATGGCGAGATAACTGTCAAATATAAGTACGTAAGCAATTCCGATGATATTCCGAGCTTTGAGGGATACAGCGAGATAAAGATTCAAGGCGCATCGTCGGCGGGTTACCCCAAAAAGAACTTCACAGTTAAGCTCTTTGAAGATGAGGCACTTGAGAATAAGCTCAAAGTAAATCTTGGCTGGGGCAAGGAAAACAAGTATTGCATGAAGGCGAATTACATCGACTTTTCACAGGCGAGAAACATTGTTGCAGCGCAGATGTTTGCAGAGATAGTCGCATCGAGAGACAATATAAGTCCCGGTCTTGCCGCCGCACCAAATTACGGTCTTATTGACGGATACCCTGTTTTAGTCTTGATAAACGGTGAATTCCACGGTATTTACACGATGAATATCCCCAAGGACGAGTGGATGTTCGCAATGGAGGGCGACGAGGAATCACGCGAGGCCATGCTTATGGCGGATGCCTGGACGAATTCGATCACTTTACACGAGCAGATCGGTGACGGCGAATTTGCCGACTACGGCTGGGAGGTTGAATATTCTTCCACCACGGACGAGACCTGGATAAAGGATAGCTTCAACAAGCTTATAGCTCTGATAAATTGCGGCGACGATGCGAGAATAAAGGCGGAGCTTGCAAAACATCTTGATATTGAAGCCGCTATCGACAATATGATCTTCACCTACTTTATCAATGCTGCGGACAACGTTGCAAAGAACATTCTTTGGGCTACGTACGACGGCGATGTCTGGATCCCATCTATGTACGACATGGACGGAACCTTCGGAATTTATTGGAATGGAGACCCTATTGATCCCAATTCCACAAGCCATAGCGATGCCCCCAGAAACACATTTCCCGAGGTAAACTCCGACGGCTCATTATACGTACCCGGTCTTAAGCTTTACTCTACTCTTCTCCGTTGCTTCCCTAATGAAGTTGTGGCGAGATACAGAGCGCTCAGAACAGACATTCTGACAGTGAAAAATACTCGTGCGACATTTGAAGCCTTCTTTGAAAAGGCTCCCATGATCGCATACAGATCCGATGCGGAGAAATGGGTGTCTGTTCCCTATCCCGACGTAAACCTCACAAGTATGTACGAGGCTACTCAAAAGCAGCTTGCAAGACTCGACGAGTTTTTTAACAACTTTAATAGTTAACAAAAAACAGGCTCGACCGATTTGGTCGAGCCTGAATTTTGTTTATTATTACTCTGCGTCTGCAACAGTCTCTTCAGCAGCCTCTTCAACTGCCTCTACTGCCTCCGCATCCTCGGGCATTGCCTCTGCAAGTGCCTTTGCTTCCTCAAGAAGCTCTCTGATGGAAAGGCTTACGTTCTTCTTCTCCTCGTCGATTGCAACGATCTTTGCGTCAACCATCTGTCCGATCTCGAGAACGTCAGCGGGCTTTGCAATTCTTGTCATTGCGATCTGAGTGATGTGAATGAGTCCGTCTACTCCGTCAACTATCTCTGCAAATGCTCCGAAGGGCATCATGTTTACGATCTTAACGGTTACGATATCACCTACTGCATAGTTGGTGGTGAAGATCGTCCAGGGATTCATAGCGTCGGTCTTGTAGGAGAGGGAGATCTTCTTCTTCTCGGGATCGAAGCTCTTGACTGTAACTACGATCTCGTCGCCTACGGAAACTACCTCTGCAGGAGACTTGATTCTCTTCCAGGAAAGCTCGCTGGTATGTACCATTCCGTCTACTCCGCCGAGATCAACGAATGCGCCGAAGCTTGTAAGGCTCTTGACCTTACCGGTGTACTGCTTGCCCTCTTCGATGTTTGCCCAGAACTCTGCCTCAGCCTTACGTCTCTCCTCACGGAGAACTACGCTGATAGATCCCTTTGCCTTCTTGTTCTCAGCCTCTGTAAGCTTAAGTCTTACAGTCTTGCCGATCATTGTGGAAAGGTCTGTGTTCTTGGGTGTGCCTGTCTGTGTTGCGTGTACGAATACACGGGTTCCGTCGCAGTTTACGATAACACCGACGTTGCCCTTTACGGTCTCAACAACAGTTCCCTCAAGGATATCGCCGTTTTCCTTTGCGGCTACTACCTTGTACCAGTTTCTGTCGTTGTCTACTCTCTTCTTGTCGAGAGTTGCAAATCCATCAACATCACTTACGCGTACAACAAATGCTTCAACGGCGTCGCCGATCTTGAACATCTCAGTAAGCTTTGCAGAGGGATCGTCTGTTATCTTTTCAGCCTTGATGATTCCCGTGACCTTTGCGCCAACGTCGAGCTGAAGCTCGGTGTCGTTAACAGCGGTTACGTAGCCGGTAACAATGTCTCCTGTATTTAAAGTTTTGATTGATGTTTCGAGAAGTTCTGCAAAATTCTCTTTGCTCATGGTCCTTTCTACCTCCTGAATAATATTGCGCGGAGTCGATGCTCCTGCTACAATGCCCACGTTTTCGTGGTTTAACGGAAAATACTGACTCAACTCATCGGCGTTTTCCACCATCACAGTTGACTCACATTCTGCCTTACAAATTGAAAAGAGCTTGGCGGAATTCGAGCTTCCCCTGCTACCGATCACGACCATAAAATCGCTCTCGCGGGACAGCTTTATCGCTTCGAGCTGTCTTTTTTCCGTAACATTACATATTGTATCAAAAATTTGCGCATTTGTATATAGATTTAACAAATATTTTTTAATTTTCTCCCATTCTCCCAAGTTTTGGGTGGTTTGAGCGACCGCAATTGGTGATTTTGCGCAATCTATACAAAGCACGCCTTCCGTCACCGCGTTTTCAAGCTCAGAAAGGCTCTCAAAAACGTGTACTTTTCCGTCAAATTGGCTACAAAATCCTATCACCTCCGGGTGAGTTTTTGAGCCAAGCACGATAAGGGTTCCGTCCTTATCGTTATGCTCCTTGACGATCTTGTGTATTTTATTGACAAACACGCAGGTACAATCCACAAACGAAAAGCTCGAATTTTGCTCCGCTCCGCGGACAAGGGTATTCATGACCTCCCTTGATATTCCGTGGGCGCGGACAAACACCTTTACGGGCTTTTCCTCGTTCGCCTCGTTCACAAGACGCGGAATATCATCGATCTCCGCGACTCCGACTCCGCATTTTGCCAAATGTGCGTTATACGTGTCGTTGTGTATCAGCTTGCCGAGGGTGAATATTCTCTGCCCCTTTATTCCCTTTGCTATCTCATCCTCGATAAGCCTTGCGGCTCTCTCGACTCCAAAGCAAAAGCCTGCGTTTTTTGCTACTGTTATCTTCATTTCTTTTTCTTGTCTGCCGCTTCGATCTCTTCGCCCATCGTGCAAATTCTGTCGAAAGCGAATTGAGAAATCCTCATATACTCTCCCTTGCCCTCGGGATCGTAATTGAATTCTTCAAATTTGATCGGCTTGCCGATATAGACGTCAACTCTGCGGAAGGGTGCCCATTTGCGCTTTTTCATCTTGATATAGCACGGGAGCACGGTCGCCTGCGCCTTGACTGCGATCATACCGAGCCCGCTCTTGACCTCTGTTTCTCTGGGGTCGACTCCTTTGTATCTGTGTCCCTGCGGAAAGATTCCTATGCACTTTCCGTCCCGGATCATCTTGATCGTCTTTCTGATAGCGGCAACGTCCGCTCCCTTCCTGTCGATCGGGAACGCACCCAGTGCAGCTACGAGCTTATTGACGAGCGGGACCTTGAAAAGCTCCTTTTTCGCCATAAAGTGCGGCTGCTGAAGATCGGTTGCGGCACAGAGAAATACCGGGTCGGCGTTTGATGTATGGTTTGCTGCGATGATATACGGTCCGTCCTCCTCGCGAGGCTCGTTTTCCGTATTATGCGCGTGAATTCTGAAAAGGAAGATCACAGGCTTTGCAAGCCATTTTTTTATATTTATATATGCCTTACTCTTCAATTTTCTTTACCCCCGTTCTGTCTTCGATCAATTTGAGGATATGCTCTACCGATCCGTCGAAGTCATAGTCCGAATTATCAAAGTATATTGCGTCGTCAGCCGCCTTCAAGGGTGCGGCATCGCGCGTACTGTCGGCATGGTCGCGCTCGTTCATCTCACGAAGGACATCCTCGTATCTCACGTTCTGTCCCTTTGCCACAAGCTCGTTATATCTTCTCGTAGCACGCGCCTCGCTTGATGCGGTGAGGAATATCTTAACGTCCGCATCGGGCAGGATGACAGTTCCGATATCTCTTCCGTCCATAATTACGCTGTTCTTTCTTGCGAGCTCCTTTTGCGCTTCAAGCAAAAATGCTCTTACGTTCGGCACGCTCGACACAGCCGATGCGTACATCGAGATGTCGGGCTGTCTTATCTTGTCCCCGAGGTCCTCGCCGTTGAGGATAACGTGCTGTGTTCCGTCAACGTACTTTATTTCGATGCTGATCTTATCAAGCAAGGGTGTGATGAGCTCACTGTCCCTTACGTCGTTTACAGAAAGTCCGTTTTCTCTTGCAAAATAGCCTACCGTTCTGTAAAGCGCACCCGTATCAACGTATATGATACCGAGCTTTTTTGCAACGGCTTTGGATATTGTGCTTTTTCCCGCTCCGCCGGGTCCGTCTATTGCGATATTTATATGTTTCACTGTCCTTCTCCTCCGTTTTATTCTGCCGCATTCTCGCCTGCGACCACGGCTGTGGAAAATGCTATCTGCAGATTGAATCCGCCCGTGTATGCGTCGAGATCCATGACCTCTCCCGCAAAATAAAGCCCTTTTACAAGCTTTGATTCCATTGTTTTGGGGTTTATTTCGTTTACCGCGACTCCGCCCTTGGTGATTATCGCTTCCTCGATGGGACGGAATCCCGAAAGCTTAAGTCTTATTCCCTTTATCACGCTCAAAAGCGCGTGTCTCTCCTCGCGCGTGACCGAATTTACCTTCTTTCTCGGGTCTATGCCCGAGAGCTCGACCACGGGCTCGATCATTTTGAGCGGCAAAAGATCGCCGAGCGAATTTATAAAGTCCTTATTGTTGTATTTTTGGAAATCAGAGCGTATTCTTGCATCGAGCGCCGCCTCGTCGAGCGCGGGCTTGAGATCGATATACGCTTCATAAATTTTATCCGAAATATCGGGCAGATGCGCAGATGCCGAGAGCACCATGGGACCCGTTATGCCGAAGTGAGTGAACATCATTTCGCCAAAATCCTCGTATACGCATTTGCCACTGTCACGGCGGACTATTCTGAGTGAAACGTTTTTGAGCGAGAGTCCCTGCATTCTCGGGCAGAGTCTACCCTCGCACACTATCGGGACGAGCGACGGCTTGAGCTCGGTCACAGTATGTCCCGCGCGCCTTGCAAATCTGTATCCGTCCCCGTCCGAGCCTGTGACAGAATATGATCTTCCACCTGTGCAGATGATAACACTGTCGGCGGGGTATTTTTTCTCACCCGCGACTACTCCGCGCACCTCTCCGTCAACGATATCTATATCGGTTATTTTGTCGGTGACGACCTTGACGTCGCAGTCCTTCATTCTCTCTGCCAGTGCCAGAACGATATCCGACGCTTTATCCGACACGGGAAAAACGCGCTTTCCTCGCTCGACCTTGAGCGGCACTCCGCAGCCCTCGAAGAAATCAACAGTATCTGCCGTTGAAAACCTATTGAGTGCGGCATAAAGAAATCTCGGGTTTGTCGGAACGTTCTGCAAAAACTCCTCGGTCGTGCAATCGTTCGTTACGTTGCATCGCCCTTTACCCGTTATCCTCAGCTTTTTACCGAGGCGGTCGTTTTTCTCATAGAGAACGACCTCCGCGCCCATATATGCCGCATGGATCGCCGCCATCATTCCCGCGGCACCGCCGCCTATGACCGCGACTCTTTTTTGTTCGTTATTTTGCATATTACACCTGCGATTTGTCGTAGACGTTATACTCGTCCCAAACCGACTCGAGCCTATGCAATCTCTCGGTAAATCTGTCGCCGCACTCGCGCGAGACCGCAACGATAAGTGCGTTTATCACCGACATAGGAGCTACGTAGGAATCGGCAAACGATGCCATATCACTCTGTGCGACGAGTACCTGGTCGGCATTTGTCGCTATGGGCGAATTTTCACTGTCCGTAAGAGCTATTACGTCTGCCCCTATTCTCTTTGCGTATTCAACGCCCTTGATAATACTCTTCGAATATCTCGGGAAGCTGATCGCGATAAACACGTCGTCCGAGGACAGACTCATCATCTGCTCAAAGGTCTCGCTACCCGACGTGGTCTGTATAAGGCGAACGTTGTCCGAGATCATACGGAAGCTGTAGTTGAGAAGTCCTGCAAGATAGGAAGAGCCTCTCATTCCCATAATATACACGCTTTTCGCGTCAACTATCGCGCGTACTGCACTGTCAAAGGCTTTTTTGTCAATGCCCTCGAGTGTTCTCTTTATTTTATCGATATCGGACAGGAGCACCTTTTCAAGCACGTTTGCGTCTCCGATGAGATTGTTGGTGACCTCGATACGCTGAACCGCCGTGAGCTTTGAGCGTACGAGCTCGAGCAGTGCGCGGCGAAATTCGGGATATCCCTCAAATCCAAGCTCCATAACGAAGCGGACGACTGTGGATTCGGATACTCCCACCTCGCCACCGAGCTTTGCCGCGGTCATATATGCCGCCTTATCGTAGTGCTCGGATATGTATGCCGCAATATTCCTCTGTCCCTTGGAAAAGCCCTTTGAGCCTTCTTCTATAAGTCTTAACACATCTTTTTTCAAATCAATACCTCCGCAAGCCGCATTTTCGCGGTCTTGCCGCGCGCGTGCGCACTTATTTATTATATACTCTTTTTTTGAAATTGTCAACGATGAAAATTGCATTTTTCCTGCATTTTTTGCTTTTTTCCTGCATTTTTTTGTCTTTTTGTGAATTATGCACAGTTTTACCCTTCTTTTTTCTACAATAAGGAATATACGGTAATTTGCAGGTTGCTATTTACACGTGTCGAAAAAAATGGTACAATGAGAAGTGATAGGTTTTTACCTACGACAAAATATTTTCATTTGGAGGAATCTTATGAAACTCATCTTCGGCGTAAAAGACAAACCGAAATTCGGTCAGATGATCGTCTTCGCGTTCCAACAGCTCCTTGCTATTATGGCGGCGACAATCGCAGTTCCCGCGATAGTCGGTAACGGTATGACCGCTTCCGCGGCACTATTCGGTGCAGGTGCAGGTACCATCATCTATCAGCTCTTCACAAAGTTCCGCAGTCCCGTATTCCTTGGTTCGTCATTCGCATTTATCGGATCAATGAGCGCGGCATTCGCAGGCGCGGTATCAATGCAGGTCGGTTATCTCGGTCTTCTTATCGGTGCTCTCTGTGCAGGTCTTGTTTACGTTATCATCGCACTCGTTGTTAAGTTCGCAGGTGTTAAGTGGATAAACAAGCTTATGCCCCCCGTTGTTATCGGTCCTACGGTCGCTCTTATCGGTCTTTCCCTTGCGGGTGCTGCTATTAACGACGTATTCTCATACGGTCCTCACGACGGTAACGGATTTGTTATGAGCACAAGCCTTTGGGTTTCATTCATTTGCGCTATAGTTACTCTCGCAGTCGTTATCATCTGCTCGGTCTACGGCAAGAAGATGGCAAAGCTTATTCCCTTTATTATCGGTATTCTTGCAGGATATGCAGTCGGCCTTGTATTCACTCTTATCGGAATCGCTACCGAAAATGCAGAGCTTATGGTTATTGATTTCGCTCCCTTCAAGGCACTCGTTGCCGACGGTGTAAAGCTCAGCACTTTCTTTGCTGTTCCCGATTTTGCTTTCCTTACCGCTATTGAGGGTATCAAGGATTTCGATCTTTCTTATCTCGCGACCGTTGCGGTAGCATATACTCCCGTTGCATTCGTTGTGTTCGCAGAGCACATTGCCGATCACAAGAATCTTTCCTCCATTATTGAGTCCGATCTTCTTGAGGATCCCGGACTTCACAACACCCTTCTCGGTGACGGTGTCGGCTCTGTTGTCGGTGCAATCTTCGGCGGTTGCCCCAACACCACGTACGGCGAGAGCGTTGGTTGCGTTGCTATTACAAGAAATGCATCTGTCGTTACCATCACAACGACGGCTATTATGACTATGCTCGTTGCCTTTGTTTCCCCCTTCGTTGCATTCCTTGACTCTATCCCCGGGTGCGTAATGGGCGGTGTTTGCATCACGCTTTACGGCTTCATCGCGGTTTCGGGTCTTAAGATGATACAGAAGGTCGACCTGGAGCAGAATGCAAATCTCTTTACCGCATCGGTCATCCTTATCACAGGTATCGGTGGCATGGCTATGACTATCGGCAAGGTCACTCTTACGACCACAGCTTGCGCTCTTATCCTCGGTATTCTTACTAATCTTCTTGTCAACAAGGCGAGAAAGACGGACAAGCTTGACTGATTTCAAGTTGCATAAAAATTACGGACGCGCCGCGGCGCGTCCGTTTTTTTGTTTTATAGCTTTCTTGATATTCAACGAATATGAAATGCTTTTCGTATCAAAAGCCTATCTTATGCCTTTGCAAACCAACGTCTCATTACGTCCTCTGCGGGCTTGCCCTGAATGGTGAAGCCGCGGTCACCGCGAGGATCGCTTAAGTAGTGCGGTCTCTTCTGGGTCTCGTCCCACTTCCACCAGAGAAGTCCCATCCAACCGTCGAGCTCGGTGAAGGTACGGAACACTGCCTCCATATAGTTTGCCTGCTCCTCACCGTCGTAGGGGGTGTCCCACTGATAGTTGAAGGGCTGCATTACGCATCCGTGAGCCGAGCGAGTGCCTATCTCTGTAAAGAGGATGGGCTTGTTGCCGTAGGTCTCCATAATGCTCGCTATTTTGTCGCGGCGCGAGGAGAGATAAAAGCTCCTGCTTGGTCATTGTTTTTTCCTCCTGAACCGTTCTTGTTTTTACTATATTAAAGCATCTTGACTCTGGGCTTATATTTTTCGAGATATGCCGCGTTCTTCTCGTCTCCGCCCGGTGTGTTCGCGCTCGACCACACGGGAGGTGTTATTCCCCTTTCGATGCACTGACGGACAGTCTCGATCTCAAGAAGATGTGCTATGTAGAAATCAACTACGTTCGATACGGGTCCTATGGGTGTTTCAAGTCCGGGAACGTTGACAACTGCGTCGCCTACGGGGTTGAAGTCCTCGATGCATACGTCCGCGTAGTCAAAGAGGTTTGTTTTATTGGGGTGACGGATGAAGTGATCCTCGGGCATCTCCTTCTGCCAAGCCTCGCTCGATACCGCGATGATCTTAACGCCGTTCTTCTTTGCCTCCATTGCCGCGTCTATCGTTGCGGGGTTGATTCCGATATTGTGGAAGATGATAAGCACGTCGTCTTTTTTGAGGTCGTAGTATTTGATGATCGATGCGCCGTAGTTCACCGTTCTTTCAAGCTCAAGGTATTTGAGAGCCTGGTTGAAGACCGAGAGTCCCGTTTCCATTAAGGGATTGATGCAGGAAAGTCCGCCTGCGCGGAAGAACATCTCTCCAACGGGGAGAGTCGTGTGACCGCCTCCGCCGTAGACGTTGATAAGTCTGTCCTGCTCGATAGCGTCAGCCATAAGCGACGCCGCCGCCTTGATATTCTCTTCCTGCGTTGCGTTTACCTTTTCAAGATTCTCAATTATCGACTTATAGTAGCCAAAATCGTTCAACATTTTTTAGTCCTCCTTTTTAAGTACACGTTTGTAGTTTCTGCCTATGTTATCCCAGAGCTCGAGAGCATCCTTTGCCGCAACCACGGTTCCAAAGCCGCCTCTGTAGGTCCAGGTCGCGAGGCGGTCGACTCCGAGCTCCTCGTACATATCGACTACCTTATCTATCTGTGCAAAGTCGTCGGGGCGCTTGTTATAGCCCATAAGCCATCTTTCCGACTGCTTACCGTACTTCTTTGCCATAGCGACTGTTCTCTCGGTTATCTCGCGGAAGAAGCTCTCGGGGAGCGACCAGTTGATAATGGTGGTTGAGAAAACGTCGAAATAGGGGCATGCGGCAACCATATCCCAGTTATCGTAGCCGCGGAGCTCTGTTACGTAGTAGCTGTTGAGCGTTGCGTGAACACAGCAGGTTATCTCGAGGTTCGGGTTATACTCCTTGAGCTGTCTTGATGTCTCTGAGAGTGTGTAGAGTGCTTCTCTCCATCTGAACTGCTTTACGTCGTCGTTCATGAATTTAGGCATCTCATAGCCGTAATATTCCTCAAACTTCTTCATACATTCGGGGCAACGGCAAGCCCAGTCGTCGCCTGCACCGCCCGTGATGGATGCGTATGACTTCGGATAAGCGTAATGGGGCTCGTCCCAGAAAAATCCGTCCACCTCTGTCTCGCGCGCCAGCTTCATACAGATGCGTGTGAAATAATCGCGGAAGGAATTTGTGTTGAAGCAAGCGGCATTCAGCACCTCGCCCGTATATGCCGACACCTGACGGTGATGGATATTGTTCTGCAAAAACAGGCTGACCTGCTCACCGCCGAAGTATTTTCCTATTCCCCACGTATCTGCAAGAACGCGGAGTCCGAGCTCATGCGCAGCCTTAACTATATTATTGATATTCGGGAACCAGAAGTCCATATCGAACTCTGTAATTGCAAGGATAACGGTATCGCATCCGTGCTCCTTCATCTCCTTGAAATCGGCTATTGCGTGCTCGACGTATCCGAGTCCGTAATAGCTTACCGCAGTATGCTTTATTGACATTATAAAAGCCTCCTTTTTTATTGTAATTTCATTATATCAAGCGCACTCCTTTGTGTAAACCTATAAAACGAGCAAAAAGGTGGACTAAACGAGCCTTGACAAACTGCATAGGATATGTTAAAATGAGTCTTGGCAAATAGATTGTTTTATGGGGGAGTCTGTTTATGTTTTTCAAAGAAAATGCAATTTCAATTGAGCTTTTGGGCGTTTTTAAGATTAGTAGAAAAAAATACGTCAACATAAAGTCACACGCGCGTAGCTACGACACTATCAGTATAAGACTCTCGGGCAGCGGTCAGTTCAAAACGCAAAAGGATAACTTTTCGGTCGCTCGCGGCAAGCTTCTTTATCTCCCGAAAAACGTTGAATATCAGCAAATGAGTGAGGACGAAACGCTCATTGCGATCCACTTCATAAATTACAGCTCTGACACGCTTGGAAAAGCGGAGGTCATCGAGATAGATGACGTTGAATACGTCGAGGAACTCTTCAAACAGACGTACAACGTGTGGAAGGGTATGAACGTAGGTTATCAGTACAAATGCACCTCACTTTTCTATGAGCTTTTGTACTATCTCCGTTGCCGCGAGCACGAGGGCGCGATAAGTGCGATAACCGAGGAAAGCAAAATAAAAAAGGCGCTCGACATTATACATTCGAGCTACCGCAAGGAGCAGATAGAGATATCCGAGCTTGCAGAGTCCTGCGCACTCTCAGAAGCATATTTCCGTAAGCTTTTCAAGAAGATACACGGCATCTCTCCGATACAGTACGTCATCGACTTGAAGCTTGATTTTGCCTCTCATCTTTTGCAGAGCGGACTCTACACCGTGGGTGAGGCGGCACAGAGATCGGGCTTTTCGGATCCAAAATATTTTTCGAGGATATTCAAGGCGCGTTTCTCTCTTTCACCAAAGGAATATCAACAGAGCTTTGAGAAAGCCGAGCTTCCCGATGCGACCGAAAAAAGAATTTGATTTTATCCCGATAATCTCTTGACACGTGTCGGTTTTTGATGTAAAATGTATAAAACACAAAAGAATAACGCGACTCATTGCGCCTTTGCGCATTGTCGGGTGCACTGCTCTGACGGTGTATTCGGGGATAAGGAAATTGCGGTGAAAATCCGCGGCAACAGCCATTACCGTAACCGAGGAAGTTGATCTTACCTCCCAAGTCGGAATGCTTATCGGGTCGTGAACGTAAAAGTCTCTTGGGCAATCGGAGAGAGTGAAAAAGGATACGGCAGGGTATCCCTTCTTTCGCGCGCTCCGAGGAGGGCGCTTTTATTTTATCCTTTGCGTGTAAATACTTCATACATGAAAGGAAAAACTATGAAAAAAACACTTTTATCCGCATCCGCCGTCATCCTGGCGGTAATTACACTCTTCTGCCTTGTCTCCTGCGAAAAAAAGGTCGATGCGACAGGAATATGGGAAAATGCAACCTACCTCTCCGACACGACGGTCGGCAATGGCGAAAAGACCGTCACTGTCGAGATCGTTGCGGGGAATCAGTCTGTCACACTCACCGTAAAGACCGATAAGGACGATCTCGGCGCGGCTCTTTACGAGCTTGGTATTATTAACGATCCCACCTTCTTTGACACCTGCAACGGAATGCTTGCGAGCTGGGAGAAGGATCAGGCATACTGGGGCTTCAAGCAGGACGGAAAAACACTTAACTACGGTGTAGGTGACGCAAAAATAAGCGGTGGGGAGAGCTTCTCGATTGAATACACAAAATAAAAACGAAAACCTGCAAAAGAGACCGCGCGACCCTTGGAAGAAGCGAATATTTGAGATAGTTCTCTTCGCAATGCTCGGAGCATTGATGTTTTGCTCAAAAGTTATCATGGAGGTGCTCCCCAACATACACCTGCTCGGTATGTTTGTGATCGCTTTCACGCTGGTCTTTCGCGTCAAGGCTCTTATTCCTATCTATGTCAACGTTTTTCTGACGGGACTTTACGGTGGATTCAATCTCTGGTGGATGCCGTATCTCTATATTTGGACTATCCTTTGGGCGCTTGCAATGCTGATACCGAAAAAAACACCCAAGTGGCTCCTTTGCATCATCTGCCCCATTCTCTGCTCGCTTCACGGCTTTCTTTACGGAATACTCTACGCACCTGCGCAAGCACTTTTTTTCGGCTTGAATTTTGAGGAAACGATTGTCTGGATAGTCTCGGGAGCGGTATTCGACGTGCTTCACGGAGTCGGTAATTTTATAGCGGGATTACTTATCGTTCCGCTTGGCGCGCTTATGACAAAAATGCTGAAAAAAAGCGGGTTTTATTCTTAAATCCGTTGACAAACAAGTGAAAATATGTTATCATTTATGCGGTACGGTTATCCGTGCCGCATTTTTGCGCATAATGAGAGGTTTTTATGGAACAGAAATTCAGACTTTGGGAAAACTCCGATATTGAAATCAGCTACTATCATTCACTTCATAAATCCTGCGATGCAGCGGTAGTTATCTTCCCCGGCGGAGGATATGCCAATCACGCCGATTATGAAGGCGAGAGCTATGCCCAGCTCCTCAACACATTCGGAATGGATGCTTTCGTCATAAAATACCGCACCTCTCCCAACCGTTTTCCTCTCCCGCTTCTCGATGCGAGAAGATCGGTTCGCTTTGTACGTGCAAAGGCGGGAGAATTCGGACTTTCAAAGGACAAGATACTCGTTATGGGTTCAAGCGCGGGGGGACATCTCGCGGCACTAACCTCTACGTATCATGATAGTATCGATGGAGAAGAAATTGACGAAATTGACCAAGAGGATTTTCTCCCCAACGGTCAGATACTCTGTTACCCCGTAATTTCATCCGACGAGGCAATTTCTCATCAAGGATCGTACAAAAACCTGCTTGGCGAGGAGAGATACGGCGAGAAAGACAAGTTCTCCCCCGAGCTTCTCGTCAGTGAAAAAACTCCTGCGGCATTTATCTGGCATACCGCGGCAGACCAGGCTGTCAATGTGATAAACTCATACAGATACGCAGAAGCACTCGCTAAAAATAAAATACCGCACGAGATGCATATATTCCCATACGGAGCTCACGGCATGGGACTTGGCGAGCACCTTCCCTATATTTCCGAATGGACTCAACTTCTTCGTCGCTGGCTCGTTCTTAACGGTTTTTTTAACGGTTAATAATCAGTAAAACAAAAAAGTTGGCTTATAATTCAAGCCAACTTTTTTGTTGTTTATTGAACATCCCACTCGCCCTCGTTGTCGTCGTGAGCGGGAGGAATGACTGGATCGGGTACCTGTTCGGTAGGCTTCTCGGTGGGAGCCTGCGTCTGTTCCTGTGTAGGCGCTTGTGTTGGTTTCTCCGTAGGTTGTGTCGGCTGCTCTTCGCTTGGAGCAGAGGTGGGGCTTTCCGTAGGTTGTGTCGGCTGCTCTTCGCTTGGAGCAGAGGTGGGACTTTCCGTAGGTGCTACTGACGGAGACTCGGTCGGAGAGACTGACGGATGCTCGGTCGGCGCGGCAGTCGTTTTTTCCGTAGGTGCCTCTGTGCCCTTTTCGGTGAGAGCTACCGTTGTCTCACCTGTCGGGGCGGTCGTGGGCGCCTCGGTCGGATAGGTTGCCGTATCTTCCGTTGGAGCAGACGTCTGCTTCTCGGTAGATGCGGCGGTATCTTTCTCCGTCGGTGTGACCGTAGGCTCGTCCGATGGGACGGGCGCAGGCTCATCGGTCTGAGTATCCGTGGGGGCATTTGTCGGAGCAGAGGTAGGCTCTTCCGTTTCGTCAAGCGTAGGAACACTTGTCGGTGCCGCTGTCGGAGCATCCGTTGGATCCTCTGTCGGTGTTTGTGTAATTTCGTCTGTTTGCGTGGGCTCGGGATCCTTTGTCGTATCGCATCCCACAAAAACACTTAAGGTCAGGATCAGCGCAAGAAGGGTGATAATGCTTTTTTTCATAGTTCATCTCCTTTTTGAGTTTGCCGATATGTATTCTTAATTCAGTATAACATTATATTCGAACCTTGTCAATATTTTTTTGCTTGAGGATCATATTCCGAAGATCCAAAAGACAAGCGGAACAGTCAGTACGCTCAAAAGCGTTGACACGAGCGACAGACCCGCTCCGCTTTTGCAATCCTCTCCGACGAGCTTTGGAAAGACCACACTGTTCATTCCGCACGGGAGCGAATACAAAAGCACTGCTATCGCAACCGTATTTGCATCGCAAAAGCTTTTAAGTATAAAACCTATCGCGATCGGAATTATCAAAAGCTTGAAGGCGATAACAGGATATATCTTTGGATTGAGCGCGATGTCCCTTATCTTGAATTCAGATATGGCAATACCCGTCAGCAACATACTTACAGGTGCCATACATGCGCTTGCACTGTCGAGTATCGATCCGATAAACGAAGGCATAGGTAATTCGCAAAGACCTATTGCCATTCCGAGAAACGTTGCAATTATTACGGGGTTTATGAGCTTTTTAAGGTTAAGCTCCCTTTTTGTCAATATTGCAAATCCGTAGGTGTAGATGTATATCTGCAAAGGCAGAGCCATCATCATAAAGGTCATAAGTCCTACCTGGTCAAAGACAGTCGTTGCAAGTGCAATTCCCATATATCCGCTGTTCGGGACGACCACGGAATATTCGAAAACGCGTCTTTCATATTTTTCCTTGGTAAAGAGCTTTACAAGGAAAAATGCTCCAACTGAGAGCACTATCACGATCACGGACGATATTACGATGGCATCCCAACTTGACGATATATATCCAACGTTAAAGCGCGAGGCAAAGGTCTTAAATATGTTGCAAGGCAGGAAGACGTACACAAGCAGGCTTGAAAGCACTTTTGACTGCTCGGGCTTTACGATCCCTGTCTTTCCAAGCGTAAATCCAATCGCCACAAAGACAAGCAGGATCAATATCTGTTCAAACACGGTCCACATTTTGTTTCTCCTTTTGGGTTATAAGGTTATTTTACCACATTAAGAACAAAAAGTAAATAATAAGCACTGTTTTTTTCAATTTTTTTCTTCTTGTTGACAAGAGGGTTTTTTTGTGCTAAAATATTTCGGTAAACGTATTTTGAAAGGAATCCAAGATGAAAATAAAACTGTTTTGTTTGATATTGATTCTCGCACTTTGTATCACGTGCGTATCATTCGTCGCATGTAACGACACGTCCGACGATCCGTCCAAAGACAACGAAACCTCGACACGCGAGGAGGAAACACTCCCACCGCCCATTGAGCTCGCTGATGGCGACGATCTTTCCTTCGTCCTCAACGCAGACAAACAGTCCTACTCTGTTTTGGGTCTTTTCCACGAGACCGGTGCTATCAGGATTGAGATCCCCGAGGAGCACGACGGGCTCCCCGTTACAGCTATTTGCGCGTCTGCGTTTGCATCGAGCGCCTATCTTGAGAGCGTTTTCGTCCCCGATACCGTAACTCACATCGGAAACAACGCCTTTGACGGTTGCGGAGTTCTTAAGAACGTTGAGTTATCGAAAAATCTCGTTTTCGTCGGTGAGCTTGCATTTGAAGGCTGTGAATCCCTTGAGCTCAAGGAATATGACAACGCGCTCTACCTCGGATCAAAAAGCGCACCATACACCCTTCTTATCCGTGCCGCAGACACCGAGATCGAAACTTGCACCGTTCACAACGACACAAAGATTATTTACGATTACGCTTTCCTTGAATGCACCGAGATCGACGAGATCACAATTCCCGATGGTATCATAGCTATCGGAAGCTACGTTTTTGAGGACTGTTACGATCTCTTCCCCAACAACGCTCACAACGGCGCATATTACCTCGGAAACTCCGCAAATCCCTATCTTGTCCTTGTGGACACAAGCGGAGAGCGCGAGCTTGACGAGCTGGTCATCGAGCCTGCCACCAAGATCATTGCACCCGGCGCGATAGAGGGTTGTTCAAATCTCGCCTCGATCACGATACCCGCGGGGGTTTCATATATCGGTCAGTACGCATTCGAGGGCTGCACTTCTCTTTCAAGCGTGACCTTCGAATCTGAAGCGTGGGAGATAATCGACGGTGAGAAGATCCATACTCCCATTGCCGTTGATCCATCAAGCGACGACATAGCCGAGGATCTTTCAGAGATCTACTACTACTGCGCGTGGTATAAGCAATAATTCTGCCAAACAGGAGAAACTATGAATTACAGAGAGACCTATGAATCAACTATCCCCGCGCGTGAGGACTACGTTGCCGGATTCCAAAGAGTTATCAGAAAAAGACAAGCCGAGCTCAAAATTGAGCGCGATAAATACGCAAAAAAGCTATTTAGCGATGCTGAAAGCTGCCGCGAGGACTTCAAAAGGATGCTCGGTTGGCCGCTCGTCGACTTTGACGGTGAGAAAATGCCCGAACCAAAAAGCGAATTTATTTCAAGTGAGGACGGATACGACGTTTACAGAATGCACTTTGAGGTGCTCGAGGGATTTACCGTTTCGGGAATCCTTTTGAAGCTTCACGGTGACTGCAAGCGTCCTATGATCATCTGTCAGCACGGAGGCGAGGGTACGCCCGAGGTCATCTGCGGACTTCTCGGTGACACCGAAAATTACAATGACATGGTTCAGAGAGTAATGGCTCGCGGAACTCACATTTTTGCTCCACAGCTTCTTCTTTGGAGAAACGCCTTCGGGGTTCCCTACAAGAGAAGCGAGATCGACGGTCAGCTCAAGAATGTCGGCGGTTCGATAACCGCTCTCGAGGTCTTTGCGATAACAAGGATCATCGACTACTTTGAAAAACAGGACTACGTCAAGAATTTCGGAATGGTCGGACTATCCTACGGCGGCTTCTACACACTTTTCACGACTGCTATCGAGACAAGAATAAAGAGCGCTATATCCTCCTCCTTCTTCAACAGCCGCGAGGAGATCTCCTGGCCCGATTGGACCTGGAAGGATCTTCTCTTTAAATTTGACGATGCAGAGATTGCTTGCCTCTCATATCCCCGTAAGCTATACATTGCCGTTGGTGCACAAGATGCACTCTTCAGCATTGAGCACGGACGCAAGTCCTTTGAACGCATCAAGGAATTGAGCGCTTTCGTTGGGACCGATTGGGTGAAATTTGACGATTTCGAGGGAGTTCACGAATTTGTAAAGACAGACGGTTTTATTGAAGATCTGATTTCAGACCTAAAATGAATATTTGAAAATGATCAGGGTATATCGAACTTAATTCCGATCTAACCTACACAAAAAACAACGATAAAAGCCAAGGACACCTCAAAAGTGTTTGCCCTTGGCTTTTTTTATTTGAAAGCTGCTAAATCTTCGCTATGAATCATTCGCGAGTCATATAAGCTTATAGGTGTCGCCGCAATAGAAGAGTACCGTTTTTATCATAAAGAGAACCTCGCCTCGAATTCCGCCATGTCAATTGTCTTGCCTGTAATTCTCGATTCCTCTGCCGCAAAGGAGATCATGTGGTTGTCGCAGGATTCGCCGATCTCGCAGACAGATTTGGAACGATTACCCTTAAGCAATTCGCGAAGCGCATAGATTATGCCGTAATCACCGCCGCCGTGACCGCCGGTGATCATCTCGCTTGTAACGTTTGCGTCAACGTCGTACTTGTACGGCTCTCTTTTCTCAAAATTGAACACCTCGATGTCGTTTCCGCTCATTTTCGCGTATATCTCGCCCTTTGTACCCATTATTCTGATAGTTCTGCCGCCCTGTGTAAAGGCACTCATAGCAAAGTCAACGTAGACATCCTTGCCGAAGCGCATATTGACGGTCTGGTGGTCAACCACGTTGTTGTCGCACTTGAATACGCACTTGCCGTACTGTGTGTTCTTTATCGCCTCGATGCAATCCTCACGGGTAGGATCGACCTTCTCAGTTGCGACGAAATCGAGCCATCCCTTACAGCCGTAATCCATATCGACGTAAACCTTCTCGGCATTGTAGGGGCAGGTCTCGGCATGAGGACAGCCATCGATACATCTCTCGGGCGAGCCCTCCGGCGCGTTCTCTCTCGTGAAGTAGGAAAGCGAGCCGAAGCTATGTACCTCGGTGCACTTCTCCCCGATGAGCCACGCGAGGATATCCATATCGTGACAGGTCTTTTGAAGGATCATGCAGGAGCTTCTGTCACTGTTGCCCCAGTTACCGCGGACGAAGCTGTGGCTCTGGTGAATATCTCCGACACCCTCGATAGCCTGGACATTCATTATTTTACCCACCTCGCCGCTGTCGATTATGTTCTTGAGCGCGATGTAGAATTTTGTAAATCTCAAAACGTGGCAAACGAGGACGAACACACCCTTCTTCTCTGCCGCTCTCTGTATCTCACGGCACTGCTCGGGAGTAGGCGCAACCGGCTTTTCAAGAAGAAGATCGTAGCCCTTCTCTATTGCCGCCATCGCGGGCGCGTAGTGGTCGCGGTCCATCGTAGCGATGATGACAATGTCGGCGAACTTCTCGCGCGCAAGTATCGGCTCCCAGCTTTCAAAACACATCTCGTCGGAAATATTGTGATTTCGCTGCATGTAGTTTCTTCTGTCAGCAATAGGTTCAGCACATGCCACGACCTCAAAATCCTCACTGAATTCATTTTTCATAATGTCGGTATAAGTTTTGCCGCGGCTGCCACAGCCTATGACTATGACTTTTTTCTTTGTCATTGTATTTTTCCTCCGTTTATAAAAAACACTATTGACTTGATCTTGCTTATATGATACAATAACTAAAGGAATTATTCAATCGACTATTTTACTGTATAGGTGTATTATTTAACTGTTTTGTGCTTGGAGGTCCGTTATGAGAAGCGATAAAAATCTTGCAGTCGGCGATGCTTTTTCAATTTCCACACGGTATGAGCTCAACGAGTGCTTTGGATATTATGCTTATAACGAATATCGCGGTCAGGAATGTAAAGAGAGCAATCGCGCCTCGGATGATATGCCCCTGATACTCAACTGCGCGGGATTTTTCACAAGCAAGCACCCATTCTCCACCGACAAGCCTCGCGGCAGACTTGACTACTATTTAATGTACATAAATTCGGGAGCTCTGACCGTTTTCAACCGAGATACACCCATCGAGGTTGGTGCAGGAAGTCTGATAATCTTCCGCGCTAACGAGAGGTACAGATACGCATCTCGCTGCGGCGATACGTTGAGCTATTTCTGGGCACATTTCACGGGCAGTGAGGTGGAAGAAAGGCTTTCGGAATACTCGCTCGAATGCTTCCCTGCAATTCATTCAACCGAAGCGCAAAACCACATTCCCCACCGTTTCAGAACCATATTTGATGCCTTTCCGAAGCAGGACGCTCTGCGCGAGCGCGAGCTTTCCGCACTTCTTGAGCGACTTTTGATAACTGCATCAAGAAGCATCATAAAAGGCGGCGAACGCAACAGCACCCTGACAAATGCGCTCCGTCACATAGGAGCAAATTACAGCTCTGACATACGGATTTCCGACCTTGCCGCGATCGAGCATCTCAGCGTCTCGCGCTTCAATTTTCTCTTCAAGGAACAAATTGGAATGCCACCTACAAAATACATTCTCGCCCTGCGTATGTCCTCGGCAAAGGAGCTGCTCGCATCCACAGACCTGCCCGTCAAGCAGATTGGAATCATGTGCGGATACGACGACCCACACTTTTTCAGCAAAGCATTCAAGAGCTTTTGCTCTGTCAGCCCCGCAGAATACAGAAAAGGCTTCGGCGAATAATGCCGAGGCCTTTCTTATCCTGCTATGATGTGATTGATTATTTTGCGTTACGAGTTAAATATTTTTCGTAAATCTACATTTAGGATAATTTGAGCATCCCATAAAATTACCATTTTTACCATTTCTAACAACAAGCTGACCTTGGCATCGCGGGCAAATATTATTTTCTATATCACGTTGTGTGTTATGAATATTAGCCACGTGCTCATAATTGCTTATTTCGCTGCTTTTGTCATGATCGGACAAAAGTGCAAAAATCGTTTGCATTTCCTGCATGGATAGTTGTTTACTTTTCTTTGAATTTATTATTTTAAAAAGTTCAAACGGAGTGTAAACATCCTTTGAATTTATATAGGAAATATTCCCCTTGACAAAAACAACTATCGAATATATCGGTATGCCGTCCGGGATTATTTCCTTGATTCGACAAACGTGCGTATAGTTTTGCCTTACAGGACTGTAAAAATGATTTTTGACCTTTCCATAATTCAATACCTGAGTCCATTCTCTTTGAGAATCGTTACCGTATATGCGTCCGGAATAGTTTTTTGTTTCAATAACGAAAACACCCTCCGAATTGATCACAACGTGGTCAGTCTGGGAAGTTTTTCCATTTTCATCCTGTAATAACAAGTTGTGAATTACAAATTTTTCCTTACCTTGTTGAGTAGATTGCCTGCCAATAATAATCTTGATAAACATCTCGCCGATAATACCTTTAACAATTGGCAGTTTCAATGATAACAAGAGAACAATAACAAGTGATATCAGAATAAATGGCAAATCCGTAACCCCCAGATAAAAAGATTCCTCTGCTTTTGCGAAATAAATAAAGATAAATCCGAACCCCACCGTCGTATGATAAGATTCGGATCATCTTGTTTTGGTGCACCTTGTGAAAACAAGGTTGAACTTTCAAGTTCTTCAAGGCTTATAGTTTCTTCTTTACCGTTTCCGTTATAAACGATTTTGAACGAATCGTCATAAACGAATATTGCATTGATAAAGGTGTCAATTATTTTCCGCTTGCCGTCTTGCTTGGATATATCGACCTTGCGGAAATTGTGCAGAGCCATTCTGTAATGGTCTTGCGTGAAGATAGGAGATTTTATTTTCTCTTTTGCTATCGACACAGATATTTCATCTCTCTGTGCTTCAAGCTCGCCCAGCCGCTTCAAGAGTGTGTCGGTTGCGTAGCCCTTTGTAATGGCATTGACAATATTTTCAATCTCTTTTTCTTTCTCTCTGTGTTGTTCTTCCAACCTCGGCAATAGCGAGCTTTCCGTGTGTTGCAGATTAAAGAGCATTTCGGAGAGCTTTTCTATTGTGCCGTCCTGTTGCAAAAACGCCATTGTTTTATATACGATAAATTCTTCGAGCTTTTCTTTTGGGAGCATTTTCTTATCGCACTTGTGCTTTTTCTGTCGCACACAAGCATAATACCTATGCACCTTGCCTGTCTTACTCGTGCCTGCCTGTGCTACCATCATAGCACCGCACTTTCCGCAAAAGAGCTTTGTCGTGAGCAAATAGTCGTCATCAGCGGTGTGCCTTGCAGGAGCGTGAGCATTTTTCGCTATCTCAATTTGAACGGCGTTGAAAAGCTCTACCGATACGATAGGTGGTACTGCATTTTCAATCTTAACGCCCGAATGATTGTACTCTCCTATATAAACTCTGTTTGTCAAAATGTATCTGACCGCATTATAGCGGAGAGGTTTTCCGTTGTTACGTACTATCTGCCGTTCTTGAAGAATATTGTGTATCTCCTTAATTGTCTTGCCGTCATAGCACATTTTGAAAATCTCTTGTACTACGGGAGCAGCGACAGGATCAATCTCCAATTTTTTCTCTTTGTTGATAACGTAACCGAAAGGTACTTGACCGCCGTTCCATAAGCCTTTTAAGGCGTTCTCGGTCAGTCCTCGCTTAACCTTTTCGGAAAGCTCGGCAGAGTAGTATTCCGCATATCCCTCAAGCATAGCTTCAAGGAGAATACCGCTTGCATCGGAAGAAATGCTTTCGGTTGCCGATATAACTTTGACACGGTTTTTCTTTAAGGTTGCCTTGTAATGTGCGGAGTCGTAGCGGTTACGGGCGAAACGGTCTAATTTCCATACGATAACTAAATCAAACGCACCTCGGCTACTGTCCTTTATCATACGCTGAAACTCTGGGCGGTTATCCGTTTTAGCCGATAAAGCACGGTCAATGTAGGTGTCAACAACCGTTATTTCATTGTAGTTGGCATATTCCATACATTCACGGATTTGACCTTCGATACTTTCTTCTCGTTGGTTATCCGAAGAATAACGGGCATATATAACTGCTCGCATTTGTTCTTTCATCTTGGCAGCTCCTTTCATTGAATTTCTCTCACTGTGGTGAGAGTTTTTATTTGTGTCACCACTGTTGTCACAAATAGGTTATTTAATGCGTTTTTGAATATCCTCGATAGACGGCAACTGTTTTTCAAGTTCTTCAGGAAGATTGCTTGTAATGCGATATTCGCTAACGCCCATCGGCTTTGACATATCCTTAAGAGAATATTCAGCAACAATATCGTTCTTGTTTTGGCAAAGCAATAGACCGATTGAGGGCTTGTCATCTTCTTTTTTCAAAATTCCGTCAACGGCAGACAAATAGAAATTAAGCTGACCTGCGTATTCGGGTTTGAAATCCCCCGTCTTTAATTCGATAACCACATAGCAACGAAGATTGATATTGTAAAACAGTAAGTCAATATAAAAATCGTCACCGCCTACGTTCAAGTGATACTGATTGCCAACGAACGCAAAGCCCGTTCCAAGCTCCAAAAGAAGCGCGGTAATGTTTTTTACAAGAGCGTTTTCAATATCTCGCTCAACCATATCTTCCTTAAACGGAATAAAGCCGAAAACGTAAGGATCTTTCATCGTCTGTATTGCAAGCTCGCTTTGCGGAGAAGGCAATCTGTTTTCAAAATTGCTAATTTTATTTGCAATCACTTGACGCTCGTACAAATTCGTTTCAATCTGATGAACGAGAACGTTTCTCGACCAACCGTTCTCACTCGCCTTTTGCGCGTACCAAAGTCTGACGTCGTTATCCTCTAACTTATCCATAAGAACGATATTGTGTCCCCACGGAATTTGTGCAACGGCTTGTTGCACAAATTCTATATCGGGATATGTTTGAGCAAACTTTGCCATATATTTCAAGTTTCTTACGGAATAGCCCGTGTTATCAGGATAGGCGAGTTTGATGTCTTTTGCAAGATTATCAATAAACTTGTTACCCCAGCTTTTGTGTTGATTGATAATTTGTCCGATTTCGTGATAAAGCACAATCAATTCACGGTTGACTTGCAAAGCAGCTTTGTATTGCGCCTTTTCTATTTCCTTCTTGATTTCGTCAATTACGGATAAATATTGATTATCATTGATTAGCATTTTTTCTGTTCCTCCAATAGTGATAGCAGGGCTTGTTTGAGCTTGGCGTTGGCTTCGGTGTTCGGGTCGAAGCACATATTGATAAAGTCTTGCATACGCTCGTCCTCGATAACGATTTTCGGTTGGTACTTATAGAGCTTGCCTTGTGGGTTGTCCGTTCTTCCAAAAATGTAGTCAAGGGAAACGTCAAAGAAATCTGCATACTGCATAAGCACGCTATACGGGGGGAAAGATTCCGCGCTTTCATAGCGGTAAACCGCGCTCTGCATTACTCCCTCAAATTGTTCAGCGAGCTTCGCTTGCGATAGGTGCGAACTCTCACGGAGCTTTTTCAATCTCTCTGCCACAACTGTGCTTTTTTTCATTAAAACACTCCTTATGTAGTTTTTTGTTTTATTATACCACGAAAAACAGGTATTGTCAACTTGTTTTCCGAATGATTCACAAATTTATTTTTGGAGAGTGCAAAACGGATTGAAATATTCATAAAAATATGATATAATAAACTCACCGATAAATAAGAATTTGACGGAGGTGAGCATTATGTTTGATGAATTGTTTAGACGAAGAACTATTGATATTCAAAAAGCCATATTGTTCGGCTTTGTAAAAAGTAATAATAACTATATTTATGAAACCGACATACTTGACGGCTCATTTCTTCTTCAAATCATTATCACACCCGATGGTAATATAGATACGAAACTGACCGAGAAAGCAATCGGTGATGAATATGTTCTGTATAAAACAAATGCTACGGGTTCTTTTGTGGGAGAGGTCAGGAACGCTATTGAAGCTATTCTCAAACAGGTGGCAGATCAGTGTTACAATACCGAAATTTTCAAGTCTGCACAAGCGAAAGAAATAATTTGCTATGTTCGTGAGAAATACGGTGATGAGCTTGAATTTTTATGGAAAAAGTTTCCCGATAATGCAATCTGGCGGCGTAAGGATAACGAAAAGTGGTACGGTGCTTTACTGACGGTCAAGGCAAGCAAGCTTGCTTTGAAGGGGGATACGATGATTGAAATACTCGACCTTCGTATCAAAACCGAAGATATCGAAGCAACCGTCGATAACCAAAGGTTCTTTATGGGATATCATATGAACAAAAAGCATTGGTACACACTTTTGCTTGATGGTTCAATACCGACCGATGAAATCTGTCGACGGATAGACGAAAGTTATCTGTTGGCGAAGAAATAAGAGGAATTAAATGGATACAGTGATCAGAAAAGCAATAAAAACAGATGCCGAACGGATCGGCAATATACATTATAAAGCTTGGATAGAAACTTACACTGGACTTTTGTCGGATACATATCTTGCCACCCGCAGTGTCGAAAAAAGTATTGCCTTATTTTGTAAAACCGAGTGTCAAAATCTTGTTGTTGCGGAAATCGACGAAAATCTCGTCGGCTTTTGTGGGTGGGGAACTTTTAGAGATGCGGATATGAATAGCGATATGGGTGAAATTCAGGGAATCTATATTTTGAATGCATATAAACGGAAGCATCTTGGTCAGGCAATGCTGAACTATGCCTTGGAACAGTTAAAAGCAGAAGGCTACAACAAAGCGGGACTTTGGGTACTTGAAACAAATGACAATGCAATTAGGTTCTATGAAAAGATGGGATTTGAACACGCCGAAGTAATAAAAACGGCAGATCTGGGACAACCGATAACAGAGCTTCTTTATACGAAAAGATTGTGAGGATATAAAATGATCAGTTTAAGAATTATTGACCGTGAGCATAAAGCGGATATCAACATCAAAAACGAACCCTTTAAGTTGTTCGGACGGATGCTTCCGTCTTACATAAATGAAAAATGGAGCTATGATGTAGAAAGATTTCCCGAAGCGGAGATTACCAAAATGTGCTTTCCCGATGAAAACTATGATTACGACGAGCTTGCTAAAAATCATTTTTTTGTCGGCGCATACGATGGCGACAACTGCATCGGTCTTGCCATCCTTCGCCATTCGTGGTTCAAATATATGTATCTCTACGATCTAAAGGTCAATAAGGACTACCGCAGACAGAATATTGGCGAGTTGCTTATCGAGAAGTCAAAGGAAATCGCTGTGGAACAAGGTTACAACGGGCTTTATACACAAGGACAGGACAACAACCTTGCCGCGTGTCTGTTTTATATCAAGTGCGGTTTTGTCATCGGTGGCTTGAATACTCACGTATATAAGGGCACAAAACAAGAGGATAAGGCAGATATATATTTTTACTGTGATGTGAATCAAATATAAGATTGACAAATTCCAATTTGACGAAAGCAATCAGCAATTTTCAGGAGGTGTTATTGATGAAAGCAGAAGAATCGATTGTTACACATGATTTGCTCCGTATAGTGTCGGTATAATGCGGTGAAATCTATACGGAGTGCAATATCACCGAAACACCG
>JBGUSX010000021.1:0-19321 GCA_045132775.1 Eubacteriales bacterium
GTTTGCGAGCTTCTTGTGCTATAATATTCATGGGAAGTTCCTTTCTGATACGGTAATGTTTGTTGTGGTGACTACATTATACCATATCTTTAATGAACTTCCTATTCTTTTTGGTTCATATCATTTTAACACATACAAAAAACATAAAATAATTTTCAAAAAAGTATTGACAAACAGTGTTTTGAGTGTTATAATAATATGCCGCATAAAAATGGCTCTTTTAAGTGCGCCTAAAAACGCCGCCATCATAGCGAGACTTAATGAAAGAGAGGTGCTTTTCGTGTTTGCAATAATCGAAACCGGCGGAAAGCAGTACAAGGTAACGGAGCAGGATATTATCTTCGTTGAGAAGCTTGACTGCGAAGAGGGCAGCGAGGTTGTTTTTGACAAGGTAGTTGCTGTTTCCACAGAGGCAGGCTTTAAGGCAGGTACACCTGTTGTTGACGGTGCAGTTGTTAAGGGTACTGTTGTAAAGAACGGTAAGGGCAAGAAGATCTATGTTCTTAAATACAAGTCCAAGAAGGACTCCAAGAAGAAGATCGGTCACAGACAGCCTTATACCAAGGTTCAGATCACATCCATCGTTGGCTGATCGCTATGACGAAAATAGTTTTTTTCCGTAGCGGCGGTGTCTTTTACGGATTTGAGGAGCAGGGACATACGGGATTTGGTACCGAGGGAGACGATGTTCTCTGTGCGGCACTTTCCGCTATGACGATGCTGATAATCAACACCGTAGAAGTGGCGTATGCTTCCTCTGTCGACTATGAGATCGATGAGGAAACTACAAACATCCGAGTAAGATCAAAGGCGGCGCTTCCCGAATATGAGGATGACGAGCTTAAGAGATATGCGGTATCGGGAATCTTCCTTGCATACTACAAGCAGATCGAGGATCTTATCGAGGAGTATTACGATTTCCTTGATGTATCCATCGAGGACAGACCTTACGAAGATTGAGGTCGACAACTTACACACACATAACAGGAGGTAAAGATAATGGTAAAGCTTAGTTTACAGTTCTTTGCTCATAAGAAAGGTGTCGGTTCTACAAAGAACGGCCGTGACAGTGAATCCAAGCGCCTTGGCGTTAAGAGAGCTGACGGTCAGGTAGTTCTCGCCGGCAACATCCTCGTAAGACAGAGAGGAACGGCTATCCATCCCGGTAACAACGTTGGTATCGGTAAGGATGACACACTCTTCGCTCTTATCGACGGAAAGGTAAAATTTGAGCATAAGGCAGGCGGAAAGAAGCAGGTTAGCGTATACGCTGACTAATTCTTTCGAGAAGCAATAGATAAGGGGTGCGGAACACGCACCCCTTATCTATTTGTTCGCAACCTTTGAATTTTGCTGTATGCTGCGTTGTTCCTCAAAAGCGGCTCGACGTAGGAAACTACGCCTTCGCCTTGCTTTTTCCGGTACGCCTTGCCTACAACAAAATTAAAAGGTCTACTTATTGGAATAATAAGCATTTTGTGGTGAAGTGCTTTGCGCAAAACGTAATATATCTTGATTTTTTGTGATTTAAGTGTTATAATGATAAAGCAATGATCATAAACGTGGAGATTTGATGTGAAAATCCTTTTTGAAGATAGATATTTGCTCGTTTGCGAGAAGCCTGTGGGTGTCGAGTCGCAGGTAAGCAGCAGTGGGAAAGAAAATATGATAACGCTTCTGTCGCGCTACAGGGTACAGAAGGGCGAGGACGCGTACGTGGGGCTCGTTCACCGTCTTGACACTATGACGGGCGGAGCGATGATATATTCAAAGCGCGAGGACATGACGGGCAAGCTTTCAGCTCTCGTTCAGTCCGGAGACTACAAAAAGACTTATCTCGCGGTCATACACGGTGCACCTGAGGAAAAAGAGGGTGAGATGCGCGATCTGCTTTATCACGACAAGCAGAAAAACAAGTCCTTTGTCGTTGCAAAAAAACGCGCGGGAGTCAAGGAAGCGTTGGCGAATTACCGTCTGCTTGAAAGCGTTACGCGCGAGGATGGAGAGATAATGTCACTTGTCGAGGTAGAGCTTATCACGGGAAGGACACATCAGATAAGAGTGCAGTTTGCATCACGTAAAATGCCGCTCGTCGGTGACGGTAAATACGGTAGTAGAGACAACAAGGCGACCTGCGCGCTTTGGTCACATAAGGTTGAGTTTGTCCATCCCGTGACTAAAAAGAAGATTTCAGCTGAGAGCAGTCCTGCTGATATTTATCCTTGGAACATATTTGACATAGAAAAATGAGCGACTCGGTCGCTCATTTCAGCGTGTCGAGAAAGTCTCGACACGCTGGCAGAGGTTGAAAAAGGTAGGTAGATTTTTCGTTTTTGCATTCGTCGGCGTACAGGGGTACGCCAGAGTGCAAAAACGAAAAAAGCAAGAAAGTACAAGGCATTCTCGATGAATGCCTTGTACGAATGTATTTTCATTAGATTCATTATACAACAGAATAAGGAAAATGTCAAGAGTCGGCGGAGCTTTCGTTTAAAAATCCCATCACTGAGCAAAAAATAACGAATGCGACCTTTTGTCTGTATTCCTCGGTCTCAAATCTTTCAGCATCAGTCGGATTTGAAAGGAAACCGCACTCTATAAGCACTGCGGGACACTTCGCGTTGTAAAGTAGATTTATGCTACTTGTGGCGCGGGTGATTTTACGATTATTATCGGGTTGAAGCAGATTTCGGTTCTCCTCGCGTATTCTTTCGGCGAGCTTCTCGGAAAGAAGATGATTTGGAGAGTACCACACCTGCATCCCAGAGTATTTCGGATCGGTAAAGGAATTCATGTGGATGCTGATGAAAATGGCATCGGGTGTTGTGTCTGCGATTGCAAGTCTTGCGGCGAGGTCGAGCTTTTTCTTTCTGCCGTGAAAATCCACGTTTCTGTCGTACAATAGCTTATCCTCCTCGCGCGTCATAACGACGTTTATTCCGCTTGCCCTCAGCATATCGCAAAGCTTTTTGGAAATATCGAGATTTACGTTTTTTTCAACCAGTCCCGACAAGCTTGATGTTCCACCGTCCTCACCTCCGTGACCTGCATCGATTATTACTGTTTTGAATTGCGGTGAGGATGCCGCAGCATCGGTTGCAAGCGTGTGCGAGGGAATATAGAGAGCACCGAGCGCGTATGCCAGGGCGCATACACAGAGCGAAGAGACAACGAGAAAGAGAGCAAATATGATATACGTACGTTTTTTCAAGGGTTATTTTACCTTTCATTTGAGAATTAGAACTTATTTGTGCAAAAAACCAATTGATCGGGGGCAATTAAAAACAATTCATAGCATAACGACAAATTTTGGTAATTTCACTTTCTACGCTTGACAAGAAAAAATATTTATAGTATAATAATTTTTAATAATATTTTTTTCGGGGACACCCGAAAATTCGCACTCTAATTTAAAAAAGAAAGGGACACCGAGATGAATTTTTTTGATGAGCTTGTAAACTACGACAAAGAGGTGTATGACGCTTGTAACCTTGAGCTTGAGCGTCAGCAGCACAACATTGAGCTTATTGCTTCGGAGAACATTGTTTCAAAAGCAGTGCTTTTGGCTGCCGGAACGGTTCTTACGAATAAGTATGCCGAGGGATTTCCCGGTAAGCGTTACTACGGTGGATGTCAGTGCGTAGATGTCGTTGAGGATATCGCGCGCGAGCGTGCAAAAAAGCTTTTCGGAGCTGAGCATGCAAACGTCCAGCCCCATAGCGGCGCTTCTGCGAATCTCGCGGTATTTTTTGCGCTTCTTGAGCCCGGTGATACCGTAATGGGACTCAATCTTGCACACGGTGGACATCTCTCGCATGGCTCTCCTGTAAACATCTCGGGTAAATACTTCAATATAGTACCTTACAGCGTATCCGACGAGACTGAAATGCTCGACTATGATGCCATCAGAGCAACTGCTCTTGAGTGCAAGCCCAAGATGATAATCGCAGGTGCGAGCGCATATTCGAGAACCATTGATTTTGAGAAGATCGGTAAGATCTGTCGGGAAGTCGGCGCATACTTTATGGTGGATATGGCTCACATTGCGGGACTTGTTGCCGCAGGACTTCACCCGTCTCCCGTGCCGTATGCCGACGTTGTAACTACCACCACTCACAAGACGCTCCGCGGTCCCCGTGGCGGTATGATCCTTTGCCGTGAGGAGCTTGCAAAGCAGATCGACAAGGCTGTTTTCCCTGGAACGCAGGGAGGACCTCTTATGCACATCATCGCCGCAAAGGCGGTGGCTCTCGGCGAGGCTCTTACCCCTGAATTCAAGGAATATCAGCAGAATATCGTCAATAATGCAAAGGTACTTTGTGAGGCACTCAAGGAAGAGGGCTTCAGCATAGTTTCGGGTGATACTGACAATCACCTTATGCTCATTGACCTCCGCCCGTTTGGTGTAACCGGTAAGGAGATGGAGCACCGTCTTGACGAGGTACACATTACAGTCAACAAGAACGCGATCCCCAACGACCCCGAAAAGCCGTTTGTTACAAGCGGTATCAGAGTCGGAACTCCTGCTGTCACCTCGCGAGGCTTTGGAGTAGAGGAAATGAAGATGATCGCAAAATGGATGAAGCTTGTTGCGACCGACTTTGAAGCAAATAAGGAAAAGATAACCGCAGAGGTAATTGCACTCTGTGAGAAACACCCCATATACAACTGATCATCTAAATTATATTCGTAAGAGAAGGAGAAAATGAAAAATGGCAAAATTTATCAATGAACCCTCACATACGTTTAATGAGTATCTTCTTATCCCCGGCTACTCTTCAAGCGAGTGCGTGCCTGCGAACGTCAGTCTTAAGACACCCCTTGTAAAGTTCAAGAAGGGTGAGACTCCCGCAATTACTATGAACATTCCCATGATCTCCGCAATTATGCAGGCAGTCTCGGGAGACAGACTCGCAGTAGCTCTTGCAAAAGAGGGCGGTGTGTCCTTTATATACGGCTCGCAGTCTATCGAGGATCAGGCGGCTATGGTAAAGAGAGCAAAGGATCACAAGGCAGGATTTGTTTCCAGCGATTCAAACGTGCGGCCCGATTCTACTCTCGCAGATGTTATAGAACTTAAGGAAAAAACGGGACATTCCACCGTTGCCGTTACGGATGACGGAACAGCAGAAGGAAAGCTTCTCGGAATCGTAACGGGAAGAGACTACCGTGTCAGTCGCATGAGCGTTGATACCAAGGTCGAGACATTTATGACTCCTTTTGATAAGCTTGTCGTAGCAAAAGAAGGAACAACGCTTAAGGAAGCAAACGATATCATTTGGGATCACAAGCTCAACAGTCTTCCCATAATCGATGATGAGCAGAGACTCAGATATTTCGTTTTCCGCAAGGACTACACCTCACATAAAAACAATCCCAACGAGCTTCTCGACAAGGATAAGAGATACGTCGTAGGCGCGGGTATCAACACACGCGACTACGCAGAGAGAATTCCTGCGCTTGTTGAGGCAGGAGTTGACGTAGTATGTATCGACTCGTCCGAGGGCTTTTCCGAGTGGCAGCAGAGAACTATAGCTTGGGTGCGTGAGCGCTACGGCGACACTGTAAAGATCGGTGCGGGTAACGTTGTTGACGCTGCAGGCTTCAGATTTCTCGCCGACTGCGGTGCTGACTTTATCAAGGTCGGTATCGGCGGCGGTTCTATCTGTATCACCCGTGAGACCAAGGGTATCGGACGCGGACAGGCAACCGCTCTTATCGAGGTCTGTGCTGAAAGAGATAAATATTTCGAAGAGACGGGTGTTTACGTTCCCGTTTGCTCCGACGGCGGTATCGTTTATGACCACCACATCACCCTCTCGCTCGCTATGGGTGCAGATTTCGTAATGCTCGGAAGATACTTTGCTCGCTTTGATGAGTCTCCCTCTAACAAGGTAAGCATTGGCGGAACCTACTACAAGGAGTATTGGGGCGAGGGAAGCGCGCGCGCAAGAAACTGGCAGAGATACGATCTCGGAGGCGACAAGAAGCTTTCCTTTGAGGAGGGCGTTGATTCCTACGTTCCTTACGCAGGAAGCCTTAAGGACAACGTTGCTATGACTCTTGCAAAGGTCAAATCGACTATGTGCAACTGCGGAGCTTTGACTATTCCCGAGCTTCAGGAGAAGGCAACGCTAACTCTCGTATCCGCAACCAGTATCGTTGAGGGCGGTGCTCACGACGTTATTCAGAAGGATAAGACTGCTATCAAATAAAATAAAAAAATCGGTGCGACGGTGTCGCACCGATTTTTTTTGATCAGACTACCTTCGCTCCAAAGGGGAAGAATGCCAATTTTGTGATCTTAAAGCACTGTATTCCGCGAGGAATGCCGATGATAGTAATGCAATTGATAATACCGATAAGCAGATGCGCGATAGCAAGCTCCCAACCGAAGAAGATCAACCAGAGGACGTTTGCTATGGGATGCTTTCCGTAATTCAGAACTACCTTTTTGCCGTATGGCATAGCCGATACTGTCGCAAGCTTGAAGCACTGAGTACCGAACGGTATTCCAACTATAGTGATGCAGAGAAGCACTCCGAGAATTCCCCACATAATAAACAGCCAAAGTCCGCCGAGTAAAAACCAGATAATATTAGATATGACCTTCATTTGAGACCTCCTTGTATTTTATAGTGTGATTATATCATTGAAACGTGCTTTTGTCAATTACCGAGATAAATATTTCTTGACAATTTCGTCGAATTTTAGTATAATGTTCCTATAATCAAATTGACAGAGGTTGAAATGGATAGAGCTTCAAAGTTATACAGTGAATATGTTAATATCCTCCGCCGCGAGCTTGTTCCCGCTATGGGATGTACCGAGCCTATTGCGGTGGCATTTTGTGCCGCACGCGCAAGGGAAACGCTCGGGAGAATGCCCGAGCGCGTCAGAATACAGGCAAGCGGAAATATAATCAAGAACGTTAAGAGTGTCATAGTACCCCACGCAAACGGTATGCGCGGACTTGAAGCCGCGGCGGCGGTTGGAATACTGTACGGCGATTCGAGCCGTTGCCTCGAGGTCATCTCATCAGTTACGAGAGAGCAGGAGCTGGCGCTTTGTGACGAAATGAAGCAGTTTGATATATCCGTCGCACCTCTTGAAAGCGAGCATATACTTGACCTTGTCGTTACCGTCAGTGAGGGCGATGATTCAGTTTCCGTTCACGTCGAGGATGAGCATACAAACGTCGTTGAAATAATAAAAAACGGTCGTTGCGAATACGTAAAGTCGGGATGCGGTTGCGGTACTGAAACAGAACGCGTGTCCGACTATTCGCTCCTGTCCGTTGCGGATATTTTTGATTTTGCAAACACCGTGGAGCTTGCAGACGTAGAGGATATCATTTCCCGTCAGATCAAGTACAATACCGCGATCTCGCGCGAGGGAATGACCAATAATTACGGCGCGAGGATAGGAAAGCTGCTCAAGAAGAGAGATGGTGGAATACGTACCGATGCTTGTGCCGCGGCGGCTGCAGGCTCGGACGCGAGAATGAGCGGATGCGATATGCCAGTTGTCATCTGCTCGGGCAGCGGAAACCAGGGAATGACCACGAGCTTACCCGTCATTACTTATGCGGAATATCACGAGAAGAGCCGCGAGGAGCTATACCGTGCGCTCGTTCTGTCAAACCTAATAACCTTGCATCTTAAGAGTGGCATAGGTCGTCTGTCTGCATACTGCGGCGCTGTGAGTGCGGGAGCAGGAGCAGGGTCGGGAATTGCCTATCTCCTTTCTGGAGAGCTTTCTGCGATAAATCACACCATAGTCAATTCGCTTGCAATATCGAGCGGAATCATCTGTGACGGCGCAAAGGCGTCCTGCGCGGCAAAGATCGCCATGGCGGTGGATGCGGGCATTATGGGCTACGAGATGTATTGCGAGGGCTGTGAGTTCTTCGGCGGCGAGGGGCTCGTCAGCAAGGGCGTGGAAAATACCATACGCAACATCTACGCGCTTGGTCATGACGGTATGAAGGAGACCGATAAAAAGATCATCGAGATCATGACCGGCTGCTGAAATATTGACCTTGGAGGATTTTAAATGTTTACAACGGAGCATTTTATCTGGCTTGGCATCTGTGCTGCAATAATAGCGATATTGACCTTTCTATCGCTCAAACTGAACTTCTCGTTCAAGACCTCTGCATTCATTATGGCGGGAGTCTCGCTTGCGAGTGAGGTGTCAAAAATACTGTCACACATGGAGTTTGTAAACGGGGAAGATTGCGCGGACGGAATGGTGATCGATGCGGGAGCATTGCCTTTGCATCTTTGCTCGCTTTTGATATTTGTGTTCTTCTATCTGCCTTTTTGCAAGAATGAGAAGCATAAGAGCTATCTGACAAGTCTTGTGATTCCCGTGGGACTTGTCGGCTCGCTTCTGGCTATCATAATGGCGACAAGTGGAACCGATTTTACCTCCTCCGAGGCATACCAGTGCTTTATCTACCACGCGGTGATGGTGTGGTTTGCTATCTTCCTGGTTGCAAAAAAGCACGCAGATCTCGGATTTCGCGCATACGTGAGAAATCTTGTGACCGTTGGTTGCCTGGCGATCGTTATGATATGGGTAAACGGGGCATTGCAGGCATACGACACGAACTTCTTGTACGTCGTAAGACCGCCCGCGGACGGACTTCCGCTTCTCAATCTTGATAACGGCTGGTACGCGTATTTCGGTGCACTCGTGCTTTGCGGATTCATTGGGATCACAGCGGTTCATCTGCCGTTCGTGATAATAGAATTTAAGAGCAAAGAAAAAAGGTGAGGATATGCTTGTAGAACAGAAAAAATGTGACAATTGTGGCGGGACACTTGTTTTTGTTGGAAACGATAGGTGGCAGTGCATATATTGCAAGACAATTTACATAGAGTCACAGCCCCTCCAGACTTCCACAAATGTAAAAACAATATCGGTGCAACAGGTATATAAGTATATTGAAGAGCTTAAAAAACGTGCGGCTGAAAAAGAAAATGATAATATCGTTCTTAGATCCGGTGATATTCATAAAGAGTTAGGCCTCACAAGCAGGATGCCAACCGTTTGCGCTGCCATGAGAAAGGCAATGAGAGATGGTGACGCGATTCTTCATCAAACACCGAGCGGCAATTCGTCGACACTTTTAATTAAATATTCCATTAAATAAGTGCAAGAATTAAACAAAAATAAACATTTCACAAAAGAAAACAAAACAAATCTCCTTTATAATCAGGGTACAAAATGAAAAGGAGATAAGAAAATGTCCAAAATCGCAGAAACTAATGAAAAGATCGCAGAAAAGGTAGTTGAAGGGTACAAGAAGATCGAAAACGGTGTCGTCGAGGGCTATAAAAAGATCGAGACAGGGGTCGTAGACGGCTTTAACAAGGTATCCGACAAGTGCATCGAGAAGATGTTTGCCAAGGAAGGTGAGAGCGTCCAGGACGCAAAAAAGAGACTCTCAGGCGAGAAAACAGAGGAATAAAGAGTAAAACCGAGAAAACGAAGCGAAAACGCTTCGTTTTTCTTTTAGGAAAAACATATTGACAAAAAATGTCGATGATGCTATAATTATACTGTCATACAATTTAATATGCGGTCCCTATGGGTAGGTGTTTTTATTATCGGATAAAAATACGTACTCCGCTTTTTACATACCTTTAGGGACGAAAAAAAGAAATTGTGTGTCAGCAATTGGAGACGCGTGTTTTTTGTGCGCGACTTCTGCTGCGCACTTTTTGTTAAGGAGAGAAGAAGATGGATTTTGAAACCTACGACTGCGACCGATGTGGCGGTAATCTGACAGAGATTGATGCTGAAACTTACAAATGCCAATATTGCGGAAAGGTCTTTCGTAAGAAGGATGCAGAGGAACAAACAAAGACGTTCAGAGATATGTTCGACGATATAAAACGCGAGCATATAAACAATCTGCGTAGAAATCTCTATGACGCAGTAAATACTGAATATATAAGTAGCTTTGATGTTAAAATGCGTTGCGAGGAGTTGAAAAAATATCTCCCCGACGATTTTTCTGCGTGCTTTTATGAGGTGGCTGTCGGAAACAATGTCCGTCAGCTTACAAAATACATAAGAAAGATCGACATTGAAAAGAACTATGACGAGATAGAGTGCGTAGTAAAATTTCTTGTAAAGTCCTTGCAGACCGAGTATCAGCTTGAATTGAACAACCTCATTGCGCGCGCGTATGAGCGTCGCGATCCGGAAAAATTCGAGAAATATTGCACTATGCTCTCAGAGGAGGCAATTAAGGTTGACAACGGTGTTTATGAGACCAAGCTTCCGCGTGAGGTGTTCATTGCATATTCCAGTAAGGATATGGAGAAGGTGAGCGAGCTTTGCGAATTTCTTGAATCACAGAATTTGAAGTGCTTTGTAGCAGCGCGTAATCTGCGTCACGGAAAGGGTGCTGTGGAGAACTACAACAAAGCTCTTGCGGAGGCTATGGATCACTGTAAGTGCGTTGTTTTTGTTTCAAGTATGAATTCTCGTAATTTCAACTGTGATGCGCTTACTATTGAGTTGCCATATATGCAACAGAAGGATATTGAAGCGGCACCCTCCGAATACAGAAATAACTATAAGGCTATGCCCCAGCAGTACAAGAAGCCGCGAGTTGAATATCGAATAGGTGAGAGCCTTTCAAGAAATGTGGCGGATTCAATTTCTGACGAGATTTTTGATGGATACGAGAGAGTATATTCTCCGGAAGAGGTTGCACAGCGCGTAATGAAGCAGCTTGTTGCAGCCGCCGAAATCAAAAAAGCAGACAAGAAGACGCAATCCTCCCAGACTATCGTTCAGGTTGCAACGAATGATGGAGGAGTATCAAAGATCGATCCTATTTTGAAACGTGCTCGCATCTCTATTGGAGACGGTGAATGGAATGAGGCTCTTAATGCTTGCGATCGAGCCCTTGACATTGATCCCGAATGCGCGGATATATATGTTTTAAAGCTGATGATCGATATGAGGGTCAAGACACAGAGTGACCTTGCACAGCTCGATGATGTCTTCGATGATAATATGAATTTTAAGAAGGCAATCAGATTTAGTGACGAAGAACTTGCCGCTACTCTTAACGGTTACATTAAAACCATCAAAGAACGCAACGAGGCAGAGTTCAAGAACACAATCTACTCTAAGGCTTGTGAGCTGATGGCAAGGGACGACGTTCTATCGTATAACGCGGCAATAGTTGAATTCAACAAGATTCCCGATTGGAGAGATTCAAGGGCTCAGTTGGCGAAATGCAACGAGAGAATAGAATTTTTCAAGGAGCGGGCAGAAGAGAAGAGGAAGGCAGAGATTTATGCTGTTGCTTGCGATCTTATGCTCAAGGACGAAGTAAGACACGTTGAGGACGCGCGCGCAAGGTTTGACAGGATACGCGGATGGAATGACGCAGACGAAAAGATACGCGAATGCGACGAACTCATTGAAAAATTGAAGCTTCGCGATGCTGAAAATGAACACATGGCAAAAGTAGCGAGGGCGGCAGCCGAGGCTAAGGCAAAAAAAATCAAAAAAATTGCCTTGATAGCATTGGCGGCGGTCATTATGCTTGTAATAGGATTTGTTGTTATCAACGAGCTTGTCATTAAGCCTGATGCGTATGCCGATGCGTATGCCGATGCGATTGAGCTTTACGAAAAAGGAGATTTTTCGGAAGCGGCAAGGCTTTTTGAAAAGGTAGGAGAAAAATACGAAAAAGCTAAAGAGTATATTGCTTATTGCGAGTTTGCAACCGGTAAGCCTCAGAAGTTAATCAATTATATTCAATCTCAAGGTATTGAACTAATTAACATACCGCAAGGAACTACTACTATCTGCGATAATGCTTTTCGTGGTTGTACCGGTATTAAAGAAGTGGTAATACCTGAGAGCGTTACGACGATAGGAAACGAGGCATTTAATGGGTGTGAAAGCCTTGAGAAAATTGTAATTCCGGACAAGGTGACTACCATAGGAGATTATGCTTTCAGGTGTTGCTTTAGCCTTACGAGCATAGAGATACCCGACAGAGTGACGAGCATTGGAAATCGTGCATTCTATTATTGCAAAAATCTAACGACCGTAAAAATAGGCGACAGAGTGACGAGCATTGGTGAAAAAGCATTCTATGATTGTGACAGCCTTACGATTGTTCATTACACAGGAAGTGAAGAGCAGTGGGCGGAGATAAATATAGGTTCAGATAATTCACCGCTTACAAATGCAACGATAGTTTACAATTACGTTCCCTAGGAGGAATGACCCCTCATACGTCTTTTGCCGCTGGCGGCAAAATCCACTTTCTCCAAGGGAGAAGGCTAAAGGGCAACCGCACTTGCGGTTGCCCTTAAATCATATTGAATAAAAATACACAAAAACCCCAAAATAATGCATAAAAATGTATATATACATTTTTCGCCTCATCATAGCAATATAGTTCAAATTTTGCGCCTTTTTAACCCCGAAATCCCGAATTTCAGCGCTTTTATACGAATTTCTCAAATTTACCGCCCCTAAACAATACGCTAAACATGCGCAAAATCCCTTATAAAACCTTAATTTTCACTAATTTGATCAATCAAAAATTTTATTTGCACTATATTGCTATACAAAAGGGCAACCGCGTTTGCGGTTGCCCTTAAACTTTGCTGATGTTCGTTTTATTCTTCTTTTCCCGTGAGATACTTCTTATAAAGTCCGCAGGGGTTGAACTCGGTGCAGCGTCCGCCGCGGTATGAGCACATCGGCTCTAGGGTGCCGACGAATTCGGGGCACTGCGCTTCGACCTGCCTTACGATCTCCTCCATAACCGCGCGAGTTTCGGCTGCCGCCTGCATGCAGAGGCGACGGCGAGACATAAACATAAGCTCCTGCGCGTTTATGTACATCATGTGAGATACGGGGGCATCCTGGGGGGCCTTTGTCCTGTCGTAGTTGTCCTGACGGTCGTTTCTCTGGCTCTGAACAAAGTGCGTAACACCGATAAAGTGGCGGCAGAAATGAACCGAAACGTAATAGGGAACTACCATTTTTATGCAGAAATTAAGCGTACGTATGGGGCTGTGCTCGGAGAGGAGAAGCTTGTGTCTCCATTCGGCAGTGGGGAGCTTGGTACTGGTTTTTCCAACGGTATTAAGCGTACAGAGCTTGGTCAGCATCCAATCCTCTTCGGTGGGATATTTTAAAAGCTCAACGGTGAAATCCATATTATTTTATCCTTTCAAAATATTCGACAAATTATCCGTTGGTTTTATTGTATCATATATTGTGTTTTAAGTCAAGATGGAAGATTGTAAAGTTTTCTTGAAAAGGTATTGACAATATGCAAAACATGTGGTAAAATAGCACTTGTGTGAGGGAGTAGTGACCGCATAGACGGAGCAAGTCAACATACTGACCGCAATATTTTGGTCTGGCTTGCTTTAATTCGCGAGACTCATGTAGTGGTTTTATACCGTACATGGAGTCTTTTTGTTTTTGCTTTTGGCTCGGTATGGTATGCATACCGAATTTTTTATTAAAGGGAGAGAATTTAAAATGTTTGATTTTATGTTTTTTCTCGAGAGCATTCTGCTCGGCGTAGGACTTGCGATGGATGCTTTCTCTGTTTCACTTGCTAACGGACTCAACGAGCCCTGTATGAAAACGCGCAAGATGTGCGGTGTAGCGGGCGCGTTTGCAATTTTTCAGGGTCTTATGCCTATGCTCGGCTGGGTCTGCATCCACACCATAGTGGAGTATTTTAAATGGTTTGAAAAGTGCATTCCGTGGATCGCGCTCGCGCTTCTTGGTTTTATCGGCGGAAAGATGCTTATAGAAGGAATAAAGAACAAGGACGAGGAATTTGTTTGCACAAGGCTTACCTTCGGTGCTTTGATGGTGCAGGGAGTTGCAACCTCGATAGATGCGCTTTCGGTTGGATTTACTATTGCGGAATACGATTGGTTTGCAGCGCTTGTCGCGGCTGTCGTTATTTCGCTCGTTACGTTCCTTATTTGCTTTACGGGATTATTCGTCGGCAAAAAGGCGGGAACAAGGCTTGCTGGCAAGGCTGGTATCTTTGGAGGAGTGATACTTATCGCTATTGGACTTGAAATATTTATCACGGGGCTTCTTGGAATTTAAAATTTACAAAAAATTCATCATTTTGTAAAGTCAACTGTTGACAAATAATATTTATTATGATATAATACTGTCTTGGTACGGTTTTAGATGCACAAAACCGTCTCTCTACCGCGTAATTAAGACACAGCGCGGTCGATATAAAGTCCATAGGGAGGTATAAAAAATGGAAAACGTATTCAATTGTTATGAAACTCTGTTCATCACCGATGTTTCTAACGGCGAAGAGGCAACCCAGGCAACTGTTGAGAAGTTTGTAAATCTCATCACTGCTAACGGAGAGGTTCTCGGAGTAAACAAGTGGGGTAAGCGCCGTCTTGCATATCCTATCAACGATATGTCCGAGGGTTACTACACTGTAGTTACACACAAGAGCCCCGCTGAATTCCTCGCAGAGCTTGACCGTCTTTTCAACATCGACGAGTCTGTTATGCGTTCGATGACAGTAAAGCTTGATCACGAGCCCGTAATCGCGCCCGTTGTTGAAGAGCCTGTTGTTGAAGAGCCCGTTGTTGAGGCTGTAGAAGAAGTTGCAGCACCCGTTGTTGAAGAAGTTGCAGAAGCAGCTGAAGCAACCGCAGACGCCGAGTAATTCAATTTATTTGATTGGAGAAGCATCATGGCTAATTTTAACTTTAACAAGGTCATTCTTGGTGGTAGACTCACCGCGGATCCCGAGCTTAAGCAGACACAGAGCGGCATCGCTGTTGTTTCCTTCAGTATCGCGGTAAACCGCCGTTATTCCAAGAACGCAGCACAGCAGAGCGAGACCGATTTCTTCAACGTAACCGCTTGGAGACAGACTGCAGAGTTTGTATCCCGTTACTTCAAGAAGGGTTCTTCCATCTGTGTTGTTGGAACAATTCAGAACAGCACCTGGACGGACCAGCAGAACGTTAAGCACTACAGAACCGACATCGTAGCAGATGAGGTTATGTTCGTAGACAGCCGTTCCGAGTCCTCGGTTGGCGGAGATGAAGGCTTTGCGGCACCTGCATTTGCAACACCCGCGGCAAACGCTCCCAAGTTCGAGGAGATCAAGACCGACGACGATCTTCCTTTCTGATAAAGGATAATCGCGTCACAAAATTTAATTTGGAGGAATAAATAAGATGGATAGAACAGATAACACTCGTCCTGCACGCCCCGCTATGCGTGCAAAGAGAAAAAAGGTATGTATCTTCTGCGCAGATAAGGTTTCCTTTATCGATTACAAGGATTCTGCAAAGCTTCGCAAGTTCATTGGCGAGCGCGGCAAAATTCTTCCCAGAAGAGTTTCCGGCGCATGTGCAGTACACCAGAGAGAGCTCAACACTGCAATTAAGAGAGCTCGTCAGGTAGCACTTTTGCCCTACATCACCGACTAATCGTTAGATTGTTCGCGACCCTCAAATTTCTCCGTATGCTGTGTTGCTCCTCGAAAGCAGCTCGACGTAGGAAACTACGCCTTCGCTTTGCTTTCTGCGGTGCGCCTTGCCTACGAAAAAATTTGAGGGCCTTGTTTTTTTGCGTTTGTGCACCGTGTCTCCACAAAAATCAGTCGGGTTTTTTGTGTAAAAGGTGTGGATGCTGTGTTGCTCCTCGAAAGCAGCTCGACGTAGGAAACTACGCCTTCGCTTTGCTTTCTGCGGTGCGCCTTGCCTACGAAAAAATTTGAGGGTCTTGTTTTTTGTGTTTGTGCGCCGTGTCTCCACGAAAATTAGGCGGTTTTTTGTTAAATTTTTAAATTAGCTATAGACATTTCATAAATTGTATGATAAAATGGTTTTTAGGGAATAATATTCCATAAATCATAAATTTTATTTTTGGAGGAAAAGAAAATGAGCAAATACGCAGGAACACAGACCGAAAAGAATTTGATGGCAGCATTCTCAGGTGAGAGTGAGGCGCGAAACAAGTACACATATTTTGCATCCAAGGCGAAGAAGGAAGGCTACGAGCAGATCGCGGCACTTTTCTTAAAGACTGCCGACAACGAAAAAGAGCACGCAAAGCTTTGGTTCAAGGAGCTTGACGGTATCGGCAACACCGCGGAGAATCTTGTCAGCGCAGCTGCAGGTGAGAACTACGAGTGGACCGACATGTATGCAGGCTTTGCAAAGACCGCAGAGGAAGAGGGCTTCCCGGAGCTCGCGGCAAAGTTCCGTCTTGTAGCCGCTGTTGAGAAGCATCACGAGGAGAGATACCGCGCGCTTCTTCACAATGTTGAGACCGCAGAGGTATTCAAGAAGAGCGAGGTCAAGGTCTGGGAGTGCCGCAACTGCGGACACATCGTCGTTGGAACCGAGGCTCCCGAGGTTTGTCCTACTTGCGCACATCCTCAGAGCTATTTTGAGCTCCACGCAGAGAATTATTGATAGAAATAAGGGGCTGATTTCAGCCCCTTTTATCGTCCTACGAAGAGCAAATGGTTGCTTGCGCCTAAAAATTCCGGCTTTTCGCAGATGTAAAAATGATATTTAAGATATTGTGCATAGCTCTCGTCATCGAGGGCATTTATTTTTTCATCCATAAGCTCGGAAAAACCGTCAGATGCGACCTCGTGTTTGATCGATATACCGCCATTTAAAAGCATTTTACGGCACTCATCAACAGTGAAAAACACGAAGGGAAAATCCTCTACCTTAAAGGTGTTATGGTCATACGTGTTTCCAAGGAGGTATTCTTTATCGTATCCAAGCTCGGTGATTATAACCATATCGTTGCAGATAAATGAGAAGAATATCATTCCGTCTTTTTTACATACCCGCTTAGCCTCGGAAATGCATTTTTGTCTGTCGTTTTCACTGTGAAGATGGTACAGAGGACCGAAGAGAAGTACAATATCAAAAGAATTATCTTCATACATAGAAAGGTCAACTGCGTTTCCTTGCACCAGATCTATACTGTCGTTATCGGTCATTTTAGCGCGAAAAGCCTTTATATTTGCATCTGTAAGCTCAATGGCAGATACTCTGTGACCTTTATTTGCAAAATAAAAGCTGTATTCGCCTGCGCCTGCGCCGATATCGAGTATCTTGTCGTCGTCTTTTAGATATTTCTCGATATATTTTACGTTCGTCAAAAACTCAACTCTGGCAGCTTTTGAACGGTTTAATCTTTTATCCTCATTAAATATCTCGTATGTTTTCTGTATTTGCTCTATTTCATCTTTTATCTTATATAATTCGTTAAAGTCCATTATTTCACCTTACTTCTTATAAATGAATTCCCACATTATCTTTGATTTATTAAATCTGACCGTTTCGACCTCGGAGAGAATTACCTTGTTCCAATCGGCAAAAAAAGTGTCAAATTGATCTTTGTCAAAGAGCCTGACGGTCCTGCCGCCTTCCTCACGGTAAAATCCGTTTTCGATAACGGTGGATTTGTCTTGAATGTACTTGTACGCCTTGCTCGAATTGCATGAGCCGACAAAAATGCCGTTGTCCTTCAATATTCGTTTGACCTCTGCGATAAGAGAACGGGTGTCATTTTCGCTGAAAAAGTGGATCGATAGATTTGCGAACACAACGTCAAAGCTCTTATCTGCAAAGGGAAGTGGCTCGGTCATATCGATACGCACTGTTTCTATTCCTTCATATTTTTCGGAAAGATATTCAAGCGCACGCACGGAAATATCCGCGCTCGTTACGTCAAATCCATTATCATAGAAATGTTTTGAGTACTGACCGACACCGCATCCGAGATCAAGAAGCTTGCCTTTGTGCGCGAAGATGATGTCGGAATATTTGTCGATCCACGAGTCTTCGATGTTTTCAAGGTCGTCGTCGCGCATGTGTCTTACCCAATATTTTTCATTCCAATATCTTTTTGATTCTTCCATAATAATCTCCATTCCGCCGCTTAACGGCGGCACAAATAGTAATCGATGAATTTTGCCATCGGCAAAATTCGCGCGTGAAAAAGATCATTTCACTATAAGAAAGTAGTACCTTTCACGCTATTCTCCAATAAATAGTATACTACCGATGTCCAGTAAAGTGTCATCGGATAAAGAAAAAGTTTGTTTTCCGTACTTTTGACAAAAAGCCTTTATTTTTGTTGCATCGGGATGCTTTTCAAGGGATCCGCAAAAAAAGACTGTGTCACCGCATAGACCGCTTGTGCCGCCAATAAAGCCAAAGCTGTACGGGGGCAGATAAATATGTCCCTCGGATATCAAAAGCACGTCCATACTGCTGTTTTGGCAAGCCTTTGCGATAGATCTGTCTGCTGTGATAATAGCATTGTCTGAAACGGCACAAATTGAGCATTTCGTATATCCTTGGGGAACATCGATTATTAGACAGTTATTCTCAGCTGCGGTGCGAAGAATGTTTTTTGAAACGGTTTTTTTATTGCAAATCAGCTTGTTTCCGACAAGACAAGCATTGAAAAGCACGTCGTGGGGATAGTTATGCGACCATTCTTCGTCAGACAGTGACAGATTCAGATTTCCTTTTTGGGCAATATACTCGATAAGATCTTTATTACTTTCATAGTAGCTCGCATGACAAAAAAGCCTACCGAATCCGATAAAGAAGAGCATATCGGTATGGGAGGCTACCCCTGCTTGAAGCAGCGGGGAGGGGGGGATAAGAATTGTGTCGAATCCGCATTTTTGTAGCGAAGTGTGCGAGGTCTTGCTCGCTCGGCAGTCTATGAGGGCGATCATATAATTCTCCGAATAAAAATTTACAGGGTGCATTTATACAATGCACCCTATTCGTAAATTATGAACTTTTAACAGCGACGAATTAAGCGCGGTTAACCTTGCCCGAACGAAGGCAACGGGAGCAAACAGCAACAGTCTTAGGTGTACCGTCAACTACTGCTTTTACCTTACGGATGTTGGGCTTCCAAGTTCTGTTTGTCTTTCGGTTAGAGTGAGAAACGTTCTGACCGAAAACAACGCCTTTTCCACAAACACTGCACTTTGCCATGATAATTTACCTCCTTGCAATCTCTTGCATCTATAATCAGATTTTTATTTACATTATGCAACTCGCATATTATACCATACTTTTTCCGAAAATGCAATAGCTTTTCAAAAAAAATTTAAAATTTTTTCTGTGTTGTAAAGAGATATGACCCAAAAAGGTAAAAAATAATAAAGATATGGTCAAATATGCAATTGGAAGCATCGGAACGGAGCCGTAGGCGGAGTGGAGAGGCTTCCAATTGCGGCGCGACAGTCAAGCTGTGAGCT
>JBGUSX010000022.1:0-14299 GCA_045132775.1 Eubacteriales bacterium
TCAAATTTTGATTTGTCGGTCTGTTAAGCCTTCCCCAGCGGGGAAGGGGGACCACGAAGTGGTGGATGAGGAGGTCATTTTTTCAAGGACTTCACGTCCTCTGATTACCTTGTTTCGTTGCACAAGAAACCTTATGCCACAAGACAAAATCCACGGTACGACAGTGACGCACGTCCTAATGGCGACCTCCTCATCCACCGCTTACGCGGTCCCCCTTCTCCGCTGGAGAAGGCTATTCGCTAAATTGCAATTTATATGAATTGTTAAATAAAACAAGGGAGAGCCGTGCGGCTCTCCCTAATTTGTGTTCTTTATCGAATTTTATATCATTCGTAAAGCTTACCCATCTTGAGAAGTCTCTCGTACTTAGCCTTTGCATTTGCCTCAGCCTTTGCGAAGAGAGCTGCTGCTCTTTCGGGGTTGGACTGTGCAAGACGTGCGTAACGGGTCTCGTTCTTGATGAAGTCAACGTAGCTTGCCGAGGGCTCCTTGGAGTCGATGGTGAGCTTGTTAGACTCAAGGGTAGGATTGTATCTGAACGTCTGCCAGTAGCCTGCCTCAACTGCCTTCTTCATCTCGAACTGGCAGTTCTGCATACCGCCCTTAGCAATACCGTGCATCTCACAAGGAGCGTAACCGATAATGAGCGAAGGTCCGTTGTATGCCTCAGCCTCTGTGAGAGCCTTGAGGAGCTGGTTCTGGTCGTAACCCATAGCAACCTGTGCTACGTATACGTAACCGTAGGACATTGCGATCTCTGCAAGATTCTTCTTGCCGATTGCCTTACCTGCAGCTGCGAACTGAGCTACCTGACCGATGTTGGATGCCTTGGAAGCCTGTCCACCGGTGTTGGAGTAAACCTCGGTATCGAATACGAAGATGTTTACGTTCTCACCGGAAGCGAGTACGTGGTCGAGACCGCCGAAGCCGATATCGTATGCCCAACCGTCTCCACCGAAGATCCACATGGACTTCTTGTTGAGGTAGTTCTTCTCGGCGAGGATCTCTGCTGCTGCCTCGTTGCCGTCAGCTGCCCAGCCCTCAAGAAGCTCAACGAGAGCCTTGGTTGCCTTTTCGTTTGCTGCGCCGTTATCGAGGGTGTTGAGGTACTCGTCAACAACAGCCTTGCACTTGTCGCAAGGAGTCTCGAGAGCCTTTACCTTCTCGATAAGTCTGTCGCGGATAGCCTTCTGACCGAGGTACATACCGAGACCGTGCTCTGCGTTATCCTCGAAGAGGGAGTTAGCCCAAGCGGGACCTCTGCCGGACTCCTTGTTTACCGTGTAAGGAGTAGAGGGAGCGGAGCCACCCCAGATGGACGAGCATCCGGTTGCGTTGGAGATATACATTCTCTCACCGAAGAGCTGTGTTACGAGACGTGCGTAAGAGGTCTCTGCACATCCTGCGCAAGAGCCCGAGAACTCGAGGAGGGGCTGCTTAAACTGGCTGCCCTTAACGGTATTGTTGATGATCTCGCTCTTCTCGGATACGTTTGCTACTGCATAATCCCAAGGCTCTGCCTGGTCTGCCTGTGTAGCTGCGGGAACCATCTTGAGAGCGTACTTAGCGGGATCTGCCTTCTCGCCTGCTGCAGCTGCCTTCTTATCAACGTTAGCGTTAACGGGACATGCCTTTACGCAGAGGGTACAACCCATACAGTCAAGGGGAGATACTGCCATTGTGAACTTGTAGTTCGTTTTAAGAACGGGCTTTGCTGCGAACTTTGTAGCTGCAGGAGCGTTTGCTGCCTCCTCCTCGGTCATAGCGAAGGGACGGATGGTAGCGTGAGGACATACGAATGCACAGCTGTTACACTGGATACAGTTCTCGGGGTTCCACTCGGGAACCATAACTGCAACGCCTCTCTTCTCGTAAGCTGCGGAGCCCTGGGGGAACTGACCGTCAACGTACTTCTCGAATGCGGAAACGGGGAGGCTGTCACCTCTCATTGCGTTCGTGGGAACTGCAACGTCGTTTACAAAGTCAACGAGGTCTGCGCGGTTGCCTGTAGCTGCAACAACAACGCTGTCGTCGGTTGCGTTTGCCCAATCTGCAGGAATGTCTACCTTTACAAATGCGTCTGCACCTGCTTCGATAGCGGCATAGTTGAGGTCAACGATAGCCTGTCCCTTCTTGATGTAGGACTTGTATGCCATCTTCTTCATATACTCGATAGCTTCCGCTGCGGGAAGGATGTTTGCGAGTGCGAAGAATGCGGACTGAAGAACTGTGTTCTTAACCTTTGCGTTACCAAGGCCGATAGCGATGCCTGTACCGTTGATGGTGTAGAAGTTTACGTTGTTTTCAGCGATATACTTCTTAACCTTTGCGGGAAGCTTCTCGTTGAGCTCCTCTGCGGACCAGTCACAGTCGAGAAGGAACGTGCCGCCGGGCTTAACGTCCTGAACCATGTCGTACTTTGCAAGGTAGGACTTGTTGTGGCAAGCTACGAAGTTAGCCTTATTGATATAGTAAGGAGACTTGATGGGTGTGTCACCGAAGCGGAGGTGCGAGATGGTGATACCCGAGGTCTTCTTGGAGTCATACTGGAAGTATGCCTGGATATACTTGTCGGTGTGGTCACCGATGATCTTGATGGAGTTCTTGTTTGCGCCGACGGTTCCGTCTCCGCCAAGTCCCCAGAACTTGCATGCGATAGTTCCTGCGGGAGCGGTGTCGGGAGCGGGCTTCTCTTCGAGAGAGCAATTTGTAACGTCATCAACGATACCGATGGTGAAGTTAGCCTTGGGAGCGTCCTTTGCAAGATTCTCATATACTGCGAATACGCTTGCGGGAGGAGTATCCTTGGAACCGAGTCCGTAACGTCCGCCTACGACCTTTATATCGGTCTTGCCCTGTGTAGCAAGAGCGGTAACAACGTCGATGTAGAGAGGCTCGCCGAGAGAACCGGGCTCCTTGGTTCTGTCAAGAACTGCGATCTTCTTACATGTTGCGGGGATAGCTGCTGCGAGCTTGTCCGCGCAGAAGGGGCGGTAAAGTCTTACCTTGATAAGACCGACCTTCTCGCCTGCGGCATTCATATAGTCGATAACTTCCTCGATAACGTCACAGATAGATCCCATAGCGACGATAACTCTCTCTGCATCGGGAGCACCGTAGTAGTTGAAGAGCTGGTAGTTGGTACCGATCTTCTCGTTTACCTTACCCATATATTCTTCAACGATCGCGGGAAGTGCGTTGTAATACTTGTTACAAGCCTCTCTGTTCTGGAAGAAGATATCTCCGTTCTGAGCAGTTCCGCGGAGAGCGGGGTTGTTAGGATTGAGGGCGTGTGCGCGGAATGCTGCAACTGCGTCCTTATCGAGCATTTCCTCGAGGTCTGCGTAATCCCAAGCCTCGATCTTCTGGATCTCGTGGGAGGTACGGAAGCCGTCAAAGAAGTTGAGGAAGGGAACACGGCCCTTGATTGCGGAAAGGTGTGCAACTGCACCGAGGTCCATAACCTCCTGGGGATTGGTATCTGCGAGCATAGCAAAACCGGTCTGACGGCACGCATATACGTCGGAGTGATCTCCGAAAATGTTAAGTGCGTGAGATGCTACGCAACGAGCGGATACGTGGAATACGCCGGGGAGAAGCTCACCTGCGATCTTGTACATGTTGGGGATCATAAGAAGAAGTCCCTGCGATGCAGTGTAGGTCGTTGTGAGAGCACCCGAAGCCAGAGAACCGTGAACGGTACCCGCAGCTCCTGCCTCGGATTCCATTTCGATTACGTTAACGGTGGTGCCGAAAACATTTTTGAGTCCCTGTGCTGCCCACTGGTCAGTGTAGTCAGCCATGGGGCTGGAAGGTGTGATGGGGTAGATACCCGCAACCTCGGTAAAGGCGTAGCTCACGTGAGCGGCTGCCTGGTTACCGTCCATGGAAAGTTTTTTTCTTTCAATTGCCATGTTGGATTTTCCTCCTGAAAAGATATTAAAATTTTTTAAAAACACATCTACGGATAGCAGCATGCCGTCGGGGCATAGTTATCCACCCTTAATAATAACATAAAAAAGCCGAAAAGTAAATAGTTTTACTGAAAAAAATCGGGTTTTTAAGTAAAAATGTTGACCTTTTATACATTATTATGGTATATCTGCGGTTTTTTGTTTATTTTGGTACGGTTTGTTGCGCGAACGGAAGCGTGACGTTTTTCAGACTTCCTGCAAATATAGATCTGCAATGGTTGTGTTTAGCGCGGGGGCGATGTAGGAAAGTTCGATGTCGGTAATAAATCTCTGTCCTGATTCTATCCTCTGTATCGCATTCTTGTCTACGTCGAGTCCCATGAGCTGAAGCTTATCTGCGAGTGCTCTTTGTGATAATTTAAGTGATTTTCTGAGGGTGCAGATCTTGATTCCACAGATGTTGTTTCTGCCAGTTGCTGTTTTGTTGATGAACATTTTAAATTTCTCCTTTTTTTGACATTTAGTGCTTGACATCGATTTGATTATATGATATATCAATAATCGATGTGACATTCAGTGAGTGTCTGGCTTGCATCGCTTTTTGGAGACCTTTTCTAAGAAAAGAGTAAATTTGGCGAGTAAAATAAAAAACAAAAAAATGAAAATAAGGGTTGACAAGCAGGGGAAATGTGTGATATAATGTCGATAATGACATTTAGTAAATGTCAAAATAAAGACGACAAGGAGATAAGAAATGTCACTTAAATTTGCAAACGGCGAAAATATTGTAAAGCAGTATGATTATGCCAAAACAAAAAAGGATTGTTAAGTATTCAATCCAGATTGATCGTAACCAACAAGCGCGTTATCGAAGAAAAAGTGTGCGATGCTAAAAGAAATGAAAGAGTTGTCCGCTCTGAAATTCCGATTGAAAAAGCAAAATATGTGTCTACCAGGTTTAAGAGGGAAGGCAACCTTTTGTGGTTGATAATTGCAATTTTTGGACTTATTCTTTTTATTGGAGGATTGATCTCGAGTTCCTCCTCGGAAGATTCAAGTCCCGCTTTGCCGTTGATCGGTATTGTAGCATTGGCATTGGGTATTGTTCTGTTTATTTTCCTTCGCAAGTCTGCTGTGACCTGCGTTATCAGCTCTGACAGATTGGTCGTCCCTGCTATGACATTCTCTTCGGCTACAAAGCGATTCTTATTTAAATCTCACGTTGCTGCTAACAACGAGGTTCTCAAGATCGATGTTGATCCTGCGGTGGCTCTTAAAATGGTCGATGAATTGGGAGCGGTTATCCTTGATGCAAGATGCAATGTGTCAGAAAATGAAGAAGAGACAGTGTAAGAAAAACAAGTAGATAAATTATTGACAAAAGACGGTGAGTTGTGACTCGCCGTCTTCTTTTGATGTATTTTACTATTGACTTTTTGTGACAATGTGGTTATAATTATACTTGAAATTTGTTATGTGAACGGAGAAGTTTATGAATACAGATCTTTTGAATTATATTTCTGCATCGCCGACGGCTTATCATGCGTGCGAGGAGGCAGCGAAAAAGTTGACGGCAAACGGATATACTGAGCTTTACGAGGGCGGTGTGTGGGAGCTTTGCGCTGACGGAAGGTATTTTGTCAGACGTAACGGCTCGTCGCTGATCGCGTTCCGCGCGCCCGGCAAATGCGAGGGCGGATTTATGGTGACCGCGTCTCACTCGGACAGTCCTTGCCTTAAGGTAAAGGACAACGAGACGCTTTCCGATGCGAATTATACCCGTCTTTCTGTCGAGGTATACGGCGGACCGATATATTCGACCTGGCTTGACCGTCCTCTTGCGGTCGCAGGAAGGGTTAGTGTCAAGACCGAGAAGGGAATAGAGGTGAGGCTTGTTGACACGAAGAAACCTTGCGTTGTCATTCCCAACGTGGCTATTCACATGAACAGGGAGATAAACAGAGGGTTTAATTTTAATCAAGCGGTTGATTTAATTCCGCTTTTTGACGGAAAAGAGCCCGAAAAAAGCTTTAAATCGGTGATAGCAGAGCTTGCGGGTGCGAGTGAAGAGGATATTCTTGCATCGGATCTTTACGTGTATAACTGCCAGGAGGGTGTTGAGTGGGGTGGATTTATCTCCTCTCCGAGACTTGACGATCTTCAGTGTGCGTACACGGCGCTCGAGGCGTTTGTTGGTGCAGACGAAAGCGGAGCTACTCCCATATATGCGCTTTTTGACAACGAAGAGGTTGGAAGCTCGACCAAGCAGGGTGCGGCATCTACCTTCCTTTACGACGTTCTTGAGAGGATCGCAGAGTCGCTCGGCAAGGGCGGAGAGACTTACAGACGTGCGGTTGCGAACAGCTTTATGGTGTCTTGCGACAACGCGCATGCGGTGCATCCCAATCATCCCGAGTATTCGGACAAAAATCACACCTCGAGAATGAACGGCGGCGTGGTCATCAAGTACAATGCAAATCAGAAGTACACGACCGACGGAGTTTCCTCGGCGATATTCAAGACTATCTGCGAGAGGGCGGGGGTGCCTTATCAGCTTTACTGCAACCGCGCGGACATGCCCGGCGGCTCGACTCTCGGAAGCATTGCGACCACGAAGGTATCGCTCAAGACTGTAGACATCGGTCTTGCGCAGCTTGCTATGCACTCGTCCTTTGAGACCGCGGGCGCGAAGGACACCGAGTATATGGTGACGGCGCTTAAGAAGTTCTACGAGAGCTCGCTTGCGCAGAACGGCTCGGGGTTTGAGATAAACTGATAATTTGATAACGGTTAATATGATAAAAAAGGCTGAAAACTCTGCTATGTGCGGAGGTTCAGCTTTTTTTGATGTTTATGGGGGAGATTGACGAAGTTATTATTGATGATTTGATTATGCAAAAAGTGGCTTGGAATAAGGCTCCCAAGCCACTTAAAAACCTTATTTTATTATTCCCACTCGCTCTTAAAAAACAAATCTTAAACAAATTTGCTTATGAGATTTAGCCCGGATTATTCTGATTACCTTCATTATTCAAACAGCATAGGCTATCTGATTTTTTGTTGCCATAGAGTTGCCACGAAACTTCTATTGGTTTGTAGCTTTTAATTACACATACTCCCAGCGATAACCTAATGCGGTTTTTAGTTTGCCGTTACAGCACTCGCCAATATGATTTTTCTTTGGATCGCCACCATAATATACCGCTGCATCGGCAACACTTTCAAATACAATATCTGTATCAAGATTCCTAACTTTCTTTTGATTTCGCTTGCTGAGCTTCTCTCCACGCAAGGCATAGGAGCATTTTATGCACTTTCGCCCCTGTGCTTTGCTATTTATGGTCATATCATATTTGTGACCACATTTGCTACATATCCAAGATACTTTTTCATTTGAAAAGGGCAAAAACATATATGGTGTCAGTTGTCCGTTTTTTTCTTTATCCCATTCCTCTATATATTGAGGGAAACATTCACCAAAAGATTCTTTCTTCAACAACACCAAAAAATTAGAATTTATTTCAACAGAATCCCTATCAGTATCAATATTAGATAGTTCTGCGTTTAGTTCTACAAATACCCGTCTAATGGCTTCATCCAATTTAGAATAATCACGGTACCGGTATTCACTCGTTATTGCGACATCGCAATTTTTATTTGAACTGCCATCTTCTCTTACTCGTAAAAGCCTTATTCCATGCGTTTGACAAATTTCATACTTCGCTTTTTCTCTTTGTTCTTGCTTATCTGTGTGCCACTGTATTCCGTCATATTCGATGCCAGTTTTTAGGGAAGGAATATACACATCCAGTTCCATTGATGTTTTGAATATATCTGAGAAACCATTGATCGCGTCAGGAAACGCTTTCTTGATATAATAAAAAATGGCTTGTTCTGGAAAAGATGTATGATTCCTTTTATTGCATTTCGGACACTGTGATCCCATAGTTCTACGCACAATAGGCGTTTTCCACTTGTGTCCACATACAGAACAAATCCATCCAACTTTTCGATTGCTTCTCGAAGTGATCTCATGGGGATGTACAGTTGAATTCGCCTCAAAATCCCATTCCTCAAGCAAATGAGAACACTGCGAAGCAAAATCATTAAATCCAGTGATTACTTTACGGCCCGAACAATAAGGACATCCTTCTCCTTTGGTGCGATTAAAAACCCATGCTTTATATGTGTTCCCACAGCCTTTGCATACCCATGATACAAGCTGATGACTGCTGCTCATTACACCAGAGGGGTGCAATTCTCCATTTCCGATATAATCCCATTCCTCTGCCAGTGTGGGATGCTTTGTTGCAAGATCATTCATTCCAGGCATAAGCTTATGATTGGAGCAGTATGGACATCCACTATGATGGTTTGTTTTTTGATTAACCGACGCGGGATAGGAGTTTTGGCATATTGGACATCTCCAATAAACCTTCTTTGTAGATCCGTAGCTCACATCAAGCGGTGTTAGCGGAGTGTTTTTCTCATAATCCCATTCTTCCGCAAGCTCGGGGAAATTATATGCCAAGCTTTTTTCTTTATCAATCATTATATTCCTCCGAACTCAAAACATAAATCCCCGGAAGCCCTTCAAGGGTTTCCGGGCATTTATAATCCAGTTGCAATTATTCTCTTAAAAATGTTGCCATTTTGTTGCCACAAGCGGCTTCGAAAGCTTGAAAACCCTTGATATTACAGGCTTTTTTCGACCTCTGAAATTATTCCCACTCTATGGTTCCGGTGGGCTTAGGTGTGATATCGTAGAGGACACGGTTGATTCCCTCGACCTCGGTGGTGATACGGTTACAGATCTTTGTGAGGACTGCATAGGGGATCTCCTCGATGGTTGCGGTCATTGCGTCCTTGGTATTGACGGCGCGGATGATCGCCGGCCAGCCCTCATAGCGCGAGTCGTCCTTGACTCCTACGCTCTTGATGTCGGGAATTATTACGAAATATTGCCAGACCTTTTCGGCAAGTCCGCAAACGTCGAACTCCTCACGGAGAATTGCATCTGCTTCGCGGAGTGCGTGCAGGCGGTCGCGTGTGATAGCACCGAGGCATCTTACGCCTAAGCCGGGACCCGGGAAGGGCTGACGGTAGACCATTGCGTGCGGAAGTCCGAGCGCTTCGCCAACAACGCGAACCTCGTCCTTGAAAAGAAGCTTTATGGGTTCTACGAGCTCAAACCGGAGGTCATCGGGAAGTCCGCCGACATTATGGTGCGATTTTACTGCCTTTTTGCCCTCTGCCTGCTTTACGCTCTCGAGGATATCGGGGTAGATCGTACCCTGTGCGAGATACTCGACTCCCTCGAGCTTTCTTGCTTCCTCTGCGAATATTTCGATAAACTCTTTTCCGATTATCTTTCTCTTTGTCTCGGGGTCGCTGACTCCTGCCAGAAGATCGAGATAGCGGTCGGTCGCGTCGATGTAGATGAGGTTTGCGTCGAGGTTTTTGCCGAAAATTTCGATCACTGCCTCGCTCTCGCCTTTACGCATGAGTCCGTGGTTTACGTGAACGCAGACGAGCTGCTTTCCTATTGCCTTGATAAGTAATGCGGCAACGACCGACGAGTCAACGCCGCCCGAGAGTGCAAGGAGCACCTTTTTGTCGCCGACCTGTGCGCGTATTTCTTTGACCTGCTCGTCAATAAAAGCTTTTGCAAGGTCAAAATTCGTAATTCTTTCCATTGTTTCGGGACGAAGATTGTTTTGCATACGGTATCCTTTCTGAAGGGCACAGCCCTACGTTACATATTTTAAGGGGTAAAGGGGAAACTTTGGACAAAGTTTCCCCTTGTTTTTTCTTTAATTTGTGTAGTTATCGAAGTAGCCCTGTACAAGCACGACGGGAGTGCCCTTGTCGCCCGAGCCGCTCGTGAGGTCACAGAGTGAGCCTATAAGGTCGGTGAGCTGACGGGGTGTTGTGCCCTGGGAAGCCATATTTCCTACGAGGCTGGAGCCGTCCTTTGCCTTGATGGATGCGGAGATCGCCGCCTTGAGCTCCTCGCCCGAGAGATTTGCAAAGTCGTTATCCGCGAGGTATTTGAGCTTGAGCTCATTGGGAGTTCCGATAAGCCCGTCGGTATACGCGGGGGAGACTACCGGGTCTGCAAGCTCCCAGATCTTTCCCTGGGGGTCCTTGAACGCGCCGTCACCGTAGACCATTACCTCTACGTGCTTGCCCGTTGCATCGAGGATGTTCTTCTGGATCGTGAGAACGAGCTCGCGGCACTCTCTGGGGAAGAGCTTTATCTTATCCTCGGTGGATTTATTCGAGCCGAGGAGACCGTATTTTTCGTTGCAGCCGCTGCCGTTTACCGACTCTGTCATAAGGTCGTCGAGCGAGCAGACTACCTTTGCGCCGTTCTGGAGGAGAATTCTCTTTGTACGTGCGCGGGTGTGGATGTCGCAGTTGATGATATGATCTGCGTAGGGGAGGATGGCCTTTGCCTGATTTGCAAATATGATCTCCACCTCGGCACCGCATGCCTTTACGAGATCTCCGTAATACTCAACGTAATCTACGCCTGTAAACTCGTGCTTTTCGTAGCCGAAGAGCTCGCGGTATTTTTCAAGAGTCAGAACGTCAGAGTAGGGGTTTACTCCCGACTCGTCGATAGCGTCCATCGTTACAAGGTGATTTCCGACCTCGTCGGAGGGGTAGCTGAGCATAAGGACTACCTTTTTGCATCCCTTTGCGATTCCGCGCAGGCAGATAGCAAAACGGTTACGCGAGAGAATGGGGAAGATAACTCCGACGGTCTCTCCGCCAAGCTTTGCCTTGACGTCTGCGGCGATATCGTCAACAGAGCAGTAGTTGCCCTGTGCGCGAGCCACGATGGACTCTGTGAGTGCTATAACGTCTTTGTCGCGGAGCTCAAAGCCCTCGCACTCTGCCGCTTCAAGCACGCTTTCGGTCACCATTTTTGCAAGATCGTCACCCTCACGGAATATCGGGCAACGGATTCCTCTTGACACGGTACCTACTTTTCTGGTTTTTTCCATATATTTCATCTCCTAAAAATAGATTCGGATGCGGAAAAACGCATATTTTTGCGTTTTCAAAACAGTTTTACATTTCATTATATCAAAGACTGAGCAAAAATTCAATGTATTTTTTTTGAACATTTTATTTTTTTCGCAATTTTTGACGTTAGAATTATATCACTCGATTTATTATTTGTCAATAAAAATGAAAAAACAAGTATGCAGAAATTTTTGGCTTTGAGAAGCGGTTTTTTTGTGGAATTTTATTAAAACGCAGTGCGTGAAAAACAATTTTGCAAAAATAAGGATGAGAATTAGAAAAAAATGAATGTTGATTTATTGACATTTTTGGGAAAATTTTTTATAATGCAATTTGGACGTATCAAAATTGCCGCGCGGCAGATAGACGGAGGAATGTATGAACAAAAAGAAGAAGGATAAAAGGTGGATAAAGCCGCGACACCGTGTTGCGAGAAATATTCTTTGCGCCCTTCTCAAGCCTTATTCGTATTTGAAATACGGGATCAGGGTTGAAAAATTCAAGGAGCAGGGGAAGAGACCCTATCTCATTTTGTTCAACCATCAGACACCGTTTGATCAGTTCTTCGTCGGAATGGCATTCAAGGGCGCGGTCTATTACGTTGCGACCGAGGATATTTTCTCTCTCGGTGCGGTTTCAAGCGTTATAAGATATCTGGTGGCTCCGATACCGATAAAAAAGCAGACCACAGACGTGCGCGCTATCCTCAACTGCATAAAGGTTGCCAAAGAAGGCGGAACGATCGCGCTGGCTCCCGAGGGGAACCGTACGTACAGTGGTCGGACCGAGTACATAAATCCGTCTATCGTTCCTCTGGCGAAAAAGCTTGGTCTTCCGATCGCGCTTTTTTGCATAGAAGGCGGATACGGAGCCGAGCCACGCTGGAGCGACTCGGTTCGCCATGGAAGGATGCGAGCGTACGTTTCGGAGGTTATTGAGCCCGAAGATTACGCGGAGATGTCGGACGGGGAGTTGTATGGCAGGATATGCGACGGACTGTTCGTTGACGAGGCAAAGGTTTACGGGGAATACCGTCACGGCAAGCTTGCGGAGTATCTTGAGAGGGTAATTTACGTTTGTCCGCATTGCTCTCTTTCGGAGTTTGAAAGCCGTGGGGACGTTATAGAATGTAAAAAATGCCACAGGCGAGTGAGGTATCTGCCTACAAAAGAGCTTGTCGGGGAGGGATTTGAGCATCCTTTCAGATTTGTCGGCGAGTGGTATGATTTCAGAATGATTTTATAAACTCTCTTGATCTGCTTGAATGGACGGATAAGCCGATGTACAAGGACTGTGCGATGCTGTCTGAGGTCATTCCGTACAAGAAAAAGGTGAGGATATCCAGGGAGGCGGAGATCTCGCTTTACGGCGACCGCGTAGAGCTTATTTTTGGCGGTGAGAGTCTTATTTTGCCTTTTGATGAGGTCACCGCCGCGGCAGTGCTCGGGCGGAACAAACTGAATATCTATCAAGGCGGCAAGATATATCAGATCAAGGGCTCGAAGAGATTTAACGCGATCAAGTACGTACACTTATATCACCGATATAAAAACGTTAAGAAAGGGGATACTAATGTCAAATTTTTGGGACTCTAGTGTCTGGAGCTGGATGATGATCTTTTCCGTCCTGCTCGGAAGCCTTCTTGTAGGTAATATTTTAAAGAGAAAGATACCCTTTCTGACTAATTCGCTTATTCCAACGTCGGTTCTGGCGGGAGGTCTTTTACTTATCGTTGCCTCGGTGTACAGGGCGATCACCGGAGAGGTGATGTTTGATTCGGGCATCTTTGGTGACAGTGGAACCGAGACGCTTGAGATAATTACATATCACACCCTGGCACTCGGTTTTGTTGCTTCGGCTTTCAAAACGACCAATACAAAGCTGACGAAAAAAAGAACTTCGGAGATACTCAACACGGGTGTTACCACGGTGTCTACATATCTTGTACAGGCAATATTCGGTATTGCGATCACAATGATCGCGACGGTCGTGATCAGCGGATTTTTTCCTGCGGCAGGTGTTCTTCTGCCCTTTGGATTCGGTCAGGGAACAGGTCAGGCATTAAACTACGGAAATCTTTACGAGACCGACTACGGTTTTGTCGGCGGCAGGAGCTTTGGTCTTACCATCGCGGCTCTCGGATTCCTTTCCGCGAGTATTGGCGGTGTAGTTCATCTCAATGTTATGAAAAGGCGCGGAAAGCTCGTGCTTTCGAAGCGTACCGACGGAAGTCTACATTCCGAAGAGGTGGAGTCTCCCGACGAGATGCCTATGCAGGAGAGCATTGATAAATTTACCGTTCAGATCGCGCTCATTGTCGTTGCGTATATTGCGGCATACGGGCTTATGTATCTTCTCGGTCAGCTTTTGCCCGGCATGAAGTCGGTCATCTACGGCTTTAACTTCCTTCTCGGTGTGCTTACGGGAACGCTTATCAAGCTTTTGATGAATTTCCTTCACAAAAAGGGAATATCAAGAAAAAAATACACAAATAACTTCCTTATGACTCGCGCCTGCAACTTCTTTTTCGATATCATGGTCGTGTCGGGAATCGCGGCGATAAGGCTTGATATTCTTGAAAAGTATTGGGGTATTATGATCATACTCGGCGTTGTCGGAGCTGTCGTTACTTACGTGTACAACCGCGTGGTCGCAAAGTCTCTTTTCTCCGATTACTACGAGGAGCAGTTCCTTGCGATGTACGGTATGCCTACGGGTACGGCGAGCACGGGAGTAATTCTTTTGCGAGAGATAGACGGAGAGTTCAGAACGCCTGCGTCGGACAACCTGGTCTATCAGAATTTCCTGCGATAGTGCTTGGATTCCCAATGCTTTTGCTTGCCAATTTAGCTCCGCAAAAGCCGTTACTTACGCTTATAATTTTTGTGGCTTTCTTTACCGCGACGAATATTTTGCTCTTCAGAAGTAAAATATTCATACGGCGCAAAAAGAAGGCGGGTAAGACAAAAGAATAATTGATCTTTATCACGGCGGCTGTCGGTTTAATATCGGCGGTCGCTGTGTTTTTGGCTTGGATTTGAAAAAACATCTTGACAATTTCGTTCGGGCGAAGTATAATAAGGGTGTGGATTTCGCTCGAACGAAGCGGCGCGAGGGTTGGGTTTCGTTCGAGCGAAGCCGGGCCGGAAGAGCTTTTTGCTGTGCGATATTTGATCGTTTGATGGCTTGGCTTTGAAAACCAAGATTGGAATTTGGAGCCAACTATAAAAAAGTCAATAGGTAAATGAAAAAAAGTGAAGAAAAATCTTCACACATAGGAAAGTCGGATAAAGGCATAGCAAAACAGACTACCCACGAGTAGCCGTTTTGGGATATGAGTTCAAGGAATT
>JBGUSX010000023.1:0-4187 GCA_045132775.1 Eubacteriales bacterium
TTGTATAGACGGTAATAGTTATACTGCACTTGTGCCTGCGAACCCCTATTTCAAGGCAGGTGTGCACTTTGCATTGGTAACTATTAATGGAGAACAGTTTGAGGTCTTAATACCGGATGAATATGCAAATCCAAATGGATCTTTGGTTGCAGGTACTCACTACACCTTCGACCGTAAGATTGGCAAGGATAAGATAAGCGTTGAGCAGTTTTCTATCACCGATATAGACTCTCCCTTCGGTGACGGTTGGGACAATGAAATAGACCTCAAAGCAATCGGTACTCAAGATATTGGCAAGACCGCTTGGGAGGTGGGCGATCAGATCATAGTAACCTTTATATCCCCAAGTTTCGGCACACAGTATGGAACGCTAACCTACGACGGTACGTGGTCAACCGACGAGTCCTTCTCGTACCTTGAAGATGAAACACCTACCGTTAGCGCAATGTATGCACCTTGCTATGATGTTGTAGACGGTAACATTCAGTTGAAGTACGGTATGCAGCTTGGAATGACGGAGTATATCTTGGCAGCTTGCAGTGTCACAGATGGAATACTCAATATCAGCTTTGATGGCGCAATCCGTAATTACAGCCGCCTGCGTATCGTTGGTCTGGCAAATCAAACGCTGACCGTTATCACGACAGGTTTCACTCCTGCAGGTGCAACGGAAGAAGCGACCAAGTCGTACACTCTCACCACCGACGAGGATGGTAACGCCGATATCTATGGTACGTTTGCCGAGGGAGCAACGATATTAGTGCAATTAGATGAAACTGAGCTTGCACAGTATAGCTTTTACGAATCAACTGCAAACGGCATGAGCTATGCGTTGGATGCGTTGAGTGCGCAAGAGTGAAGCCTCATTATCTCGGTCGGGTGACTTAAACCAAATAAAGAGCCTGCGACGCACGATGTACGCACAGGCTGAACACAAAGCGGTGAGCAGAAATGCCCACCGCTTGTTAACTTCTAATTTTTATACGATTTTTTCGATAACTTTCAGAAAACCTATTGACAGATTTCCGAGATGGGTGTATAATGTATCACAATAAATCACAAAGGAGGAGTAGCCATGTTTATGAACAAGTTTTATTATTATTACTTTGCTATGGGCTGCCCGACTTTTGTGAAATCCGAGAAGTAAGATCAGGTTTTCGGAACAACAAAAATACGGTCAGTCCGCATTCGTCGTGCCATTGGGGCATAACAGAATTGCGGATTTTTTATTTTTCATAGATAAACCAAGACCAAACCACAAAGAGAGGGAGAAAAATCATGTCTGCAAACAAGTTCTTTTATTACTTTTATTATTACAGCAAGGGCTGCCCGATGATTGAATTCAAGAGATGATAGATATCCTTGAATGACAAAATACGGACAGTCCGCATTCGTCGTGCTTTTCAGCATACCGAGGGCGGACTTATTATTTTAAATCGAAAATTATGAAAAGTGGTAAATAAAAATGCAAATGAATTTCCACAGAAAGCTTCCGATTCCCCAGGAGGTTAAGAAAGAATATCCACTCACCGAGCGTATGGAGCAGGTAAAAGCTGCACGCGATGAAGCGATCCGCGCCGTATTTGACGGTAGCTCCGACAAATTCCTTCTCGTGATCGGACCGTGCTCCGCTGATCACCGCGAGCCTGTTCTTGAATACATTTCCCGCCTTCGCAGAGTGCAGGAGCAGGTAGCAGATAAGATCATTATCATCCCCCGCATCTACACCAACAAGCCGAGAACCACCGGTCAGGGCTACAAGGGAATGCTGCATCAGCCAGACCCCGAGGAAAAGCCGGATATGTACAAGGGCATCGTTGCCATTCGTGAGCTTCATATGGCAGCTTTGCGCGACTACGATCTCTCCTGCGCTGACGAAATGCTGTACCCCGAGAATCACCGTTACCTTTCGGACCTTCTTTCCTACGTTGCGGTTGGAGCACGTTCTGTTGAGAATCAGCAGCACAGACTGACAGCAAGCGGAGTCGGCATTCCTGTGGGAATGAAGAACCCCACGGGCGGCGATCTTAGTGTTATGATGAACTCGATCGTTGCCGCACAGTCAGGCCACACCTTCATTTACCGTGGTTGGGAGGTTTCCACAGACGGCAATCCTTATGCGCACGCGATTCTTCGCGGTTTCATTGACTACGCAGGAAGAAGCACGTCCAACTACCATTACGAGGATCTTCTCCGCGTGGAGGAGCTGTACGAAAAGTCTAACCTCACCAATCCTTCGATTATCGTGGATACCAACCATAACAACTCGGGTAAGAAGTGTCTTGAGCAGGTCCGTATTGCTAAGGACATTGTTCACAGCCGCAATCAGAACGGGGATATTAAGCGCTTGGTCAAGGGACTTATGATCGAGAGCTACCTTGAGGACGGTGCTTGCAAGGCAGAGGAGCATATCTTCGGAAAGTCGATCACTGACCCCTGCCTCGGTTGGGAAAAGACCGAAAAGCTGATACTCGATCTCGCGGATAAACTGTAAGGAGAACAGAAATGATCGTCGATATAACCCAAAAGATTCTCATAGTCGGTCTCGGACTTCTGGGCGGAAGCTATGCCAGAGGACTCAAGCGATTTGGATTTCATATCAGTGCCATCACAAAAGAGCAGAGCTCGATCGACTTTGCGCTCCAAGAGGGAATCATCGATGAGGGAAGCACCGATATCGATGCCCGTATGATAGGAGAAGCCGATCTTGTGATCTTTGCGCTCTATCCCCACATCTTTGTGGAGTGGATCGCAGAAAACCAAGGACTTCTCAAAAGCGGAGCCTTGATTACCGACGTGACGGGCGTGAAGCGCAGCATCGTATATAAAATTCAGGATATACTCAGACCAGATGTGGAATTTGTTGCAGCTCACCCGATGGCTGGTCGAGAGGTATCCGGCGTGGAAAACAGCACAGACAGGATGTTTTTCGGTGCAAACTACATTGTAACCCCTACCGAAAAGAACACACCCGAAGCCGTTGAGACAATCATTGAGCTTGGCAGGCTTCTCGGATTTTCCAACGTGACCACACTTTCTACCGAGGAGCACGACGAAATGATCGGCTTCCTCTCTCAGCTTACACACTGCATTGCCATTACACTAATGACTTGCAACGATAAGGAAAATATGGAGAAATTCACAGGCGACTCATTCCGTGACCTTACCCGAATCGCGCGTATCAATGACCTGATGTGGAGCGAGCTTTTTGCAGCCAACAAGGACGTTTTGCTTGAACAAATGAATTTGTTTATCGGTAAATTTAACGAATTGAAAGCAATACTTGAGAGCGACGATATCGATGGAATGAGGGCTATGATGCGACACTCCACCGAGCGCAGAGCACTTTTCGACAAGAAATAAAATCAGCGATCTCTTCGCATATTTTTTGAAAATCGTTGAATTATTTATAAAACCGTGGTATAATAAATAAAAAACACATGGGAGGTATTTATTATGTGTGATAACAACAAGTTTTATATTTGCGAGCATTGCGGCAATTTGATTGGTATGATCCACGATGCCGGTGTTCCTATGATGTGCTGCGGGCAGAAGATGACCAAGCTTGAGCCCGGCGTTGTTGAAGCAAGCCACGAGAAGCATATTCCCGTTGTATCGGTTGACGGCAATATCGTTACCGTAACGATCGGCTCGGTCGAGCATCCTATGCTTGAAGAGCATCACATTGAGTGGGTATATCTTCAGACCGATAAGGGCGGTCAGCGTAAGTGCTTGGAGGTGGGCAAGCCTCCCGTTGTAACTTTTGCGCTCTCCGATGAAAAGCCCATTGCTGTATATGAATACTGCAATCTCCACGGCTTGTGGAAGGCAGACATCTGAGATAAGGAGTGTTACATATTATGATGAATGCAAAAGTACGTGACCTTCTGAATCAGCAGATCAACAAGGAGTTTTACTCCGCATATCTTTACCTCGATTTCTCCAACTATTTCGAGGATGCAGGTCTTGACGGCTTTGCCAACTGGTATAAGGTTCAGGCTCAGGAGGAGCGCGATCACGCAATGCTGTTCTATCAGTATCTTCAAAACGAGAACCAGAAGGTTACTCTCGAAGCGATCGCAAAGCCTGACAAGGTGTTCACCTGCCACATGGACGTTTTGAAAGCAGGTCTTGAGCACGAGGAGTACGTTACTTCCTTGATCAACGACATTTACGCATCAGCGTAT
>JBGUSX010000024.1:0-6884 GCA_045132775.1 Eubacteriales bacterium
TTCACCGCGGCAAGCATATCCTCTGCCTTGACGGTCTCGGTGAAGCGAACGGTACGTGTTGCAATGCCTTTTAATGGGTAGGGGATCTCTGTGTTCGTCGCCTTGACGAGCATATCGAGTGCGTCGAGGTCGTCCTCGGGCTTTTCAAGTCCCAAGGATGCGCAGACATCTGCGGCGAATTTATAGGGACTTGCGGTCGATGCTACGACCATAGGTGTTTTGTCTCCCGACTCGGCAATGTATTTCTCTGCGGAGCAGAGAGCAACTGCGGTATGAGTATCTGCGAGATAAGCGTTTTCGGTGAAATATTTTCTGATCGTTGTCGCGGTCTCGGTCTCGTCTGCAAAATATCCTGCGAAGTTTTCGGATATCTTTGCCTTTACGTCTGTAGATACTTCATAGACACCCTTTGAGCCGAGGTCTGCCATATATTCGGCGGTCGCCTCTTTTCCTGCGGTGAGGGCGAGGAGTCTTTCAAGGTTTGAGGAGATGAGGATATCCATTGAGGGCGACATGGTGCAATGGAAGTCGCGGTTGCGGTCGTATTTGCCGGTTGCCAGGAAGTCTGTGAGTATGTTATTCTGATTGGATGCGCAGACCAGCTTGCCTATGGGAAGTCCCATAAGCTTTGCAAGATATGCGGCGAATATGTTACCGAAGTTACCCGTGGGAACGCACACGTTTATCTTATCTCCGAGCGCGATCTCACCCTGCGACACAAGGTCACAGTACGCGGAGAAGTAATAAACTATTTGCGGCGCGAGTCTGCCCCAGTTTATCGAGTTTGCGCTCGAGAAGAAATAGCCCTTTTCGTTGAGATAGGCTACTGCATCACTGTCGGAGAATATCTTTTTTACACCCGTCTGTGCATCGTCGAAATTGCCGTATATTGCCGTTACGTTGACGTTCTCACCGCTCTGCGTTGCCATCTGCATCTTTTGCACGCGGCTGACACCGTCCACGGGGTAGAATACCATAATTTTGATCTTTTCTACGTCCTTGTAGCCTTCAAGTGCGGCTTTTCCCGTATCGCCCGAGGTGGCAACGAGGATGAGCGCGGTACGCTCCTCGCCCGTCTTGGTAAGTGCGCGCGAGAGAAGGCGCGGCATTATCTGGAGCGCCATATCCTTGAATGCGGCTGTGGGTCCGTGCCAGAGCTCGAGGGAGTAGATACCGTCCTTTGCTTTGACTACGGGTGCGGCACCGCCCGGGAAAGCCGTCTCGCTATATGCCTCGCGGCAGTCGGCGAGAAGCTCGTCGTAGGTATAGTCTGTGAGATATTTTGCAAGTATCTTCGCCGCTCTTTCGGGGTAGGAAAGGGCAGAAAGTGCCTTGATGTTGTCTAAAGATACCGTAGGGATCTTGTCGGGGATGAAAAGTCCGCCGTCAAGTGCGAGTCCCTGCTTGATGATCTGTGCGGACGTGAGCGATTCGCCGCTTTTGCCTCGTGTGCTTTGGTAGTTCATGGTGTATTCCTTTGCTTTTTTTAGAAATTTCTTTTTATGAAGTCGTAGTAGTTTTTGTAGAATATCTTTTTTACCGTCTCCTCGGTGTAGCCGTGGGAGAGGCAAATATCGGCTATTTTATATAGGTCCTGAATGCCCGAAAAGCCCTCGGGAAGTCCCGTGCCGTCAAGGTCACAGCCGAGTCCGAGCACGTTTTCCGCTCCCAGTGACATATACGAGTCTATATGTGCGAATACTTCCTCGGCGGTGCATTTTTTGCCGTCTGTCAGGTCGCAGAGATGCGGAGGACAGAGCGAGATCCCAACGATTCCGCCGAGCTCGACTATTGCATCAAGGTGCTTTTTGCGGAGATTACGCGTGTGCGGAAAGAGGGAATAGGAGTTTGAATGCGACGCGATAAATGGCTTTTTTGCCTCGTAAGCCATGGCGCAGACCTCATCGGTCACCTGCTCGTTTGAGTGCGAAACGTCGGGTAGAATTCCGTATTCGAAGCATTTTTTTACGGTCTTTCTGCCGAAATCGGTGAGTCCGCCATCTGCGTCGTGCGAAGAACCAATGCAGGTCTTGCCGCCCCACATAAGAGTGAGATATTTTACACCTCGGTCGCGGAGAATATCCATTCTATCGATCCTGCCGCCGAGTATCCTTGCGTCCTCGACCGCCAAAAATGCGGCGCGTTTGCCCTCGGTAAAGGCTTTGTTCATCTCGTCAAAGGTGCGGACGAGAGTTATTCGGCTTGAATTTTGCCCGACCTCGCTGACAAAATTGTCGCTTGCTGAGAGAAACTCGTCAAAGCATTCGTCGTCGGTCTTTCGTCTGTCTGCCCAGATCGCGAAAAACTGGGCGTAGTTTTCAAGATACTGCGCTTTTTCAAGGTCGATGTGGCAGTCATTTTCTCTGATCGACTGCTTTTTTACATAAAGATCCAGCGCGGTGTCGCAGTGTGTGTCGATAAGTGATAATTTCATATCAGTGCAGCTTTCTGCCTCTTGCATCAAAGGCGTTGCGTATGTGGTTGATCTTTATCGGCTTGGGGTTTAACAGTCCGTCCTTTTGCTCAAGAAGATAGACCTCGATGACGTCTATGCGCGGTTGCTTTTCGGTGTAGTTTGCGTGGAGGTAGTTTCTGGCGGCGGTGACGGTGTTTTTTCTCTTTGACACGTCTACGGCGCGCGCGGGGATCCCGAAAACGTTTGACTCAGGGTAGAGACAGGTGCGCGTTTTTACCTCTACGAACACGAAAAAGTCGTTATCCTCGGCGATTATGTCTATTTCCTGCTTGCCGAGATGGACGTTTTGCGTGACGATCGTATATCCTTCGTTTCGAAGAAAATCTGCGGCGAGCTCCTCGCCGAGCTTTCCTATCATTTGCTTGTCGGTCACGGGCATATTACTTGTCCTCGTCAAGAAATCTTATGAATTTCTTTCTGTGAATGGGGGAGGGTCCGTATTTGCGGAGAGCTTCCATATGGTCCTTAGTTCCGTAGCCCTTGTGCTTTGCGATGCCGTATTCGGAGTATTCGCGGTCGAGATCGATGCAGATGCGGTCTCTCGCGACCTTTGCAAGCACGCTTGCGGCGGCAATGCTCATGCTGGTCGCATCTCCTTTAACGATCGCGGCTGCAGGGATCTGAAAATCACGCGCAATGTTTCCGTCGATGAGCGCGAAATCAGCCTTTACAGCGAGTCCGTCGATGGCGCGGCGCATAGCGAGAAGGTCGGCTTCAAGTATATTGAGCTCGTCGATCTCCTCGACGCTTGCCGAGGCTATACAATATGCTACTGCCTCTTCTTTTATGATGTCAAAGAGCTTTTCTCTCTTTTTTTCGGTAAGCTTTTTTGAGTCGTTGAGTCCTTCTATGTAGAGTCCCTCGGGGAGTATGCACGCGGCGGCAAAAACGGGTCCGCAAAGGGGACCGCGTCCTGCTTCGTCTACTCCGCAGACAAGGGAATAGCCCTTTTCGTGAAGGGCTTGTTCAAGTGAATAATCGGGCATAAGTCACCTCAAAATCAAATTCTGTCAAGCGTTATTCTGCCGAGCTTTGCGGCGCGGAGCTCGTCTATGAGCATATCCGCGGTCCTCTCGGTATTTATCTGCCCGCCCGAGATGAGAAATCCGCGCTTTTTGCCAATAAGACAGAGAAGCTCGTAGTCCTCCATATCTGCGAGTGACTCGGGGTCGCCGAGCTTATAGCGTGCGGCGAGCATGTCGGGGTAGAGTCTTTTCATTCTGTTGCAATATACCATTGCGAGCGATTCGATATCCATGATATCGTCCTTTATCGCGCCCGTGAGCGCAAGGTTTTCGCCGACCGTCTTGTCCTCGAATTTCGGCCAGAGGATTCCGGGCATATCGAGAAGATCGACTCCTATTCCCGTTGATACCCACTGCTTGTCGCGAGTGACACCGGGGCGGTTTTCGACCTTGGCTTTCTTTGAGCCCGAGAGCTTATTTATAAGCGTTGATTTGCCTACGTTCGGGATGCCGAGCACCATTGCAAAAAGTCTTCTGCCCGTCATGCCCTTGTTCTCGTATCTTTCTAGCTTTTCCTTGAGCAAGAGCTTTATGGTGGGGAGAATCTTGTTGAGTCCCTCGCCCGTAAGGCAGTCGACGAGGATACATGCGGAGGACTCCGAGCTGTAATGCTCCACCCACGCTCTGTTCTGCGCGGGGTCGGCGAGCGATGCCTTGTTGAGTATGATAAGTGAGGGCTTTCCCTCGGTGAGTCTCGTTATTTCGGGGTTGCGCGAGGACAGGGGAATGCGCGCGTCGAGAATTTCAATAACTATATCGACGTTTTTGAGATTCTCGGAGATCATTCTCCGCGTTTTCGCCATGTGCCCCGGGAACCATTGGATATTTTCAGAGGGCATATTTGCCTCCTTTCCCGTTGTGTTTTCAGTCAAATACTGTAAATTGGAGATTAAAGGGATGTGATGATGTCAGCGGTGAGTTTAATCCAGAATTGTGAAGGGGGAGATGCGGAGCACCGCCTTGCCGAGCACCGTGTCAACGTCGACAAATCCGACGCGCGAGGTTCTTGAGTCGGACGAGCCGTTCCTGTTATCTCCCATAACGAAGAGCTTTCCCTCGGGCACCTTTGCAACGAAATAGGTGTTTCCGTTTGCCTGGTACATATAGTTTTTGTTGTAGCGTATGTCAAGGTCGTATTTTCCGCCCGAGATATACGCGTGCTCATCGGCATAGACCTCTCCGTCGACCTTGAGGACTCCCGTGGTCAGATTCAGCTCGACCGTTTGTCCTCCTGTGGCGATAACTCTTTTTACGAGCGGTTCATTATAATGATCGTTCGAGAGGTGGAAAACTATGATATCGCCCTGCTTGGGGGTATAGAAAAAGTTTGAGGCGATGATCATTTCGTTGTGGTTGAGAGTCTGATTCATCGAGCTTCCGTCAACGCGGCAGAGTCTGACTCCGAATGTGAAGAGCAGAAGCACCGCGACTATCGATATCGCGAAGATCTCGGCATAGTCGTATATGGCGGATAATATTCTTGATGATTTTTTAGGTTTTATTTCGTTGGTTTCGGGCTCGGGGGGGCTGTTTTCGTCACCCTCAAGTGTTGTTTCTGCGGTATCTTCAAAGTTTTCCTGTGTTGTATCTTCAACGTTTTCCTGCGCGGTTTCTTCAACGTTTTCCTGTGTAGTATCTTCAAGGTTTTCCTGTGTAGTATCTTCAACGTTTTCCGCGTTCTCGACTACGTTTTTTTCGGAGGGAATGCCCGAAAAATTTTCAAAGTCGTTGTTGTTATTATCCATATAACCTCCTTGTCGGAGTTATATCCGACGTGTCAATCTTTTATAAGGAGCTCCATAAGCTCGTGTCCGCGGGGGAGATAGAGTCCCGTTTGTGCCGCGCTCTGCTCGGAAAAGCAGGTAACTCCGTTATCATCCTTTTTTGAAGAATAGATCATAAAGGGTACGGGGTCTATCGTGTGCGTGCGCAGACGGACGGGGGTGGGGTGGTCGGGGAGGATCATTATCTTGAAGTCCTCGCCCGTTCTCTTGAGGTACTCATACACGGGGGCAAGAATCTTTTTGTCGATAAGCTCTATTGCGAGCACCTTGTTTTCTGTCTCGGCTCTGTGACCGCACTCGTCGGGTCCTTCAACATGGATATAGACGTATTCTGCACCCTCGCTAAATGCGTTTATCGCCGCCTCTGCCTTGCCATCATAGTTTGTATGTACGTTGCCCGTTGCGCCCTCTACGTCGATAGAGCGCATCTCGGCACAAATTCCGATGCCTTTGATAAGGTCAACTGCGGAGATGACAGCCGCGTCAAGTCCCCATTTTTCCTTGAAGGAGGGGAGAGCGGGCTTTTTGCCGGGGCTCCAGAGCCAGATGGAGTTTGCGGGACGGAGTCCGCGAGCGCGTCTTGCCTCGTTTACGGGGTGCTTGTCGAGTATATCCCAGCTTGCACGCATAAGATCGTAAAAGACCTTGCCATCCTCGCCGTGCGGCAGGTGCTCCTTTATGCACTGACCGAGGATGTCGTGCGGACGCATAAAGTTATATTTGTCATTGCCGCCCTTCCAAAGTATGCAATGGCGGTAGCTGACTCCCGTGTAGAAGCGACGGAGCTCGTTGCCGAGTGCCTTATCAAGCGCCTTGATAAGCTCGTCTGCCTCTGCGGTGGTTATCTCGTCTGCGGAGTGGTCGAGCATGATCTTCTCGTCGTACTTGCCCTCCTCGGAAAGAGTTACGATATTGCATCTGTATGCTACATCGTCCTCCGCCATCTCAAGTCCCATGCTCATAGCCTCAAGGGGAGAGCGTCCCTTTGAGTAGACCTTGGGGTCGAAGGAGAGGATTGCCATATTTGCGGTGTCGCTTTCGGGAACCATACCTTTCGGTACGTTTGAGACGGTTCCGACCGTCGAGCGCGCGGCAAGATAGTCCATTGTTTTTTTGTCTGCCGCCTCCATGGGAGTTTTGTCGCCCAGAGCGGATATTTTTTCATCAGCCATTCCGTCGGGAATGAGAACAAGATATTTCATTTTTGTGTGTCCTCGCGAAAATAATTATACATTATAATTATATCACACTTTTTCACGATAAACAACACTTTTTTGATTATTTTGCGCATTTCGGGCAACATTTTCGCTTATTTATAAATTGTAGGGAGAAGTATAGGAAAATATTAAACATTTTGACGATAAAATGACGGCTTGATATGCGCTCCTCTTGACACGTGGTAAAGCTTATGTTATAATCTGGATAGGATCGGAGGGAGTACATATCTGATCTGTCAGAATTTTGGAGCCAACTATAAAAAAGTCAATAGGTAAATGAAAAAAAGTGAAGAAAAATCTTCACACATAGGAAAGTCGGATAAAGGCATAGCAAAACAGACTACCCACGAGTAGCCGTTTTGGGATATGAGTTCAAGGAATT
>JBGUSX010000025.1:0-9565 GCA_045132775.1 Eubacteriales bacterium
AATTCCTTGAACTCATATCCCAAAACGGCTACTCGTGGGTAGTCTGTTTTGCTATGCCTTTATCCGACTTTCCTATGTGTGAAGATTTTTCTTCACTTTTTTTCATTTACCTATTGACTTTTTTATAGTTGGCTCCAAATTAGTATTTTTTGTCTGAGACAGTAGAATTATACCGCAATTTGCGGTAAAAGTCAATACTGCAAATTGCGGTTTGATATAATCATTTGTAAACATTTTATTAATTCAGAGGTATTATGTTATTATGTTATATAGAAGAATTCGTGATTTGCGCGAGGATAAAGATATTACCCAGAAAGAAATGGCTCGTTTTTTAAATTGCTCACAGCAAGTATATAGCAACTATGAATTAGGACAGAGAGATATTCCCACAGACATACTGATCAAGCTTGCACGCATTCACAATGTGTCAGTAGATTACATCCTTGGTCTGACGGATATTCAGTCTCCTAAATCATAACTGCAAATCAGCAATTCAAAAAACAAGTACAGCTGCGGTTGCGCGAAGCGCAACATCGTTGGGCACAAGCCCACATCATTGCGAAGCACATCATTTGCACGCAGTGCAACATCGTTTTGCGTCCGCTTCGCAGACAATGATGTTCTCGCTTTGCTCGAAATGATGTTGACCTTCGGTCAAATGATGTTGTGCCCTGCGGACACAAATGAAAAAATCCAACTTGGAAAGTTGGATTTTTTAGGCCGGATCTGAACTAAATTCTCGCCTTGCGGCGAGAGGCGGGTTCAAACCCTGGTCGGCAAATGCAAAAAATAAGAGCCTGCCGATTGATCGGGCCGGATTTGAACTAAATTCTCGGCTTCGCCGAGAGGCGGGTTTAAATTGTTGGCCGGCGGCTCCAAAAAATAAGAGCCTGCCGATTGATCGGGCCGGAATTGAACTAAATTCTCGGCAGAGCCGAGAGGCTCGTTTCACATGACGGTCGGCAGTTCCAAAAAATAACACCCAGCCAATTGGCTGGGTGTTATTTTTTGGAGGTGACGGCCGGATTTGAACCGGCGGATAACGGTGTTGCAGACCGGGGCCTTACCACTTGGCTACGTCACCATATTGGAGCGGATTACGGGGCTCGAACCCGCCACCTCGACCTTGGCAAGGTCGCGCTCTACCAAATGAGCTAAATCCGCATAACTTCACCGACCAAACTCGTTTTTCACCGTCGTGAGATACAAAAACGATCTCCAAAACCGTGCAACCGAGGGTGGAAAGTTCTTTTGCTTACCTTTTCTTTCAAGAAAAGTAAGTGGCGACCCGAAGGGGACTCGAACCCCTGACCTCTAGCGTGACAGGCTAGCGTTCTAACCAACTGAACTACCGGGCCGAATTTGGCGCAAGCGCCAAATGCACTCGTTTGCGTTCGCAAACGGGCTATTAGATGCGCTTTCGCGCTGGTGGAAACAATAGGGCTCGAACCTATGACCCTCTGCTTGTAAGGCAGATGCTCTCCCAACTGAGCTATGCTTCCAAAATGCCGCCTCATTCGCTGCGACCTGTATATTATAGCACGCACTTTCACATTTGTCAATACCTTTTTTGAAATTTTTTCAAAATTTTTTTCATCGTTTTTTCTGCACAAAATCAAGCTCCTTTCATTTATATTTTTAATCACTTTTCCGCCGTCACCCATCCAAACAATACCCCCTTCCCACTTTACAAAGCCTCGTTTTTATGGTATAATATCGTAGACCACAAGGTTCTGCTTAAAACGATAGCCGAGTCATATCGCGTATGCTACCGAAGAGTAAAAACCACCAACGAGCTTGTTGTAAACGACCTCGTTTACGACGAAAAGAAGGGTCTATTTGAATTTGAACACACACTTCGCGCCGTAGTTGACGGGCACTTGATCGAGGCAGGTCTCGATGATGTCAGCTTCAGCTTTATCACCTATGACGGAGAGCTGATAGAATATAAAAAGCGTTATTTTTGACCTATCACTTCAATAGCAAATAAAAGAAGAAATACGGTAACAAACAGAAATAGGGGGACAGAAAATGCAATGAGAGATTATTCTTCAACAACCACAAAAACAATTATTATTCTTTCACTCATAATTTTGGTTATTATACCAAATCTGACCTCCTGCGCACTTCTATCGGGATCACGTTATATAGATATGTCCACCGAAGAGCTCTCCGCTCTCTCCGACGATGAACTCTACGAAGCAGTCATCGCAAGGCTCGACCATAAGATCAACGAATACGATGATATGCAGGAAGGCATCAATTCCCTTTCTTACAAGCAAAAAGTCGTCTATTCCGTAAGTTATCTTGAGATGGAGGTCAACAACGGCGGACTCTGTCAGTTTTTCGTGAATTCCAGCAGATACGTCTCTCCTCACGTCAGTGAATATATGGGAGTGATCGGTGCTGTCGAGCACAAAAAGCTGTATGACGGATTCGTAAAAAAGCACTATATCGACTTGGATTCTATCGCCTCGGTCACAGATCTCGAAAGACCGACAAACTACTATAATTCCCTATACGCAAAATATCCCTTTAGTGAATATGACGAAGCTTTCGTCAAAATTACTCCCCTCCGTGACTTCCTTTTAAAATATATAAGAGCCAATCTCGGCGAATTCTGATCAGGTTATCTCCACATAATACAAGCAAAACTCCCGCGCTGATGCGCGAGAGTTTTGCTTGTATATTATTGATTTTAAAGCATTACACCAACAGATTCTGACAGATTCCGTTCCAAATCTGTATCATTTTGAATAAATGATTTGTGAAAATGCACAAAAATGAATATAAATAACTAAAGTTTTTTTGCTTTTCGGGGAATTTAAGCGAAATCGAAAAAAGTATCTTGACAAGAAAAAGAAAAAAGTGTACTATATGCTTATAATTTTTCTTTTTTGGAGGTAACAATTATGAAACTCACAAAAGTTTTGTCGATCGTTCTTGCGCTGGTTCTCAGCGTATCGGCAATTTTCGTTTTCGCTTCCTGCGATAACACAGACAACGGCTACACCGCAAACAACACCGAGTTCATTATCGGCTTCTCCGGTCCTCTTACCGGCGGTGCTGCTATGTACGGTCAGGCAGTTCAGTATTCCGCACAGATGGCAGTTGACGAGATCAACGAAGCAGGCGGTCTCAACGGTGTAAAGTTCAAGCTCGTAGCAACCGACGATATGCACGACGCTACCAAGGTATCTACCAACTACTCCTCTATGCTTGAGGGCGGTATGCAGGTATCTCTCGGTACCGTAACAACAGCTCCCGGTCTCGAGTTCAAGAATCTCTCCCACGAGGACAACGTATTCTTCCTCACCCCCTCCGCTTCGGGCGACAAGATCCCCGAGTTTGACAACGGCTACCAGATGTGCTTTGCAGACGGTAATCAGGGTAAAGTCGCAGCAGACTTCGTAAACCAGAACTTCAAGGGTCAGACCATCGGCGCATTCTTCAAGTCCGACGAGCAGTACTCCAAGGGTATCTTCGATCAGTTCATGGAGAACCTCGATTCTTCCGTTAAGGTAGTGTCCACAAGCTTCACCGATGCAGGTGCAACAGACTTCTCCACTCAGATCGACACTCTCAAGGATTGCAAGTTCATCTTCATGCCCACATACTACGGTCCCGCTTCCCTCTTCATGACTCAGGCGAAGGACATTCTTGCAGCTGACGCAGTTTACTACGGATGCGACGGCTTTGACGGCATCGATAACATAGACGGCTTCGATATCACTGAGATTCCTCAGAAGGTAACAATGCTCTCTCACTTCAACTCCAAGGCTACCGAAGGTAAGGCTGCAGAGTACATCAAGAAGTACACCGAAAAGTATCCTAACGCTCCTCTCAACCAGTTCGGCGCATCCGCTTATGACTGCATATACGCGATCTACGGTGCTATGAAGGCTGCGATCGACAGCGGAAAGGATATTCCCGTAACTATCAGCGCATCCGACCTCTGCGATATCCTCAAGGAGCAGTTCCAGGGCGGATACACATATAAGAACGGTAACACAGGTGACAGCATCAGCTGGGATAAGAACGGTTACGTTGCAAAGACCGCTATCCAGTACGTTATCAAGGAAGCTAACTGATAAACCGATCAAGGCATAAACTATAAACGTAATAACTGCATATATCTCTTTTTCGGGGGTATATGCAGTTATGCCTATATAAATGGCAGTGCGGTGAGCACACTTCCCTGTCATATCTTATAGAAAAGCAAGGTAATTTTTATGGATATCATCTTATCTACGCTGATAAACGGACTCAGCATAGGCGGAATCTACGCTATGATAGCTCTTGGCTATACGATGGTGTACGGTATCGCAAAAATGCTCAACTTCGCTCACGGCGATATAATCATGGTCGGCGGATATCTTATCTACGTGTTCATGGCGACCAACAATCCCCTTTTAGCCATCTTTATGGCAATAATCGGATGTGTGATACTCGGTATCACCATAGAAAAAATAGCATATAAGCCCCTGCGAGGAGCATCGCCTCTCGCAGTTCTCATTACGGCTATCGGCGTCAGCTATCTGTTGCAGAGTCTGGCGCAGATCATCTTTGGCTCTGCAAACAAAATGGTCACGGTCTATGACTTCGGCTCGGTAAAGATCCTCGGAGTGCCCATGCAGATATCCTCGCTCGTCACTCTCGCAGTCACCACCGTAGTTATGGTCGCATTGACCTTCTTTATCAAATATACAAGACTCGGTCGCGCGATGATCGCCGTCTCCGAGGACAAGGGCGCGGCTCAGCTTATGGGAATAAACGTAAACGCTATAATCACGATAACCTTTGCAATAGGCTCGGCACTCGCCGCTATCGCAGGACTCTTCTATCTCTTGAAAGCGCCCAGTATCTCGAGCACACTCGGTGCAATGCCCGGTATCAAGGCATTCACCGCGGCGGTAATCGGAGGTATCGGATCTATCCCCGGAGCACTCCTTGGAGGAATACTCTTGGGTCTTGTCGAGTGTATCTCGTATAAGATAACCGTAATTGCTCCCTACACCGACGCTATCGAGTTCGCTATTCTTATCGTAATTCTGCTTGTAAGACCTAACGGCTTCCTTGGCAAGAAAAGGAGGGAGAAGGTATGAAAAAGCGCAAGTTCAATATCAAGCATTATATCAACTATATCGTCATCGGCGCTCTCACAGCGTTTTTGGCGGTCTATACCTTCACGGGCGGAAAGCTCGACGCTTCTCTTATCTATCTGCTTGAAAAGATCGCTATCAGCGTAATTCTTGCAGTATCCCTCTCACTTGTCGTTGGATTCCTCGGCGAGCTCTCGCTCGGACACGCAGGATTTATGTGTGTAGGCGCGTATCTCGGAGGAAAGGTCGCGTCGCTCCTCGTTTCCTCGCTCGGAAACGGAGTGCTCACGTTTGTTATCTCGCTTGCAGTCGGTGCGGCAGCTGCGGCTGTATGCGGAATCATTATCGGTATCCCCGCACTTCGTCTGCGCGGTGACTACCTCGCGATCGTAACGCTTGCATTCGGTGAGATAGTAAGATCGGTATTCCAGAACACGTCGGACAAATCCTTCGGCGGTGCTATCGGTCTCGATACTCCCCGTTTTGACAGAAAGTATCTCTTTATAATCGCATTCGTCCTCGTTCTGATCACGCTTTTCGTAATTCAGAATCTTATACGCTCAAAGCACGGACGCGCGATAACCTCGATAAGAGACAACGAGATCGCCGCACGCGCAACGGGAATCAACGTAACAAAGTATAAGCTTATCGCGTTCACACTCTCCGCAACCTTCGCGGGAATCGCGGGTGTGCTCTACAGCTATTCGAACTACACAGTCCAGAGCGCGAAATTCGGCTATAACTACTCTATCGAGATTCTCGTTATGGTAGTTCTCGGAGGAATGGGTAATATCACGGGAGCGATTCTCTCCGCAACGCTCATCACCTTCCTTAACACCAAGCTCGCAACGGTTCTCACAGGTGACCTTGCAGTGCTCCAGAATCTTCTCTACGCACTCATTCTTATCGTTATCGTTATCTACAATAACGCACCTGCGCTCAAGAACTTCCGCGATAAGTACAATCTTAAAGCACTTCTCAAAAAGATCATCAGACACAAGCACGACCCCGCACGCGTCAAGGACGACGAGGCAAAATGGGACGTTGTGCCTACAAAGATAGAAATGAACGAGATCCTCTCTATCGACGTAACACCTCAGGAGCAGCAGGATCTTACGGGTAAAGGAGGAGACGAGTAATGGCAGATTATATTCTCGAAACACGTGAGCTCGGCATCTCCTTTGGAGGACTTAAGGCGGCGCAGAACGTAAATATGCGCGTCAAGAAGAACCAGATCTACGGACTTATCGGTCCCAACGGTGCAGGAAAAACAACTATCTTCAATCTTCTCACAGGTGTATATAAGCCCACAACGGGAACCTTCCTCCTCGACGGCGAGGAGCTCAAGGGACTCTCGCAGGAGAAGATAAACCATAAGGGCATCGCGCGTACCTTCCAGAACATCAGACTCTTCAACAATATGACCGTTGTAAGAAACGTTATGGTCGGTCTGCATAACAACCCCGAATTCAAGTGCGGAGTTCTGACAAGCCTTCTCCGCCTTCCCCGTCACTTCAAGACAGAAAAGGCAATGAGAGAAAGAGCAAAGGAGCTGCTCCGTATCTTCGGACTTGAGGAGGAGCGCAACAACCTCGCCTGCAACCTCCCCTACGGAAAGCAAAGAAAGCTTGAGATAGCAAGAGCTCTTGCAACCTCGCCAAAGCTTCTGCTTCTTGACGAGCCCGCCGCTGGAATGAACCCCCACGAGACCGAGGACCTCGTTGAAACCATCAAATTTGTTCGCGATAACTTCGATATGACTATCCTGCTTATCGAGCACGATATGAAATTCGTTCAGGGACTTTGCGACGAGATCACAGTCCTCAACTTCGGTACGGTTCTTGCTGAGGGAGATACAAAGACCGCTCTCTCCAATCCCGAAGTAATCAAAGCATACATTGGAGGATAGCGTGAAGGTTGCTCCCTTCTTATAGGAAAAGATCTTCTTCACGCACGACTTTTGCCTTGGCAAAAGTCATTGATGATTTATTTACGCCGCGGCTGCGGCGGAATGGAGGAAAAGACAATGGCATTACTTGAAGTTAAAGACCTTGAGGTCTACTACGGTGTCATTTGCGCCCTCAAGGGCATCAGCTTTGAGGTAAACGAGGGCGAGATCGTCACGCTGATCGGTGCCAACGGTGCGGGAAAAACCACCACGATGCAAAGCGTTGTCGGTCTTATCCCGAAGCGCGCGGGCACGGTAACCTTTGACGGTCACGATATAAATAAAACTCCCTGTCATAAGATAGTCCACCTCGGAATGACTCAGGTTCCCGAAGGAAGACGAATCTTCCAGGAGCTGACAGTTTATGAAAATCTGCTTATGGGTGCTTACAGCGTAAAAGATCAGTCGGGATTCAAGAACGATCTTGACGCGATCTACACTCGTTTTCCCCGTCTTGCAGAGCGAAAAAATCAAATCGCCGGAACGCTTTCGGGCGGTGAGCAGCAGATGCTTGCAATGGGACGAGCTATCATGAGCCACCCGAAGCTTTTGATGCTTGACGAGCCCTCTATGGGACTTTCTCCCCTGCTTGTTGACCAGGTCTTTGAGATAATCAAGGACATCAACAAGGACGGCACGACCATCCTTCTGGTTGAGCAGAACGCGGGTAAATCCCTGGCGATCTCGGACAGAGCTTACGTGCTTGAGAACGGAAAGATCGTTCTCTCGGGCACGGGTAAGGAGCTCTCCGAGAGCGAAATGGTCAAGAAGGCATACCTCGGCGGCTAACAGAAAATCAAAAGTCGTTTTTCCCTTTCTCTATAAGGGAAAAACGACTTTTTTGTTTTGCTTTTGCTTATCATACTTTAAAATGTATAAAAAATGTATATATTCATTTTTTAGATAAAAATATACACAAAATACGGCTTAAACCCTTATGGGATAAGCCGTATTTTTATGCATTATTAAGTTCGCTTAACTTGTTTTTTGATCATCATTAAAAAAAGTGCTTTTTCGATCAAATTACGTTGTTTTTATGTTGATTTATTTTTGAACTTGCAATACAGTTAAGGTTACTTAATTTTCAGTGTTTTATTCGAACAAGCGAGTCAATTCCCTCGGTGAAGGCGGTGGCGAAGGCTTGGAGGTCGGAGTCTGTGTTATACTCCGAGAAGCTGATTCGCACCGTGCAGTCCGCGTCGTGCTCTGTGAGTCCGAAGCCGAGCAGGGTCGAGGACATATTTTTCGCGTGCGCCGAGCAAGCCGAGCCTGCCGAGATACATATTCCCTTTCCCGAGAGGTGATTGAGCATCGTCTCGCTCTTGATGTCGGGCAGGGTTACCGAGAGCACGTGCGGTGCGCGAGCACCGACGGGTATATTCGGTCTTGCACCTGCCTTGGTAACGATCCGCTCACACTCATCGCGGAGGGCTGATATCTTTGCGGTGTTTGCCGCAAAGCTTGCTCTCTGCTCCTCTGCCGCCGCACCAAAGCCGGCGATTCCCACAATATTCTCTGTTCCCGAGCGGTAGCCGCCCTCCTGTCCGCCGCCGATGATATAGGGCACTATCTTCTTTGCCTTGATGATCTCGGGGCTTACATAGAGTGCGCCGACTCCCTTGGGTCCGTGAATTTTGTGTGCGCTCAGGCTTACAAGGTCTGCAGATATCATCTTTGGGGTAAAGGGCACCTTGAGAAATCCCTGCACTGCGTCACAGTGGGTGACGATCTCGGGATTTCTTCTCTTTGCCATTCCAAAGAGCTTCTTGAGGTCGTAAACGGCTCCCGTTTCGTTATTTACGAGCATCATTGAGACGAGGAGCGTTTTGTCGTCGATGGCGGAGAGGAATTCCTCCTCGTTGACCTTGCCGCCGCGCGTTGAGACACGGACGACTTCAAAGCCGTCCTTCTCGAGCTTTCTCATCACGTTTTCGACGGATGGGTGCTCGGAGTCGGTGGTGACTATTCTGTTCGCTCTTCTCTTCTCCTTTGCGTATGCGACACCGAGGATGGCGGTGTTATTCGACTCGCTTCCGCATGCGGTGAAGATGAGGTTTTCGGGATTGACGCGACCAACACCTAAAGCCCCTGCGAGCTTTTCTCTTGCCTCGTCAATGATTCTGCGAGCCTCTATGCCCGCTGTGTGCGTGGAGGACGGGTTGCCGTACTTCTCCATTGCATCGATCATTTTTTTCTTAGCCGCAACCGAGATCTCGGTGGTGGCACTGTTGTCTAAATAAATCATTTTTGCCTTTTCTCTTTGCCCCTCATCAGTCACTTCGTGACAGCTTCTCCCCAAGGAGAAGCCTCGCGCTGGGCGGATAGTGGGGGAAAATTTGGTAAATTATGTGATAACTATTCATCAAGAAAGTAAAATTGCAATTTATGGGTAAATTTGAAAATTGCAAACAGTTATGAAATTGCTTCACGAAAGCAGTATTTTTTCATCGTAGGGCGGGGGCTTGCTCCCGCCGTGAAACCACTTCCAAATCAACGCAACGGCGGGAGCAAGCCC
>JBGUSX010000026.1:0-3604 GCA_045132775.1 Eubacteriales bacterium
AAGCCCCCGCCCTACAGCATGTAATGCCTTATACCATAAAGGTTTTATAGACGTTCATCGCGCGGGAGGGGCAAGCCCCTCCCCTACGGACGCAAAGCATACCGTGAGGAAAATTTGATGCCGTGAAAGAAATATAAAACCCTTTTAATAAAACGATTTAAAATATACTCGCAACACGATAGCAGTGGGACAATGCAGGTGCGACACGGTGTAGTTCAGTAAACCGTCTTAACTTGTATAAAATTTTTTTGAGGTTTTGGGGGTGTGGGGGGCTTTTTTCTCTGGAAAAGCCCCCCACGCGCATCCCCTCGCATCCCCCCGCGTCCCCGACAAATCAAAATTTGAAAGCGTTGCAAGTCATTTTTATCCTCTATGTAATCGAGGGTGCGGAGATTTTTTAAAAAATTAAATTTATTTTCAAAAAACTATTGACAAACGGTTTTTGTTGTGGTATAATACACAAGTGAGCCGATGAAGGCTCTTATCCAAAGACAGCAGGTTCCCGTAAAAGCGCAAGCCACCCTGCCGAGGAAGAAGTTAAACGAAATATCAGCCTTCGGGCTTTTTGTGTGCTTTCTTTCCCGGTATCTGTGTGCGGTGCCGTCGGGAAGAAAGTTTTTTTATTTAATTAACACGGGAGGTTAAACCAAATGCCTAGTAACGCAATACTCGAACAGAAAAAACAGGTAGTTGCAGACCTCGCAGAGCAGATCAAAGCAAGTGCAGCCGGTGTTGTTGTCAATTATCAGGGTATCACCGTTGAGAATGACACAGCTCTCCGTAAGGCTCTCCGTGAAGCCGGTGTTAAGTACGTTGTTATGAAGAACACCCTCACAGGCAGAGCTTGCGATATGTGCGGCTACGGCGATATCAAGCAGTACCTCAACGGTATGACCGCTATCGCTATCTCCAGCCCCGAAGATCCTATCGCTCCTGCTAAGATCCTCAAGGAATACGCTGATAAGATCGAGTCTTTCCAGATCCTCGCAGGTTACTGCGACGGTGAGGTTCTCGATGCTGCAGGTATCAACAATCTCGCAGACATTCCTTCCAAGGAAGTCCTTATCGCGAAGTTCCTCGGCTCTATCAAGTCTCCTATCTACAACTTTGCATACGCTATCCAGGCAGTCCTCGACAAGAAGAACGAGGGCGGCGAGGAAGCACCCGCTGCAGAAGAAGCAGCACCCGCAGAGGAAGCTCCTGCAGAAGCAGAGGCACCCGCTGCAGAATAATCGACTTAAAGTCGCATAAAAACAAAAACATTTTATATTTCCATATTCAGGAGGTAATTTAACATGGCATCCGAAAAGATCACAAATATTCTTGAAGAAATCAAGACACTTACAATTCTCGAGCTCGCTGACCTCGTAAAGGCAGTTGAGGAAGAGTTCGGCGTTTCCGCAGCAGCTCCCGTTGGTGTTGTTGCTGTAGCAGGCGCAGCTGCTCCCGCAGTAGAAGAGAAGACCGAGTTTGACGTAGTTCTCACCGGCTTCGGCGACAAGAAGCTCAACGTTATCAAGGCTGTTCGCGAGATCACCGGTCTCGGACTTAAGGAAGCTAAGGACCTCGTTGAGGGTTGTCCCAAGGCTGTTAAGGAAGGCGTTGCTAAGGACGAGGCAGACAAGATCAAGGCTGCTCTCGAAGAGGCTGGCGCAACTGTTGAAGTTAAGTAATTTAACTTACAGATCACACCTTACAAAAGATCACGTTTTAGCTGTTAATTTTGGATAACAGAAGATTCCGCGCGGAAAACCGCGCGGAATTTTCTGCTTTTTATCCCTTTTTTGTATTGACTTTTCCATTTTTTTGATATATAATTAGTCGGCGGGAGGAGTAAAGCCCTCCCCCTACAAATTGGCAATGTGTTTATATTATTTGTTGATTTTTCAACCGTTTGTTTACTATTGTTTGCGTTTTATTGCAGAAAAGGAGTTCTTCTTATGAAAGCACGCATTATTCAGCCTCTTTGGTCCACCGATTACTCACGCTCCGACGAGCTTTTCCTCTGGGAGCTCGCACAGCTCGACGCTTGCGATCCCTCCCTTGACATAATCGTTCTTCCCGAGTCCGCGGACGTTCCCGCAAAGGCTAGCACGCGCGAGGAGTTCATCGCCTCGACCGAAAAGTACCACCCTGTACTCCTTAAGAAAGCTCAAGAGACTGCGCAGAGATGTAACGCAGTCGTTTTCTTCAACTCCTCGAGTGAGGGCTACAAGAACACTACCTTTGCGATCGACCGCGCGGGTGATGTAGTCGGAAAATACGACAAGGTCCATCCCGTTCACTCCGAGATCTTTGAGCGTGGTCGCGACGGCGGCTACTCCTTTGAGTTTGATGAGCCTTACGTGATCGAGATCGACGGTATCCGTTACGCTTTCCTCACCTGCTACGATTTCTACTTCTACGAGATGTACGCGAACATTGCGCGCTACAACGTTGATATTATCATCGGCTGCTCGCATCAGCGAAGCGACACTCACGAGGCTCTTGAGACCATCACCCGTTTCTGCGCCTACAACACCAACGCTTACGTTCTTCGCGCCTCGGTCTCCATGGGTCTTGAATCCAAGCTCGGCGGCTCATCGATGGCGGTCTCGCCCTACGGCAAGGTCATTGGCAACATGAAGAGTGCGGTGGGTTCGTTCACCTTTGAATTCGATCCGAAGGACAAGTACTACAAGCCTGCCGGATACGGTAATCCTCCCTCTGCTCACTGGGAGTACGTTGAGATCGGTCGCCGCCCCTGGAAATACCGTCAGGGCGGTTCGGGTATCGTCACCTTTGACAAGTGGATGAGTTATCCCAGAGTTTGCGCTCACCGCGGATTCAACACCATTGCTCCCGAAAACACCATGCCTGCGCTTGGTGCTGCGGTCTCGATGGGTGCTGATGAGATCGAGTTTGACGTTTGGGAAACCAAGGACGGGCAGCTCGTGGTTGCGCACGATTCCAGCCTTGAGCGCGTTTCAAACGGCACCGGTTGGATATGCACGCACACGCTCGAGGAGCTAAAGGCTCTTGATTTTTCAAAGGGTCACGAGAAGCTCAAGGGGCTTCAGATTCCCACGCTTGAAGAGGTACTCAAGCAGTTCTCCGGCAGAGTTATTATGAATATTCACGTCAAGATCTGGGACATTCTCGACAGCCCCGATTACGTGAACAAGCAAGCTCGTCATTACGAGGATATCGCACGTCTTATAAAGAAGTATGACTGCGAACAGCATATTTACTTTATGACTACTAACATTGAAAGCCTTGAAAAAATGAGAGAGCTCCTCCCTCTTGCCGGCTTCTGTCTCGGCGCAGGCCGCGGAAACGCAGGTATGCTTGAAGAAGCTATTGAGCACGGATTTAACAAAACCCAGTTTGTGACGTGGTATCCTCTTGATCAGGAGATGATCGACAGAGCTCATGCACACGGCATTCGCTGCAACCTTTGTCAAGCGGATGATGCCGCGAGCGCGAGAAAATACATGGAGATGGGTATTGATACGCTCATGACGAACGATTTTCATTTGATAAGAGAGAGTATTAAGGAGTTTTTGCCCGAGAGGTGAATGGAATAGAAAAGAGCTACGGCGGGCCGTAGCTCTTTTATGTTTAA